>NZ_CP155729.1:1504166-1805000 GCF_039724765.1 Sagittula stellata E-37 | reverse complement strand
CAACTACCTAATCAGACGCGGGCTAATCCTTCCTTCCCCCAAAGGGCGTATCGAGTATTACTCCCAGTTTCCCGGGGCTATCCTCAACAGAAGGGCATATTCCCACGTGTTACTCACCCGTCCGCCGCTCACCCGAAGGCGCGCACGACTTGCATGTGTTAGGCCTGCCGCCAGCGTTCGTTCTGAGCCAGGATCAAACTCTCAAGTTGAAAGCAGGTTACCCTGCTATCCTTGACGTTCGAACCTCTGCACATCTCCAATACTTCAAGACCAGCTTTGGGGGCGTGGTCCCTATATCCACCCGGCTAAGGATTGGATACGCATTGGAAGTCATCTGTTTGATAACGTGCTTTTGGTTTCATCAGAAACCGAAAGCCGCTCCAAACAGTGAAGCTGACACTTCATCATCGGACCGAAGTCCTAGAAGCGTTGATATGAGAGGGTTGATCCATCGATCAGGACCAGAGCCGCCCACATATCTCTTCAGATACCAGCAATTTCAAATAACGCAGAGACAAAAACCGAACCGGTGCGCCCTAACTTCCCGGCGCGCCCGCCCGTCAATGCCTCAGATGTTTGCCTCGCTTCCCCTCCAGAACCCCTCGTTGGCGTCCCGTCCGTTCCGTCTGGCGTCCCGTGTGGCGCCTCAGCGCCGCCGGTGAGGGGGTATCTACGGTTACTCACCAAAACCCGCAAGCAGTTTTTTCAGGTTTTTTGTCCGGAAGCTCAATTCTCCATACAAGAGATTGTTTTGTAATCATTTTTTTCGTCGAATTTTCCGCCCATGCCCCCTGCCCCACGCTCCCGGGCGCCGGGAAGGACATGAATCGACCGCCCTCGAGGCGACTCAAGACGGGAATCCGGGGGCAAATCACCCCGGTAAAGGGGCCGAACCACGCAATTCTGGCAGATCAGCGGGCTTCTTCGGCTCCGCGGGCGCCCGACTCGGGGGCTTCCCCACCCAGAATCGTCTTCAGGAGGCGAAGCAGCCGGTCTTTCAGCCCTTCCATCACCGTGTAGAGCGAAGGAACGAACAAAAGCGACAAGACAGTGGACAGAAGAAGGCCGCCGATCACCGCAATGGCCATGGGCGCGCGGATCTCTCCGCCTTCTCCATGCGCCAGGGCCGAAGGCACCATTCCGGCGGTCATCGCGATCGTCGTCATGACGATCGGGCGCGCGCGCTTGTGCGCGGCGTCGACCATGGCCTCTGCCCTGGACATGCCGCCCTGCACGGCTTCCTGCGCGAACTCGACCAGCATGATGGCGTTCTTCGTGACGATCCCCATCAGCATCAGGAAGCCGATGACCACCGAAAGACCGATCCCGGCGCCATAGATGTAGAGCGCGAAGATCGCGCCCCCGACCGCAAGGGGAAGCGACAGCAGAATCGTCACCGGGGTCACGAAGCTGCCGAACAGCAGGACGAGAACGACATAGACCAGCAGGATCCCCGCCCCCATGGCCATGGCGAAACCGGAAAAGATCTCTCCCATGGTCTCGACGTCGCCGGCAGGCTGGATCCGGGCACCGTCCGGCAGGTCCTTGGCTTGCGGCAAGGCATCGATGGCCCCGGTCGCGTCGCCGAGGAAGGCGCCGTCGGCCAGGGTTGCGCCGATGGCCACCCGGTACTGACGGTCGTAGCGTTCTATAGTGGCGGGTCCATTGGCCAGACGCGCGCTGGCGACCGCGCCCAAAGGCACCATCCGCCCGTCGTTCGTTCTCAGCCGCAGGCCCGCAAGCCGGTCGAGATCCTGACGTGCGGCCTTTTCCAGGCGGACGCGGACCGGCACGCGCTCGTCGCCATCGTCGAAGCGCGCAAGGTTTGCGTCGGCATCCCCAACTGTCGCGATGCGGGCGGTGGTGGCAAGGGTGGTCGCGTCCACACCCATCTGCGTCGCCAATTGCGGGCGCGGAATGATCTGCACCTCGGGCCGCGCCAGTGCGCTTTCGATGGCGACGCTGATCAGTTGCGGCAGCTCCGACATGCCGTCGGCCAATTCGCGCGCGGCCAATTGGGCGGTGTCACGGTCGTCGGCGAGGATATTGATGGATACGTCCCGCACCCCTTCTTCGCCCAGAACGTAAATGCGTGCATCGGGGAGATCGGCGAGCCTGTTCCGGATGT
Organism: Sagittula stellata E-37; assembly: GCF_039724765.1. Classification (NCBI taxonomy): domain Bacteria; kingdom Pseudomonadati; phylum Pseudomonadota; class Alphaproteobacteria; order Rhodobacterales; family Roseobacteraceae; genus Sagittula; species Sagittula stellata. The sequence continues at coordinate 1,802,872 of NZ_CP155729.1, read as the reverse complement.
CCTGCATGATCTCGGGCGCCCCCCGGTCGCGTTCGTCGCGCGGGCCGAAGTTCACACGCACGCTGGCCTTCGTGTCCGACTGCCCCTCGACAAAGACACTCTCCATCTCCGGAATTTCGAGGATCAGCGACGTTATCCGGCGCGCAAGGTCTTCCAACTCGTCGGTATTGGCACCGGGCGGCAATTCCACCGTGACCGTCGCGCGCCCCCCGTCCGCCGCCGGGACAAACTCCGTCGGCAAAAGGGTGGCGGAAAAAATCGACCCGGCGAAGATCGCCAGTCCCACAAGAAGCGTCACGGCGCGGTTGTGAAGCGTCCAGCGCAGAACGCCCATGTACCGGCGCATGACAAGGCCGTCCTCGGGTTCGGAGTGCCCCTTGTCGCTGCGCATGAAGTATGCGGCGAAGAGCGGGGTGATGAGACGCGCCACCAGAAGCGAGAAGAGGACCGCAACCGCCACTGTCAGCCCGAACTCGCGGAAGAACTTGCCCGCGATGCCCGGCATCACCCCCACCGGCGCAAAGACCGCGACGATGGTCAGGCTGATCGCGATGACCGTCATACCGATCTCCTGCGCCGCCTCGTTCGCGGCGTCATAGGCATTCCGGCCCATGTGGATATGACGCACGATGTTCTCGATCTCGACGATGGCGTCGTCGACCAGGATGCCGACCACCAGCGTGATCGCCAGCAGGGAAATGGTATTCAGAGAGAACCCGAGCAGATCCATCACGAAGAAGGTCGGAATGATCGACAGCGGCAGCGCAACCAGCGTCACGACGGTGGCCCGCCAGTCGCGCAGAAAGATCATCACCACGAGAATGGTCAGCGCCGACCCTTCGAGCAGGGTGTTCATCGCGGTTTCGAAGTTGCTTTCGGTGTAGGTGGTGGCGTCGTCGATCTGGGTGAAGGTGATATTGGGATAGTCTCGCGACAGTTCGGCCAACTTCTCCCGCGCGGCTTCGGCGGCCAGAAGATCGCTCGCACCGCTCGACCGGAAGATGCCGAAGGCCACGACCGGGCGCCCGTCCAGAAGCGCAAAGTTTTCCCGGTCGGAGGCGCCGTCGGCAATCGTGCCGATCTGATCGAGGCGAATGGTGCCTCCGCTCGGCAGGGAAATGCGCGTCGCTCCCAGTTCCTCCAACGTCTTCGCCGCGCCCAGAGAACGGATGGCGACCTGTTGTCCGGCAAGGCGCCCTTCCCCGCCGCCCGCGTCCACGTTCTGCTGGCGAAGCTGGCCGTTCACGTCGCTGACGGTAAGGCCATGGGCCAGCAGCCGGTCGGGCGACAGTTCCACGTTGATCTCGCGTTCCGCTCCGCCGATCCGGTCGACGGAAGAAACGCCGGCAGCCCCCTGGATCTGTGGCGCGACGACATCGTCCACGAAGGTCGAAAGTTCCTCGATGGAACTGTCCGAACTGGAGGCGGCATAGGTCAGGATCGCGCCACCGATCACCTCGACGCGCTGCACGATAGGCTCGCTTGCCGCGTCGGGCATGTCTCCCCGGGCGGCGGCGACCGCATCGCGCACGTCGTTCACAGCGCGATCCGTCTCCACGTTGATCTCGAACTCGATGGTGATGGAGGCGGTGCCGTCACCCGCGACTGAGGTGATGTGGCGCACACCCTGAACATCCACCAGTTCGTCTTCCAGCGGAGTGATGATCTGCGTCACGATCTCCGACGGCCCGTTTCCGGGCAGACCGGAGGTGACAGTGACCACCGGTAGATCGACGTTCGGCATGCGGGTGATCGGCAACCGCATGAAGGAGAAGATGCCGAGAACCAGGAGAACGAGAAACAGCGCCACGGGCGGCACAGGATTGCGTATGGCCCAGGACGACATGTTCATGAGATCAGTCGCCCTGCCCTGTCACCGGTCGAACCCGGTCCCCGTCCGAAAAGAACCCGGCCGCCCGCGCCAGCACATGCTCGCCTTCCTTGAGGCCGTCCAGCACCTCGCGCAGGTCGTCCCAGATCAAACCGGCGACAATTTCGCGCCGTTCAAGCGTCCCGTCCTTCTCGACCAGCACCGACGCGGTCGAACTGTCGTTGATCACCGCTGAGGTCGGTACGGCCAGCGACGTTCTCTCGGCGGTGATAATCCAGCCACCGGCGAACAGGCCGGGCCGCAAACCTTCCTTTGCTTCCGGTTCGATCTCAACCACGCCCAGTCGGGTCACTGGATCGACGGTCGGGTCTATGCTGCGCACCGTGCCGACTGTCGCTCCTATACCCGCAATCTGAAGCTCCGCGCGGTCGCCAGAAGAGATCTGGCCCAGTTCGGTCTCCACCACTTCGGCTTCCACGTCGACCGCGCCGTCCCGCAGGATGCGGAAGATCGTCTGCCCGGATGAAACCGTCGACCCGATCTGCGCGTCGCGCGCCGTGACAATACCGTCGACGGGTGCCGTGATCGTGGCGTTGTCCAGATCGTCGGACGCCAGATCGCGATTGATCTTCGCCTCTTCGATCTGCGACTGCGCGACGGTGATGCCGTCAGAGGACGCGGTCAGGGCCGATTGCGCCGCCGCCTGGGCCGCGATGGCATCGTCGAGCGAAGCCTGCGTACCCGTGCCGCTGTCACGCAACCGCTGTGCGCGGTCCAACACGGAATTGGCCTGATCAAGCTGGGCCTGATCTGCAGCCACCTGGCTTCGCGCCTGTTCAAGACTGGCCTCAGCCTGCGACAGCGCCAGTTCGCGCAACTGCAACTGGCGGCGCAGGACCCGTTCGTCCAGCCGCGCGAGCACGTCGCCGGTTTCGACCTCATCACCGATGTCCACTTCGAAGGCTGCGATGCGGTGTCCGGACACTTCCGGATCGACCAGCACTTCGTCCCGGGCCACCACGTTGCCCGAGATTGGCACGCGCTGGACGAAAGATGCTGTCTTCACCTCGGCCACCGTCACCGCGGGAAGCGTCTGGCTGTCGTCCTGCGCAACCGCACGCGTGGCCGCCAACGGCCCGAACGCGCACAGCAGGGCGGTGACCGTAATGCTGATGGTCAGACTGCGCACCTGCGTCGTTTCCCTTCTTCCCAGCCAGAGCCGCTGAGCCCCGGCGCCCCGATCAGCGGAACTTGACCGGAGCCTAGCCTCACATCCGTGGATTGCAACGTCCGACGTGATAATTCCCATTGTGCACACAGGCTGCCGCCCTTTCCGAAAGCAGGCGCGCCTTTCCTCCGGCGCAACCACAAGGAAGGGGTTGCCTCCGTGAGCCTGCCCACCGATACCCGGGACGACACGCCATGCGCCGCACCGGCAGCAATCGGGCTTCCGGTGGCGCCACGCGGCGTCCGCACCATATGTATGGTGCACATATAAAGGAGACCCAGCGGATGAATGCAGCCACCGGCCAACCCTACCCCGTACACGCGACCATAGAGGGACCGCTCGTGCTTATCGGTCTCGGGTCGATCGGAAAGGGCGTCCTCCCCCTGATCGAGCGGCACTTCGAATTCGATCCGGCGCGGCTGACGGTCATCGATCCCGATCCGGAGGTCGCCTCTTTCCTGGAAGGCCGCGGTTACTCCTTCCTGCAGGAAGCGCTGACACCGGAAAACTACGACGAGGTTCTGTCCGGCCTTTTCACCGAACCGGGCGGTTTCTGCGTAAACCTCTCTGTGGACACCTCGTCGCTGGACCTGATCCGGACGTGCCGCCGCCTTGGCACTCTCTATATAGACACGGTCGTCGAACCGTGGCCCGGGCTCTACTTCGGCGACATTTCCAACGAGAAACGCACGAACTACCGGTTGCGTCAGGCGGTCCGCGACATGAAGGCCTCCGATCCCGGCGGCACCACCGCCGTAAGCTGTTGCGGCGCCAACCCCGGCATGGTGAGCTGGTTCGTCAAAGAGGCGCTTCTCCAGCTCGCCTCCGACCTAGGGCGCGACGCCACCGCTCCTGACGGGCGCGACGGCTGGGCGAAGCTGATGCGCGATCTGGGCGTGAAGGGCGTCCACATCGCCGAGCGTGACACCCAGATCTGCACAGAGCCGCGCCCCAAGGGTGTGTTCGTCAACACCTGGTCGGTCGATGGCTTCATCTCCGAAGGGTTCCAGCCCGCCGAACTCGGCTGGGGCACGCACGAGGAATGGATGCCGGAAGACGGCCACACCCACCTGTCCGGCTGTCGGTCGGCGATCTGGCTCAACCGGCCCGGCGCGACCACACGGGTGCGGACATGGTGCCCGAGCCTTGGCGCGCAGTTCGGGTTCCTCGTGACGCACAACGAGGCGGTATCGATCTCGGACTACTTTACGGTCGGGCCTTCCGATGCGCCGGAATACCGCCCGACGTGCCATTACGCCTACCATCCCTGTGACGACGCGGTGCTTTCGCTGCACGAAACCTTCGGCTCCGGCGAGATCCAGACCGAGAAGCGCATTCTTCAGGTCGACGATATCGTGGATGGCATCGACGAACTGGGCGTGCTGCTCTACGGCCACGAGAAGAATGCGCTCTGGTATGGCTCACGGCTGTCCAACGAAGAGACCAAGTCTCTGGCCCCCTACCAGAACGCGACGGGCATGCAGGTATCGAGCGCCGTGCTGGCGGGAATGGTATGGGCACTGGAGAACCCGCAGGCCGGGATCGTGGAAGCCGAGGAAATGGACCACGCGCGCTGCCTCGAAATCCAGCGGCCCTACCTTGGCCCGGTGGAGGCGCATTACACCGACTGGACCCCGCTCGACACCGTACCGGGCGCCTTCCCGGAAGACAGCGATCCGGACCATCCCTGGGCATTCCGCAACGTGCTGGTGTCGTCCTGACGGGCGCACCCGGCGCGGAAAAGCGTTGAACGTCGCGCCCTTTCGCGCAGAACACGGCACGTTTTTTCCCGGCTGGTCGTGTCCCGGTCGAACCCCGGGAAAACGAAACGGCCGGCGCAAGACGCGCCGGCCGTCATAGTTTGAGATGCTTGCGTCAGGCCCTGCGGCGCGCGGCGATCAGCATCCCGGCGAGGATGGAAACCGCTCCAATCCCCATAAGCCAAGGCGTCAGTGCGCTGTCGTGCGGATGAAGGTGGACGCCGTCGTGGGCCAGTACCGGCGAGGCACAAACGGCCAGAAGCCCGAAGCCAAGGTGTTTCATGTTTCGATCTCCCGTTTCCGTTGCAAAAGAAAATCCCTGATATCGGTGACGGACTTTTCGTCCATCGACACGTAGACTAGGGACATGTTGGTGCGCTCACGGACCATCTGGCCCGGAAACGGCAGATAACTCAGTTCCCGCGAGCCGAAGGACGGCGAGGCGGTGCCCACCTGCCAATCGGTCTTAAGCTCCACGTCCACCAGCTTCAGCGCTTTGGCGCCGCCTGCCCCTGGCCGTTCGAAGGGCACGCCGGCCAGCTTCAGGTAGCTGGTCTTGTCCTTGGCCTGCATGAAGCCCTCGATGAATTGCACGGCAAGCACCTGAAGATCGGCGGCCTCGTCGTGGTCGTGCATGTGGGAATGCAGGTGGTCGGGATGCGGATGGTTGTGGCCCGGCCCATGTGTATGGCCGTGGTCGTGGTGTTCGTAGTGATGATGATGGTGGTGGCCATGCGGGCCGTGATCGTGTGGCATCGCGAACCTCAGAAATGCGGTTTTCTGTTGGACCAGCGCTTGCCCTCGAACGCGCCGTGCGGAATTGCCACCGGCTTGTCGATGTGCGTCTTGTGTGCGCCGAGCTTGCCGTTGGCAACGAGTCCCCCCAGCACATCCACGATCACCCGCGTGCCCATCAGGGCCGTGATGTCCGAGGTGTCATAGGGCGGCGAAACCTCGACCAGCTCCATGCCGCAAATACCTTCCGCGGCAATGCCCGACGCCAGTGCCAATGCTTCCCGAGGCAGGAAACCGCCCGGCTCCGGCCAGCCTGTGCCCGGCACGAACCCGCAGTCGATCGAGTCGATATCGAAGGACATGTAGACCATGTCGACCCCGTCCCAGGCCATCTCCAACGCCATTTCGATGGTCTTGTCGACGCCCATCTTTTCCATGTCGCTCATGGTGATGATGTTGGTTTCACGCTCGCGCGCGACCTTCACCGCCTCGCGCGGGACCTGCCAGCCGCCGATGCCGATCTGAACGAGGTTCTTGGCCGGCACATTGGGCAGGTTGGTGGAATGGAACCACGGCGTCGTGTGCATCCGCTCGTCCAGGTCCTTTTCCTGGATGTCGGCATGGCGGTCGAAGTGCACAATGCCGATCTTCTTCGACGTACATTCCGCGATGCCCCGCACGCAGGGAAACCCGATGGAGTGGTCGCCGCCGATCATGATCGGGAGGGAGCCGGAAGAGAACACGTGGGACACGGCGCGGGAAATCTGGTCGAAGCTCTTCTCGATGTTCGCCGGAATAGTGAAAACGTCGCCCGCATCGCACAGCGTCATCTGCTCGCGCAGGTCGACTCCGATCTCGTAGTTGTAGGGCGTATAGAGCGCCGAGATCTTCCGCACCCCCTGCGGCCCGAACCGTGTGCCGGGCCGATAGGTGGTGCCGCCGTCGAAGGGAATGCCCAGAACGGTGGCGTCGTAGTGCGCGACCTCAAGCACGTCCTCGGCGTAGGGCGCCTTCAGGAAGGTGTTGATACCGGCGTAATGCGGCAACTCGCCCCGCGCGAAGGTCGGGATCGACTTGTCGTCGATGCTGTCGGCGCCAGTCAGACCCATGCGCAATGCCCAGCGGCGTTCCTCGTCCCAGCGGCCCTCAGGCAGCTCGCCCTCCTTCTGCATGGCCTTCCATCCGGCCAGCTTTGTCAGGTCCGGGTGGTGGTGCCTTTTCTCGCGCCCGGTGTGACGCTCGGACATTGCACGGGGATCGCGGCCGCAGGCCTCGGCGTGGTGAAGCTCAGAAAACATCTCTGTCTCCGTCTCTTACCCCTGTCAAAGGGGTGACTTGTTCCGGGCCTTGGCGTCGTCCCGTGCAAGGGGCCCGGCGGCCTGCACGGTGGGTTCGTCGTCCTCGTCGGGAAGCTGTGTCATCCCTGATAGCCACGGGATGCCGTCCAGCAGGTCCTGGTGCGGCTCGTGCCCGTTCGAGGACTCGAGGTCGTGGGTGATGGTCGCGCCAAAGCGATGAGGACGTTCGGGATCGCGGCGAACCTTGTCGAAAATCAGGACGCGGTCGCCCAGCTTGAACGCCTCTTCTATGTCGTGCGTGACCATGAAGACGGTCATGTTCGTCCGCTCGCGCAATTCGGTCAGGAAGTCGTGCATCGACAGCCGCGTGCCCGGGTCGAGCGCGCCGAAGGGTTCGTCCAGCAACAGGATGCGCGGTTCCGCGACCAGCGCCTGCCCGATGGCAAGCCGCTGCTGCATGCCCCCGGACAGCGTCGCGGGATAGTGCAGCGCTACATGGCCCAGCCCGATCCGGTCGAGCGTGACCTGCGCCCGCGCACGCGTGTCCTTCAGCCTTTTGCCGAAGAACCGCCCGAACGGGGTGCCGAAGCTCTCGGCGGCGACCACGTTGTCGCGCACGGTCAGGTGCGGAAAGACCGAGTAGCGCTGGAAGACGACGCCCCGTTCGCGCCGCGGTTCCTGTGCGGGTGCACCGCCCTCGATGCTGATCTCGCCCTTGGTGGGCTGTTCGTCCGCCAGCAGCATCCGCAGAAAGGTGGATTTGCCACAGCCGGATGCCCCGATGATCGAGATGAAGGCGCCCTTCTCGACCTCCACGTTGACCCGTTCGAGGATCGGGCGGTCGCCATATTGCTTCCAGACATTTTTTGCGACGACGAAACTCACAGCCCTGCCTCCAGCCACGGGAACGCCTTGCGCGACAGCGTCCGCAATCCCCAATCGATAAGGAAAGCCAGCAGGGTGATCCACGCCACGTAGGTCAGGATCACGTCCATCGCGAGGTACCGACGCACGAGGAAGATCCGGTAGCCGAGCCCGACGTCAGAGGCCACCGCCTCGGCTGCGATCAGGAACAGCCAGGCGGAGCCGAGCGACAACCGCACATTGGCGATGAGGCGCGGCAACACCTGGGGCAGCGCCACGCGCAGCGCGATCACGAAGGTCGAGGCCCCCAGCGTCTGCGCCTTGACGATCTGTTCGTGCGGGATGTCCAGAACCTTCTGCGACAGGTCCCGTGTCATGAAGGGCGTTATGCCGATGACGATCAGAACCACCTTCGAGGTCTCCCCCAGCCCGAAGACGATGAAGAGGATCGGCAGCAGTGCGAGCGGCGGGACCATGGAGATCACCGCCACGAAGCCGGAGAACGTCCGCCGGACGTAGGGCAAAAGACCGATCCCCATGCCGATCACCAGCGACAGGGTCGCCGCGATGGCCACCCCGCCCAAGAGCCGGATCAGCGACGCCCAGGTGTCCTTCCACAACAGGATTTCGCCGGTTCGCCTGTCGCCTTGGGTAAACAGCCGTACCGCCGTGTCCCCGATGGTCGAGGGCGCGGGCAGCAGTTTGTCCGCCGGGTTGGCCGTCAGGCGGATGTCCGATGCGACGGCATAGGCTATGACGACCAGCACGAAGGGCAACGCTGCCAGCGCAAAGGCCGTCGGGCGTGAGGGGATGCGGTTGATGAGCCTCATGGCTGTCAGGCCCCGGCGCGATGCCCGGGGCCCATGTCCTTACAGTTCGCCGTCCGCGGCCATCTGCATGTAGGTCGTGTCGAAACGGAACTTCACGTTGTTCTCGTCCCCGGTCACCGACCCGTCCGGATAGGCCACACCGACGAAATCGGCAGAGGGCGCGCCTTCGCCCAGAATGCCCTTATCGAACAGGAATTCCGCAACTTCCGTCATCGTGCCGGGCAACTCGGGTGACGACGCCTGCGCCACGGCTTCGGCCGGATCGTAGAACATCTCGGTCGCGGCCAGTTGCGCCTTGTAGCCCTCAAGGTCGGTGCCCGACGCTTCGGCCAGTTCGGTCAACACCTCTTCGTCACCCGCCGCCATCAGGCTCATGACTTCGTACCATGCGCCCGCCACCGCTTTGCCGAAGGCCGGATTGTCGGCCAGCGTCTCGGTATTGACCACCATCAGGTCGAGGATCTCGCCCGGGATCATGGAGCTGTCGAAGACCGAATTCGCCTTGTCGCCCGTGGCAAGGATTTCCGACACCAGCGGGTTCCATGTCACCACGGCCTCCACGTCAGACGTCGAATAAGCTGCGATCATGTCCGCGTCCGACGTGTTGATGACCCCGTCGAGGTCACGCTCGGACAGGCCCACGGTGTCGAGCCCGCGCGCCAGCAGATAGTGCGACACCGACAGCTCCACGAGGTTGATCGGCTTGCCCTTCAGATCGGCAAGCGTGCCCTCGCCCTTCAGGATCACCGCGTCGTTGCCGTTGGAATAGTCGCCCACGATCAGCGCGGTGGTGTCCACGCCGCCGCCCGCCGGGATGGACAGCGTGTCCATGTTGGTCGCGGATACCCCGTCGAACTGTCCTGCCGTGTACTGGTTGATCGATTCCACATAATCGTTGATCTGCACGATCTCGACGTCGATGCCGTATTTCTCCGCCCACTTGTCCATGATGCCGGAGGTTTCCAGATAGCCCCACGGCATCCATCCGACATAGATCGACCAGGCGAGCTTGAACTCCGTCTTCTCCTCGGCCGCCAGTGGCAAGGCCGTGCTCGACAGCAGGGCAGCAGAGAGCGCGGCAGCGGTCAGAATGGCTTTGGTCATAAGTCTTCCCCGTTGTGCGTCCCGCCGTTTTCAACGTGCGTTTCACCCCGCTGGCGGAACAAAGAGATCAGGCGCGGACGAAACCGACGCAGTGAAGTCTCCCGGGATTTTGCCCCGCCGTGTGCCCTGCGGGAGTTTGCCCGCCGGGTGGCATTTCTCGGACCGAACCCGCCGTATGGCGGTGGAACCCTAAACGCCCTGCCCCCTCATCAAGCGACAGTCACCGGCGCTGCGGCAACAGATCCGACGACCGGACAGGGGCATTTGCGCCCACGGCACAATAAAGCGGCGAGTTTTTCCCACGCTCGCCCAAACCTTGAGCAATCACCGTCCGATGATACGGGAGGGGCGCGCGACTCCGACGTGCCGATCACGACCCATTCGCCGAAACAGGCATGTATGGTTGCGGAAAATGCCCCACAGGCCCACTGCGACTCGGGCGTGTGGGCCGCGCCACACTGCCTGTTGCGTGGGCAACGGACAGGAGGCCAAAGCCGGTGCACGACCGGAACCCGTCAGGAATTCAGGACTTTCCATAGCCCCGGTCCCCTTCGCCGGTTCCGCTGCGCCCGGACATGTGCCAGACTGACCACAATTCCATTTACGCATTTTGTGGTGACCCAAGATGACAAGCAAAGCTGTTGAGGCAGACCCCGCCCTGCCGCGACGTGCATTCATTGCCGCAGCGTTGTCCGCAGTGGTCGCCGGAGGCGCGGTCGCGCTCGCCATCATCGGGCAGACCACCATCGCAAGGACCGAGAGCTTCCGCTTCTCGCGCGGCACGTCGCTGGCAAACGGAGAAGAGGAACGGCTGCGCGGTGTCCTGGCCTCTGCTCTGCCCGATGACCGAAAGCATGTCGTCATCGTGGGGCACACCGGCACGACAGGCGATGCCGACGCCAACCTCGAACTGAGCGAAAAACGCGCCCAGGTGGCCGCGCAGATAGCCCGGGCCATGGGTCTGCCGGACGACCGGCTGACGGTAACCGGGATCGGCGGGTCCGCGCCCCTGCCACAGGACGACGGCGAAAGCGACCGGGCGCACCAGTCCCGAATGGCGCGGGTCGACGTGACCGTGCAGGTGCGTAGATGACACCCGGGCGTTCCCTCCGGCTTGCGGCCATGCTTGGCGCACTTGTGGCAGCGGGGTTCGCCTGGTTCGTCAGGATGCCCCTGCCCTTTCCCGGTTTCTCCGCCGCCGCAGCAGCAGGGCTTGCCGCGTTAGCGACGCTGGCCATCGCGGCGTGGATGCCTGCCAGTTGGCTATGGTCCGAAGCCGAACGCCTGCGCATGGCGTTCCGGGCGCGGCATGGCCTGTCCGACATGGCCGCAGAGCGCGCACTCGACATGATCACGAAGGCCCACCTGCGGGCGGCCAAAATGCGCGCCTCTGCCGCCGTCATGCGCGAGGACATCGCGGGCGAGGTCGATCGTCTCGCCGACCGGCTCGACGCCGCCGCGCGCGAGATCTTCTACAGCCCTGACCGCCAGCGCGACCTCTCGGCGGTGCTCCTGCGCTCCGAACTGATCGAGGAAGCCGCCGCCGCCCATGCCGCGCTCCGCCGTCGCAAGCACACGTCAACGGAGGACGTCTCGCGCGAGAAGCTGCGCGCCGCCGTCAACGCGATGAACGCCGCCTTCGACCAGACCGATCTTCTTGCGGCCCGCGGCCTTCTCGAAAACGTCGAGGTCGCCTCGGATGTCGCGGAACGCCTGCTGACCCCGGCGCGCCACATGATGCCAGCGGACGAAGCAAACACCCCACATTGAACCGGAGGTTTTCTTTCATGAACACATTTTCCTCTGCCCTCCTCACCGCCCTCGTGCTTTGCGGACAGGCCGCGCTTGCCGCGCCCGGAGACCGGCTGGCCGAGACGGTGACCGACGGGGTACGCGACTGCCCATCGGGATGGATCGAAGAAATGCCACTGATCGCGTGGGGCGCCGATGGCGTGGTCGCCTATGCCAACGGCGCGTCGCTCGAAAACGACGGTGGGATGCTGGGTGACGCCGGTCTGCCGCTGTCGCTGACCGTCGAGGACAGTTTCGAGGCGCAGCTCAGGGCTTACCTCGCCTGCGAGACGCCCTACCTGCGCGGCACGCTCGGGATGCTGGCCTCCGCCACACCGGTGACCGAGTTCGACGCGCGGACCGAACAGATCGTCTTCTTCAAGCACTCGTTCTCGGCCGGGGACGGCATCGTGGCGGCGGACGGGATCGACCGTATTGCCGACCTCAAGGGCAAGCGCATCGCCATCCAGGCCAATGGACCGCACGTCGATTTCGTCGGACGTATCCTTGCGGATGGCGGCCTGTCCTTCGATGACGTGGAAATCGTCTGGGTCGCGGACCTGACCGGTGACGGCGACACGCCCTCTGCCGCCATGGCCGACGGACGGGCCGACGCCGCCGCCGTCATCCTGCCGGACGCGCGCTTCCTGACGTCTGGCGGAACGGTCGGCACCGGCGCCGAAGGTTCCATCAAGGGCGCCACAATCCTGATCTCGACGCAAGAGGCGGCTTCCGTCATCGGCGACTACATCGCCGTCCGCGCCGACTACTTCGACGCTCATCGCGACGACATCGCACAGATGGTCAACATCTTCTTCCGCGCGGAAGAAGAGATGCGTGCCTTCATGGCACAGGACGGCAGCCCGCAGCAGGCGGAGATGGCCGACCTCATGGCCAATGAGTTCCTTGGCGGTCTGCCCCGCGAAGAAGGCGTCTTCCTCTGGCAGGACGCGATCACGGACGGCTGGTCCGGCAACGCCAAGCACTTCGGCGATCCGGCAGAGCCGCGTCGTTTCGACGTCCTTCTGGGAGAGGTCAATGTCGCGCTCCGCGGTGCCGACCGGCTGGATTCACCCGCCAATCTTGCGACGGCGGAATGGGACTACACCGCCCTGACCGACGGGTTGACCAACCTCGACGAACGCCAGGTCGCCGCCTTCAACCCGGAGGCCGCCGCAGCAGCGGTGCAGAAGTTGCGCCGCACCGGACAACTCGACGCCAACACGAAGATCGACTTCGAGGTGTATTTCGAACCCGACAGCACGACCTTCCCGATCGAGCTCTATGCCTCCGACTTCGAAGAGATCCTGCGCCTCGCGTCCACCTATTCCGGGGCGATCATCACGGTCGAGGGCCACTCCGACCCGCTGCACTTCCTTCGGCGTGAACAGGACGGCGCGGACAATGCGGAGCTGCGCGCGATCCGGACCTCCACTCAGAACCTCTCGCTCGACCGGGCGATTGCGGTGGTGGATGCGCTGACACAATACGCGGCCGACCTGGGCGTAAAGATGAACCGCGACCAGTTCACGGTGGACGGCGTCGGCATTTCCAGTCCGCTCCACAATCCACCGAAGACGGAGGCCGAGTGGCGGGAGAACATGCGCGTGGTGTTCCGCGTGCTGACCGTGCAGGCCGAAGCCACCACCTTTTCACCGCTGCAATGAGGAGGAGACGACATGAAAATCGCCAAGATTGCCATTCCGGCCGGGATCGTCGCCATTGCGGCCGTCGTGATTTTTCGCAGCCAGTCGAACTTGGACTGGGTCACCATCACACATGATCCCGTCCCGCCCGACTGGGCGGCCATCGCCGCCTGGCCGTCGCTGGAGGCGGATCTGGTCGACGCCCTCCCGGACCCGAACCGCCGCATAACCGCCATCGTTCTGGATGACAGCGGGTCCATGGGATCGGACATGGAGGCCGCGAAGCAGGCGGTCGTCGATGCCCTGAGCGCCATGCAGGACACCGACCGGGTCGCGGTTGTCGCGCTCAACGCCGGTGTCGTGCTCCCCTTCGCATCTGTCGCCGACGCACGACGGACATTGCCGGCAGCTCTTGCTCCGATCCGCGACACCGGGTCCACGCCTCTCACACGCGCGATCCTCGACACGCAGGCGATGCTTGAGGCAGAGGCAAGCTCCGTCCGGGGTTTCGGCACCTTCCGAATGATCGTGACCACCGACGGCGCCGCCGACGATGGCGAGGCGTTGCAGCGGGCCATCGAGGACCTTGCCGCAAAGACACCGATACAGCTGACAACCATTGGTATCGGCATACGCGGCAACCATGTGTTGCGCCGCGCGGACCTTGGCAGTTTCGTCGATGTCGCCAACGTGGCGGCGTTGGAAGGCGCGCTTCAGGCGGCGGTGGCCGAGAATGACAACTTCGCCGCCATCACCGAGTTCACAGATGGGGAGGGCTGACCCATGGGCCGACGCATCGACCTGAACTGGGACGAATGGAACCCCGGGCTCGATACCGACGAGATGACCATCGCCGGCGTGCTCGCCACCCTGCCTGCGGCCGAACCCCAAGACGTCCCCGAGATCATCCGCCGCTACGAGAACCCGGAAAGCCCGGAGGCCCTGCCCGGCGCGATATCCTTGCCGCGCCACGACTGCATCCACGTCCTTCTGGGGCGTGGGCTACACGTCCAGGACGAAGCCTTCGTCATCGGCGCCACCATGGGGGCAGCTTCGGACATAACCGACGAGGCCATCGACACGTTCATTCGCGTGTCGACCACGGAATACCCGAAACACTGGCGGTTCGAAGAGGCGCACATCGCCTCCTTCCGGCTGGGCGTCGGATTTTCCATCGACAACCTGCCGGGCCGCAACCTTCACCTGATCCCCTTCGAGCAGGAGCCGTGGCAGTCGATGCCGGTGCGCGAAGCCCGCAAGACGCTCGGTATCGTCAAAGAGGAGTTGCGCGCCTACTTTCGTATGGCGGAGATGTACGTGCCGGGCACACGCGCGTCCCGGCGGCTCGATACCTCTGCGCATCGGGACGACGTGCGCATCGGTCACCGCGAAACGGACTGAGGGATACGGGGGCGTCGCGCCCCATGCATGGCCCGGCCACGCATCGAATCTGCGCCTCCGGTCAGGTCGCGTGTGCCTGTCGGGAAGCGCGGTCACGGTTGTCTCCGGAAAAATGGGCTGCGCCGTTTCGAATGGCACAGCGCGAGACAATCGCGGCACGTATGCCGAGCGACATGCAAAGGACGCTGGGCGAATAATGGGGCGGCGGGGCCAAGCCCCTGCCGCCCTCTTCGACGTCTTGACGGACTGCGCGGTCACTCACCCCCGGCAGCCGTGCCAACCATGCGCAAAATTCGCATGGCGTGTCCCGCAAACGCATACTCGGCAAGAACGAAACAACTCAACCGATGCGTCACGAAACGTGACACGCCGAAGCAACCCAAATAACTTCAACCAACAAACGCGCCACGCACAGGCGCCGCTGAGGCGGGCCCCGCGGATGGACACGCATCCGGGGGCGCGCGGAAAATCAAATGCCGTCGTCGGTCCACGCAACCACAAAGACCATGTCCTGGTAGTCCATGTCACCTCCGCCAGTCAGGTCTTCGATGCCGACACGCAGGCCGCCCCCGCCATCGACAGCACCGGAGAGGAAATGCTCCGTACCGTCGGCGTTCAGACCCACTTCCGAGAAATAGGTGGTGAGACCCGTGTCGACTCCGCCCTCCAACAGGTTGCCCGATGCGTCGATGGAAAGTGGACCGGACAGCCCTGCCGCCGCCGATGCGGCATTCTGGATGAAGAAGAATTCCAGCACACCGTCGTCCACGATGTTGGACATCGTCGCGGTTGCCCCGGCCCCTGCGGCCTTGGCGTCGGCGAAAAGGACCTGGACGTCGGAAATGCTGCCGTCTGCGCGGCGCACGTAGGCCCCGATCGCGTTGTCGTAGGCTGAGGTCGATGCATCGAGTGTGACCGTGTAGTCGCGCGTGCCGTTGCCGGTGAAGAACCCGTCCGGACCGAGTCCGTTGACCATGCCACCCGACACCGCGGTGCCTTCGCCAAGGTCGCTTCCGTTGCCCTCCAGTTCATCGAGCAGAATCAAGTCAAACCCGCCGCCCGCCGCTTCGGCCAGGACAAAGCTGTTGGCGGCAAGATCCGCCGTCACCTGGAACTGGACGCCACCGAATGTCACGCTCCCTGTCGATGCGTCCACCACAAGGTCGGATGGATCGAGCCCGGTCGCATCGGTCACCGTGATCCGCCCGCCCGGCTGCAGGCCGGTGATCGTCGTCCCGTTCAGGGCGGCGAGCGTCATAGGCGCGGGGGGCGGAGCGGCGTCCACCTGCACGAAAACTGTCCCTGTGTCGGTGTCCGTGCCGTCTGAGACGCGGAAGACAAAGCTGTCGCTGCCCGAGAATCCAGCGTCGGGCGTGTAGACCGCAGACCCGTTGGCCGACACCGTGACGCTGCCGTTGGCCGGGCCGCTGTCCAGTGCAAAGACAAGCGTGTCCCCGTCCGCATCGAAGGCCGAAAGCGCGGTGGTCAGGGCGTTTCCGGAAACGACGGTGCCACTGCCGTCCTGCGCCACCGGCACGTCCTGCGCGCCCGCGACATTGACCGTGACAGAGGTGGTCACCGGCGCATTGGTGCCGTCGCTCACCGTGATATCGAAACTGTCCGACCCGAAGAAATCGGCGTCCGGCTGGTAGCTGATCGCACCGCCGCTGGTGATCGTGGCCGTCCCGTGCGCCGCCGCCGTCGCCCCAAGCGCATAGGTCAGCGCGTCGTTGTCGGCATCGGTCGCTGTGGCCTGCCCGGCGATGGCGGTATCCTCGGTGCCGTTCAAGACGACAGCCCCCGGCACCGGCGCGGTGTTGGTCGGGTTCCCGCCCGAGCCTGCCGTCACGGTGAAGACCGCCGTGCCCGATACGCCCGTGTTCACACCGTCGGACACTGTATAGGTGAACCGCGCGGTGCCCACCGGGCTGATCCCAGGATAGCCCGGCGTGAAGGTAAAGCTGCCATCGGAATTCACCACCGCGTTGCCCACGATCTGCCCCGCGTCGTTCAGCGCCGGGATCAGGTTCGCCACGAAGGTCAGGGGGTCGCCGTCCGCATCCGTCGCGATCAGCTGCCCGGTGAAAGGCGTGTTCTCGTCCGTCGTGCCGGTAAAGCCCGGTGTCACCGGAGGCGTGTTGCCCGCCACGATGCCATTGCCGATCTCGATCACGGTGGAGCCACCCAACTCGTCGATCACGAGGCCGCGCCCATCGGGCAGGATGACCATTTCCTGCTGGCCACGCGCTTCGGGACCCGACAGCGTGTAGGCGTCGGGATGATAGGACGGGCCGACCGGATCGCCCGCGGCGTCGAAAAGCTGGATGCGGTATTGCGTGGTGATGGTCCCCACGACGTCGTCGCTCTCGTACCCGATGGCAAAGCCGCCGTCTGCCAGCGCGAACACCGTCGGCTCGAACTGCGCCATGGACTGCGCGTCCGGATTGCCCAGGAACGGACCCTTGGCGATTGTCCCGTCAGAGTTCAGGATCACCACGTGGATGCCGCTTTGCGCGTTGGCCGTGTTGCCCTCCAGCGAAGACCCTTCTTCGCCCCATGCCACGACAAAGCGGCCGTCCGTCAACTCCGTGACCCCTGCCCCGGCATCGACGTAGTAGGCGTAGCTCGGGGTCGCCGGCGGGCCCGCGATGTCGAACTCCTGCGCCAGCGGTGCCCCGGTCAGATCGAAGAACTGACCCTTGATGTTGGTGTCCGCGCTGGCCCGCGCGCCGTAGGCCGTGATCACCATGAGCCGTCCGTCGGACGTTTCGAGGATTTTCCAATCGTCGGTGCCGCCATAGCTGCCGCTGGTCCCGACGATTGCGCCGGTGGAGTCGATCACGGTCACACCTGCCTCAGACACGACGGCCGCATTGCCGTTGGACAGCAGGACACTGTCGTATGCGAGGATATACTGGCTGTTGGACGGCACGGCGACTGGGGCTCCCGGCGTGCCATTGGCCGAAACGGTGACGGTGTAGTGATCCATCACGGGCGGATAGATCGTGTCGACGATGCCATAGTGCAGCACGATCTCGCCTGTTGGGGTGGGCGTCGCGGCAAAGACCATCTGCGGATTGCCGTTTGGCCCGACGGCGGTCGTATAGGCTGGGTCCATGAGCGTCGGCGGCACGATTTCTGTGCCGTCGATGTCGCGGATCATGTAGTACGCCGAATTGTAAACGCCGGTGAACCCGTCATCCAGGCTGGGGATCTGGTCGGCGAGCGGGTTACGCGTCACCCACCAACTGGACAGCACGCGCCCGTTGCCGAGATCGAAGTAGCGGATGTCGTTCGGGCGCGCGGTCCCGTTGACTTCGTAGAACCATTGTGTCGCCCCGAAGGCGATCGTGTCTTGCGGCGTAGGCATGGTAAATCCGTCTCAAAATCAAGTCTGCGGCAATGACGAACGGGTCCGCTTCCACACGGGCGAAGCCTGAGAAATCAGGTGGATGGACTGCTCGGTCCTGCCTAAGCAGGACGGTTAACGGACTCCGCCGAGCACCGCATCACCCTCAAGGGTGAATGACGACGTTTATCCATCGTTTTCCGTATCTTCGATCAGTCCTGCCAAGGCTTGCAGGACGCGGTCCGCGTGTAGCCACAGCATGCTGTTCGCGCCGCCTTCCACGATGTCCACGGGGTCGTGGCCATGCGCCTTTGCCCACTCCTCGACAAAGCTCACCTCCATGACCGGATCGGCGCTCCCGTGCAACCAGCGGATCGGAACGCCCAGTGCCTTGTAGTCGCCGCCCCAGTCCGCCATCGCCGCGCGCCCGTCCGTCACCATGTGCCGCGTGCCCTGCGTGATCATGTGGTGCACGCTGCGGCGGTAGAGGTCGAGGATGTCCGGCCGCTTCAACGCTTCGATGTCGGCGTGCGAGCCCTGGAAGTACTTGTTCAGGTAGGCGACATGGCCGATCCGGTTGAACTGCGCGATCCCGATCCTGAGCAACATCGCAAACATCGACGGCGTGTAGCGCGCCGCGATGGCCGCGACCCGGGTCTGACGATTCATGTGGCGGACGTGCCGCGCGTCGTCGATGGGAATGCCCGCGCTCACCATCAGCATGCCCCGGCAGCGGGGCCCCAGCGCCCGGGCGATCCGGCAGGCATGGCTGACTCCGCCCTGGTGTGCAACGATCAGAACCGGTTCGCCGAAACGCGCTTCGGCCAGCGCCAGAGCGTCAGCGACGACCACGTCGTCATAGGCGTCCCAGTCGCGCGGCACCGAGGATTGTCCGAACCCCGGGCGCGACGGTGCCAGCACGTCGAGACCCATGGACGAAAACCCGTCGACCAACGGTGCGTTGAAATAGGGACCCGTGATGTAGCCGTGCACGAAGAGCACGGGCATTCCCCCAACACGGCCGAACTGGCGGTAGGCCAGGCGCCGTCCCTCCCCCACGTCCAGCCGCAGGGCGTCGGGCATCGCGGGCACATGGGCCTCTGCCTCCGGCACGATGCCGGGCTCCGAAAACAACGCCATCTGGTTCAGGATCGCAATCAGTTGCGGCATCCGGGCAAAGCCTGTCTTGCCCAGGATCGCCTTCGCCTGGCTGCGGATCGTCTCGACGCTCCGCCCCCGCAGTTCGGCGATTTCCGCGTGGCTCCGACCGCGCAGGATTTCCAGCAACACCTCGGATTCGGAGGTCGAAAGACCGAAGGCGCCCTGGATGAGGGGCAGGCTGTCGTCGCCCCAGGCAACCCGCGCGATCGTCACCGCCAGCCCGCTGCACGATTCGCCGCTGTCCGGGTCCACGTGCTGATGCTGGGTGATGCGCGCGACGAAACGCTCGCCATCCGGCATCTCAAGCACGGCGGCATCGGTCTCCATCGGTACATTGCGCCGGGTGTCGGCCAGCATGCGGCGCAGAAGCGCCGCCGTATCGCCGGAAAAGCGCAGGTCTTCCAGCTCGCAGGGGAAGGTCAGGCCGAACAACGATGCGGCGTTGGAATTGCCGATGCAGGTTCCCGAAGGGTCTATCACCAGCGCCGCCAACCGGTTCTTCACCAGAGCTTCCGGCCGCGTCCGAACGTCGGTTTCCTGCGCTTCGAGCATCCTCTGCAGCCGGGCCGAATGGGACTCGATCAGCGGATCGTGCAGACCTTGCCGGACGTGCCACGCAGGCAACGGATCGGAGGCGGAGGCAAACAGATAGGCCGCCGCGCTGTCGATCACCTCGTCGAAGTTGCCGGGATCGAAAGGGGCCTCATACGCCGCATCGAGGAACTGCAGCAGCTTGCCGCTGATATCGGGCGGCGTGGCATCCTGGTCTTTCATCGTTCTCGCATACACGTCACATGAGTTCCGACAACTATGCGGCGTTCTCAGGGACTTAGCAATAAGCAAGGGCCAGATGCAACATTCGTCGCGGCGGAAGCGCCGCTGGCCCGGTCCAGCACCGAGAACCGGAGCAGCGACCTGCGAAGCCGGGGCGCGGCGGCCGATCTGCCGGTTTACGCCGTTTGAAGGTGCGACCCGTCCGCGCCGACCGATCGCGATGCGAAGCACCTTGCGCGCCTCAATCCGATGATCGCAGAGCCGCCGGGCAATCGCGCAAGCGGCACGCTGCACCCCATCAATGCAACCGTCAGGCGAGGTCGGTCAGTCCAAACGCTCCCTGCCCGCCCGCAGAAAGCGGATCGCTCCTTGCCATTAGTGGATACTACCGACGGCTCCCGGCCAACGGGCGCGGGACACTGCGTCATTTCAAAAACTGTCACGGCGGTTTCGCAATTCAGGAGGACAAGGAAGCGTTTCGTGCCGAACTAGAATTTGACCATTTGGTCCGGCGCGCGCATTCTGACCGGAACAACAGTACACGACAGAGAGGATATCCCATGACCAGAACCCTTATGCTGGCCACGACCGTGCTGGCGGGTCTCGCTTCCGTGGCGCAGGCCGACACGCTGCGCCTCCTGACCTGGGGCGGATACGCGCCCGACGATGTCGTCGCCATGTTCGAGGAACAGACCGGCCACACGGTCGAGGTGACCAAATCGAACAACGAGGAAATGATCGCCAAGCTGCGCGCCACCGGCGGCGGCGGGTTCGACCTCGCGCAGCCCAGCCAGGACCGCGTGATGGGCCCACAGATGGAGTTCGGCATCTACAAGCCGATGGATGTCTCCAAGCTGGATCAGGACCTCTTCATCCCCTCGATGCTGAAGGCCACGATGGAGAACACCACCGTGAACGGCGACGTCTACGGCGTGCCGCATGTCTGGGGCACCTCGGGCCTGGTGCTGAACACCGCCGAGGCAGGCGACGTGGTCAAGGATTACACCGACCTCTGCGCGCCCGAAGTGGCGGGCAAGGTGTCCTACCGCCTCAAGCGCCCGACGCTGATCGGCTTTGCCTTTGCCATGGGCGAAGACCCCTTCGCCGCCTACGGCGATGAGGCGAAGTACAAGGAAATCATGGAAAAGGTCGAAGCCAAGCTGACCGAGTGCAAGGCCAACGTCAAAACCTACTGGGGCGGCGGCGATGAGTTGATGAACCTGGTACGCTCGGGCGAAGTGACCGCGTCGATGGCCTGGGACACCGGCGGCTGGAAGCTGAACGACGACAATGCCGACATCACCTTCGTCGCGCCCGCATCCGGCGCGCTGGGGTGGATCGACACCTTCGTGCTGCCCGCCAAGGGGCAGGCCGATGACGTGGCCTATGAGTGGATCAACTTTGTCATGCAGCCCGAAATCGCGGCAAAGATCACCGATGCTGTCGGTAACTTCACCGCGTCCGCCGGCGCGGACGAATATGTCGAGGACAGCCTGAAAGCCAAGTATCAGGCCAGCTTCCCGCCCGAAGCGGTCGACAACATCAAGTGGTATCCGCCCGTCCCCGCCGGCCTCGAACAGATCGAGGGCGAAGTGCTGGATCGCGTCCAGGCCGCCAACTGATGACACCGGGCGGTCCCTGCGCGGGGCCGCCCCACTCAACGGACTTCACATGACCCCTGATCTGGAATGCGCCGACCTCGTCAAACGTTTCGGCGATACGACCGCTGTCCACAACGTCTCTTTCTCGGTGCCGCCGGGCAGCTTCTTTTCGATCCTCGGGCCTTCGGGCTGCGGCAAGACCACGATCATGCGGATGATCGCGGGGTTCCTCGACCCCAGTTCGGGCGATATCCGGATCAAGGGCGGCTCGGTGCTGGACACGCCCCCGAACAAACGCCCGGTGAACATGGTGTTCCAGCATCTGGCCCTTTTCCCCATGATGACGATTGCCGAGAACATCGGCTACGGGTTGCGCCGCCGCGGCATGGCCAAACCCGAGATCGCCCGCAAGGTCGATGAAGCGCTCGACCGGATTGGGCTGCCGGGCATCGGCGCGCGCAAGGTCGACGAGCTGTCGGGCGGGCAAAAGCAGCGCGTGGCCATTGCCCGCTGCATGGTGCTTGAGCCGGACGTACTGCTGCTGGACGAACCGCTTGGCGCGCTGGACCTCAAACTGCGCGAACACATGAAGGTCGAACTCAAGGCGCTGCAAGCCGCCTTCGACACCACCTTTGTCTATATCACCCACGACCAGTCCGAAGCGCTGGTCATGTCGGACCAGATCGCCGTGATGAATGCCGGCCGGTTCGAGCAGGTGGGCACGGGCCAGGACCTCTACTACCGCCCCGACACCCCCTTTGTCGCCGGTTTCATCGGCGAGTCGAACCGCTGGACCGGCCGGGTCGAACGGGCGGAGGCCGGCGCGGTGCAGCTGCGTACCGACAGCGGGCTGGCCATGCGGGCCACCGGGGCCACCCTGGCCGAGGGCGACAGGGCCGAGATCTTCGTGCGCCCCGAATCCATCCGGCTTGCCGCCAGTGCCGAGGCGCTGTCGGGCTTTGACAACCGGCTCGAGGGCACGGTGACGAGCCTGTTGTTCAACGGCGCCGCCAGCCGCGTGCTGGTCGAGGATGCGGCCGGCGAAACGCTCGAGGTGACCCTGCCGCAGTCCGGCGAATTCGCCGCGCTCAAGCGCGGCGACAAGGTGCATATCGGTTGGGGCGCGGGCCAGGCGACCTGCTTCGGGGCAAGCTGATGCGCAGCCAGTCCCGCATCGCCTTCTACCTGCTGCTGACGCCCCTTGTGCTGTGGCTGGGCCTGCTGATCATCATCCCGCATATCGACATGCTGCTGATCAGCCTGCGCGAACGCGTCAGTTTCGGCGTCTACGACCGCAGCCTCACGCAATACGAAAAGGCGCTGACCGAACCGCTCTACCTGCGGACCTTCGCGCGCACGGCGGTCATGTCGGTACTGGCGACGGCGATCACGCTGCTGATCGCCTTTCCGGTCGCCTATTACATCGCCAAGATGGCCAAGGGGCGGCTGCAACAGGTGCTTTTCATGCTCTGCCTGATCCCGTTCTACGTCTCGGAGCTGGTGCGCACCTTCGGCTGGATGATTCTGCTGCGCGAGACCGGGATCGTGTCGAACCTTTTGCAATGGACGGGCCTTGCCGATCAGCCGGTCGAGATGCTTTACACCGATGCCACGATGATGGTCGGCCTCGTCTATACCTCGATGCTGTTCATGGTGGTGCCGCTTGTCACGACGCTGGAAAGCCTGGACGACAGCGTGATCGAAGCGGGCTATGACCTTGGTGGTTCCGGTCTTTCGGTGCTGCGCGAGATCATCATCCCCCATGCCATGCCCGGCATCGTGTCGGGCTGCATCGTGGTCTTCATGCTGAGCCTCGGCAATTACCTGACGCCGACCATGCTGGGCGGCAAGGACAGCCTGTGGTTCACCGAGATGATCTACAACCAGTTCATCGTGCGATCGAACTGGGAACTTGGCGCCGCCTTCGGCTTCATGCTGCTGGTGCTGAGCTCCGTGATCGTCTGGGGCATGCTGCGCCTCACGGGCCGTACATTGAAGGAGACGATGGGATGATCCCGACGATACCTTCCTCGCGCGCCTTCCGACTGGTCTATGCCGGCTACGTGGCGCTCTTTTTCCTCTACCTCGCGCTGCCGCTGACGGTGGTGGCGGTCTTTGCCTTCAACGACAGCCAGTTCCCGTCGCTGCCCTGGGAGGGGTTTACCTGGAACTGGTTCTTCGGCGCCGAGCGGCCGCAGATCGGCGTTTTCCACGAACGCGGCATCCTGCGCGCGGTCGGCACCTCGGCCCTCGTGGCGCTCTGTGTGGCTGTGCTGTCGGTGGCGGTGGGCACGACCAATGCCTTCCTCTTCAACCGCTACGACTTTCGCGGCAAATCCGTGCTTTACGTGCTGATGCTGCTGCCGCTGGTGATCCCGGGGATCGTGCTGGGCATCTCGATCCTGGTGTTTTCCTCGACGCTGGCCAATGGCATCTGGGACCTGGCTCAGATGGACATCCAGGCGCTGCGGCCGGGGCTCTTGCTGGTGATCCTGGGGCAGTTCAGCTTTATCACCACGATCGCCACCCTTGTCATTTCGGCGCGGCTGCAAAAGTTCGACCGCACGCTGGAAGAGGCGGCGCTGAACCTTGGCGCGGACCGGCTGACGGCGGTGCGGACGATCACCCTGCCCTTCCTCGCGCCCGCGATGATCGGCGCCGTTGTCGTGGCCTTCCTGATGAGCTTCGAGAACTTCAACACCACGCTCATGCTGGTGGGCTCCGACGCGCCACTGACCATCGCCATGTTCGACCGGCTGAAAGAGGGCTCTACTCCGCTGCTCAATGCCGTGTCGCTGCTGCTGATGCTGGGCTCGTCGCTGCTGGCGCTGCTGGTCATTCTGTTCCAACGACGTCCCTGAACGCGCCACTCCGACAATACGACCGCAGCATTCCAATGGGTTGTGGCGGAGGCTCAGGGATTCGAACCCTGGGGACGCTCTCACGCCCAACGGTTTTCAAGACCGCCGCAATCGACCACTCTGCCAAACCTCCGTGGCGGGCATCGATACCCCCTGAAAAACGATTCTGAAAGCACGCACGACGGAAAAACCGCGCATTGGAACGATGCAGGCTTTTCAGACCGATCCCAAAACGTTACTCTCCAGCGGAACAAGGGACGTCAGAGCCCGATCAGAGGCAGATCAAAGCTGTTGCCGGATAACCGGTGCGGCGCCGCGTAACACGCGGCACAAGAGGCACGAGGCACAAGATGAGCAGTCTTTCTTCCAAAGGCAGAACCCTGCGAGCGTCCGTGATGGTAAGCGCCCTGTTGGTCGTAACCGGATGTTCCGAGGGGCAGATGCCGGGTTTCCTCAAGCCCAAGGGCGATGGCCAGCAGGTGTCGCGCGCCGCATCCGCACCGGGAGGCGCCCTGGCGACCGAGCGGGACGTAGAAGCGCCGGAAATCTTCTCGGCCAAGGAAGCGGGTCTCTGGGACGGACGTCCGTCGCTGGGCGGAGTCTGGGTCGCACACCCCGACGTCGAAGAGCCGGAACGCACGATCATCCGCAACACGGCGAACGGCAAGTTCGTCATCGGCGCATTGTTCCGCAAGGAGCGGTCGTCGCCCGGTCCGCGCATTCAGGTGTCCTCCGACGCGGCCGCGGCCATCGGCATGCTGGCGGGCGCACCGGCCAACCTCGACGTCGTCGCGCTGCGCCGCGAAGAGATGAAGGCACCGGAAGACGCCCAGGCCGACCCCTTGGCGATGGCAGCCGGCGGCGCCCTGCCTTCTGCTCCTGACGTGACCGAAGGCGCACTGGACCCGGTGCTGGACAGCGCCTCGCGCGCGCTCGACACCGCGTCGTCCACGGCTGACGACAGCATCATGCCGGTACAGACGGCGGCACTCGAACCCGCATCGGCCGCGGTTGCGCAACCCGCAGCAGCGCCGAAGCCCCCTGCGGCCTCGAAACTCGCCCGACCGTACCTGCAGATCGGCATCTTCTCGGTCGAGGAGAACGCCAACAACACCGCGACAGCCATGCGTCAGGCAGGCATGCTGCCCAC
Organism: Sagittula stellata E-37; assembly: GCF_039724765.1. Lineage (NCBI taxonomy): Bacteria > Pseudomonadati > Pseudomonadota > Alphaproteobacteria > Rhodobacterales > Roseobacteraceae > Sagittula > Sagittula stellata. The sequence goes on along the minus strand of NZ_CP155729.1, from coordinate 1,777,488 downwards.
CGTCAAGCCCGGCACGATGAAGAGCAAGCCGTTCTGGCGCGTTGTCGTTGGCCCTGCACAGACCGAGGCGGAGCGCGCGCAGCTCCTGAAAACCATCAAGTCGTCCGGGTTCGAAGACGCCTACGCCGTGTCCGACTGACGATGCGGGCGCCCGGTGCCTCTGTCCGGGCCACGCTGTCGACCGTTCACGAGACGAACCGTGCTGACAGGGCATCCGCGGCCCTTTTTGCCTTCCGTATCATCGTCATGCCCACGCGATCGGCCGGAGCTTGGGCCAACCGGTCGCGGAGACGTGTCCAGCTCTGGCCGGCTTCACAGGCGATCCGCCGCCACCGCCGGGTGACACAGCCAGCCACATGAGCGATAAACATCCCTGAGCAGAATCGAGCATCTACTCCGAGGCCCCCATGCGAAAAACGACACGCCGCCTTCTCGCCGCCGGCACCGCCATTCTTCTGGCCACGCAGGCCGCAGCATTCGACACGAAGGCCACCGCCGCGCACGTGATCGACGTGACCACCGGCACGGTCCTTCTGGCGAAGAACGCCGACGAAGCCGTGCCGCCAGCCTCCATGTCGAAGCTGATGACCTTGTACATCACGTTCGAGGCGATCCGCGACGGGCGCCTCTCGCTCGACGAACGGCTGCCGGTCTCGGAACATGCCATGTCCTACACCGGCTCCACCATGTTCCTGAACACCAAGGACCGGATTCGGGTGGAGGACCTGCTGCGCGGCATCATCGTGCTTTCCGGCAACGACGCCTGCGCCGTCCTGGCCGAGGCGCTGTCCCCCGACGGCACGGAAGCCGGGTTCGCGCGCCTGATGACCCAGCGCGCCCACCAGCTTGGGATGACCAATTCGACGTTCAAGAACGCCTCGGGCTGGCCCGCCGACGGGCATGTCATGTCGATGCGCGACCTGACGCTTCTGGCGCTGCACATCATTCAGGACTTCCCCGAATTCTACCCGATGTTCGGCGAAAAGAAGTTCGAGTTCGACGGTCGTGCGCCTTCCAATGTGAACAATCGTAACCCGCTGTTGTCTCTTAACATCGGGGCCGACGGGCTGAAGACCGGCCATACCCAGGAAGCGGGCTACGGGCTGGTGGGGTCGGCGAAGAACGACCAGCGCCGGATCATCTTTGCCATGACGGGTCTGGCCACCGCCGGCGAACGTGCCGAACAGTCCGAAGCAATCGTGAACTGGGCCTTCCGGCAATTCGCCGAACAGACCATCGTCAAGAAGGACCAGCCGATCACGCAGGCCGAGCTTTGGCTGGGTGCACAGGACCACGTCGACCTCGTCTCCGAAAAGGATATCACCCTCCTCCTGCCGACCATGACAGCGGGCGGCGTCACGGCAGAGGTCGTCTACACCGGTCCGATTCAGGCCCCGGTCAACAAGGGGCAGAGGCTCGCCGAACTCATCATCCAGCCCGAAGGTCTGCCCGAAACCCGTGTCCCGCTCGTGGCTGCGGGCGACGTGCCCGCGGGCGGTTTCATGGATCGGATGCTGACCGTCAGCCAGGTCCTGCTGAAACGGTTTTCAGACACACCCGATACAACCGGGGACGCAGGCGCCTCGTGAACGGCCGCGGTCATAGCGGGCTGTTCCTGTCCTTCGAAGGGATCGACGGCTCCGGCAAATCCACGCAAGCCCGCATGCTGGCGGAACGGCTGTCCGCGGACGGGATGACGGCACTCCTGACCAGAGAACCCGGTGGCTCTCCGGGCGCAGAAGAAATCCGGGCCCTCGTGTTGCAGGGCGATCCGGATCGCTGGTCCCCGGAAACAGAGCTTCTGCTGTTCACCGCCGCGCGCCGCGACCACATGGAGCGGACGATCCGCCCCGCTCTAACTCGTGGCGAGGTCGTGATCTGCGACCGCTTTGCCGATTCCACCCGTCTGTACCAGGGACGCCAGGGGCTGCGCGATACGGTCGACAAGCTGCACAACCTAATGATCGGGATGGAACCGGACCTGACCATCATCCTCGACATGGACCCGGAGGCCGGATTGTCACGGGCGAAAGCCCGCGCCACCGCCGAAGAGAGGTTCGAAGACTTCGGAATCGCGCTTCAGCTCCAGATGCGCGCGGGATTTCTTGCACTGTCCGAGGAGTTTCCTGCACGAATCCGCGTGATCGACGGCAACAGACGGCCGGAATACGTCGCCGCCGACATTCACGCCACGGTTATGGAGGCACTGGATGCCAGACCGTGACGCCTTTGCGGTGACGCACCGCGCGGACCTGCCCCGGGGGCCATTCCGTCATGGCTGACCCTGCAGACCTGCCGGAGCCGGACGCCGTCGAGGGCGCACCCCACCCACGTACCACCCTAAACCTGTTCGGTCAGGCGCAGGCAGAGAAGGATTTCCTGGCCGCCTTCAACTCGCAACGGCTGCACCACGCCTGGTTGCTCAGCGGACCGAGGGGCGTCGGCAAGGCCACCCTCGCCTGGCGCATTGCCCGTTTCCTGCTGGCGACACCTCCACAAGAGGACGACGGGCTCTTCGGCGCGCCACCACCGCCGGCAACGCTCGATATCACTGAAGATCATCCCGTCTCGCGACGCATGCTCGCGCGGTCCGAGCCGGGCCTTTTCCTGCTGAGACGCGGCCCTAACGACAAGGGCGACAAGCTGTCGGATCTGATCCGCGTCGACGAGGTGCGCAAGCTCTTCAACTTCTTCGCTTTGTCCTCTGCCGATGGCGGCAGGCGCGTCGTGATCGTCGACAGTGCGGACGAAATGAACACGCAAGCGGCCAACGCGCTTCTCAAGATGCTGGAAGAGCCGCCTGCGCGTGCCACGTTGCTGCTGATCTCGCACCAGCCCGCCCGGCTGTTGCCGACGATCCGGTCGCGGTGCCGCACGCTCCGCCTCGGCCCGCTCGAGGAGGGCGACATGCGCGCCGCACTCGATCAGGCACGGATCGACATACCCGCGGAAGACACGTTGGCCATGACCATGTTGTCCGAAGGGTCGGTCGGCACGGCGGTGCGTCTTTTCAACCAAGACGGTCTCGCACTGTACCGCCAGATCCTGTCGGTACTGGGCAGCCTGCCCCGTCTCGACCGGCCCGCTATGCTGGCGCTGGCCGAAAGTTGTGCCGGCAAGGGGCGTGAGGACCGCCTGTCTTTGGCGCTCACCCTGACCGACCGGCTGGTGTCGCGTCTGGCAAGAACGGGCGTGACCGGCCACACTCCACCCGAAATCGTGCCGGGAGAGGCGGAGATCCTGCTTCGGCTTGCGCCCGACAAAGCGCGCGGACGCGCCTGGGCGGAGGCAATCCAGACGACAGGCGACAGGGCAAGGCATGCGCGCGCCGTCAACGTCGATCCGGCCATGCTCATTACAGATATGTTTCTGCACCTGCAGCATGCAGCATAAAAACGAGGGTTTCAGAGGGCTGTTTGAACCGCGCCGCAAGGGTGACGCAACGTCATCTTGAAAAAGACGTTAACGATTTGTTAACCTTTGTCATAATGCGAACCGAACGGCTTTGCTCGGGGGAAATCGGGGCGAGTCGGTCGAGTGTTAGTGTGTAAAATGGTTACCAACCGGCCGATTACACCCCCTCAATCGGCCGGATTGTGCAACCCAAAGTTGACACGCGCATCATTTCAACGACATGAACACTTCGTTTGCCCTTCGGACCGGGCCTGCGCAACGCCCCTCCGATACTCTGCCCGTCAGACCAGTCCGCCCCTTATAAAACGGTCCGCAAGCTTGGCGTAGGCCTCCGCCATGAGCCCGTCGCCCAGAGCCACCGGCGTCCCCGCATCGCCCGACACGCGGGTGTCGAGGTCGATGGGCAACTGGGCCAGCAGCGGAAGACTGAGCCGCTCCGCCTCTGCCGCGACTCCGCCGTGACCGAAGATATGACTGTCCTTGCCGCAATGCGGACAGGTGAAGACGGCCATGTTTTCAATGAGACCCAGTACTGGCACCTTCAGCGTGGCGAAGGCATCCAATGCTTTCTTGGCATCGAGCAAGGCCACATCCTGGGGCGTGCTGACCACGATCGCCCCGGCAAGCTGCGACTTCTGCCCCAGTGTAAGCTGCACGTCCCCCGTGCCCGGCGGAAGGTCGATCAGCAGCACATCAAGTGGCCCCCAGGCAACCTGCATCAACATCTGCTGCAGCGCGCCCATCAACATCGGACCCCGCCAGATCACCGCCTTTTCTTCCGGCAACATGGCACCGACCGACATGAGGGTGACGCCATGCGCGTGCAGCGGCTCGATGGTCTTTCCGTCCGGGCTGGCCGGACGTTTGGTGATACCGAACATGCGCGGCTGTGACGGACCGTGGATGTCCGCATCCAGCAACCCGACCTTCTTGCCCGCGCGCGCGAGCGCGACGGCGAGGTTGGACGAAACGGTGGATTTCCCCACACCGCCCTTGCCGGAGCCAATGGCGATGATTGCCTTGACCCCCTCCGGCTTCATCGGCCCGGCCTGCGGCTGCATGTGACCGCCCATCTTGAGCGACGGGGCAGGTTTCGAAGGGCCGTGCGCCGTGAGCGCAACAGAAACAGAAGTCACGCCGGGAATCGCCCGCACCGCCGCCTCCGCGTCCGCCCTGACCGCCTCCATCTGCTTCGCACGTTCCGGAGTGGGCGCCTCGATGACAAAACGCACCGCGCCGCCCTCGACTACAAGCGCCCGGATCATGTCGGCCGAGCCCAAGGTTTCGCCCTCCGAAACCTTTACCCGCGCCAAGATTGATTCGACGTCCGCTTTTTCCAAAGTCATCGCCCGATACCCTTCCTTTTGCCGCTTTCAGTGGCGTTTACCCCGCGTCGCCTCAACCGAAGACCGAAATGCTGCACACCAAGCTTGCTAAATAATAAGCAAAACTCGCATGTTGTATGCACATTCCGCATGGCAGCATTGTCGATGAGGGCGTTGTGCACCCGCAGCATTTGCTCCATCTTTGGATCAACCGAGGCAGCAACGCCAACAGAGGCACGTAATCATGGCACACGCAACCGAATACACGACGCAGCCCCAAAGCGCTTTGACCAGCTTCTCCGGGATCGTCGAAACCATCCGCGCACGCCGCGCACGTCGCAAGGTCTTCAACCAGACTTTCCGTGAGCTGTCGTCGCTCAGCAACCGCGAACTGGCCGATCTGGGCCTTGGCCGCAGCGAAATCCGTCGCGTGGCCTACCAGGCGGCATACGAACTCTGAATTCGGCTAGGGGCACTCCTCCTCCCGCCCCTTCCGTCTTAGGCGGTGCATCCTCTCCTCCTCCCTGGATGCACCGCCACAAGAAACAACGGGCCGACAGGCCCAGAGATGCAAGCCCCCTCTCCTCCTCCCTGGGGTCTTAGCATCAGCGGCGGCGCCTCTCCTCCTCCCTGGCGCCGCCGCGCAACGAACAAAGGCCTTCGGGCCAGACTATGCCTGACCCCTCTCCTCCTCCCTGGGGTTCGAGCATAAGCGGCGGTGCCTCTCCTCCTCCCTGGCACCGTCGCACCCTACAACGGCCTTCGGGCCAGACTATGCCTGACCCCTCTCCTCCTCCCTGGGGTTCGAGCATAAGCGGCGGCACCTCTCCTCCTCCCTGGTGCCGCCGCACTCCATTTCGGATCGAGGCCCCTCTCCTCCTCCCTGGGGCGCTCGTATACTCAGCCCGCGGTGCCCGTCACCGCGGGCTTTTTTCATGCCAGCCGGATCCCGATGTGGTTCTGCGTTGTTTCCCCTCAGGCCCCGGTTCCGCAAGAAACGGGTTCGCCCGGGCGGGCGGGCCGCCTTTCCGAAGGAAACAGGTCCGTCCCGACCGGCGCCAGGACGCCAAAGCCTTCCCCTTCCCGCCGCCATTCGGTAACAGACCCCAAAGAACACGAGGTCCCAACATGCCTTTGGAAAAGACATTCAACGCCGCAGAGGCAGAACCGCGTCTCTCGGCCAAGTGGCTCGACAGCGGAGCCTTCCGCGCCGGCGCCAACAAGTCGCGCGACGAGTCGTTCAGCATCATGCTGCCGCCTCCGAACGTGACCGGCGCTCTGCACGTGGGCCACGCCTTCAACCACACCCTTATGGACATCCTCGTCCGCTGGCACCGGATGCGCGGGTTCGACACCCTCTGGCAACCCGGGCAGGACCACGCGGGCATTGCCACCCAGCTTCAGGTCGAAAAGAAGCTGAAGGCGGAAAAGAACGTCCGCCGCACCGATATGACCCGGGCGGAATTCCTGAACCATGTCTGGGACTGGAAGACGCAGTACGGCGGCACGATCATCGATCAGATGAAGCGCATCGGCGATTCCTGCGACTGGGACCGCAACGCCTTCACCATGTCCGGCGCGCCCGGTGCGCCGGAGGCTGACAGCCGCGGCAACTTCCACGATGCCGTCATCAAGGTCTTCGTCGACATGTACCAGAAGGGCCTGATTTACCGCGGCAAGCGGCTGGTGAACTGGGACCCGCACTTCGAGACCGCCATTTCCGATCTGGAGGTGGAGAACATCGAGACGCCGGGCCACATGTGGCACTTCAAGTACCCGCTCGCGGGCGGGGCGACCTATGTCTACGTCGAGAAGGACGAGGACGGTAACGTCGTCTTCGAGGAAGAGCGCGACTACATTTCCATTGCCACCACCCGGCCCGAGACCATGCTGGGCGATGGTGCCGTCGCGGTGCATCCCTCCGATGAGCGGTACGCCCCCATCGTCGGCCAGTTGTGCGAGATCCCGGTTGGACCGAAGGAACACCGCCGCCTGATCCCGATCATCACCGACGAATACCCTGATCCGACTTTCGGCTCCGGCGCGGTCAAGATCACCGGGGCGCATGACTTCAACGACTACCAGGTGGCCAAGCGCGGCGGCATTCCGATGTACCGTCTGATGGACCGCGCCGGGTACATGCGTGACGACGGCGCGTCCTATGCCGAGGCTGCCGAGATTGCCATGGCCGTGGCCAAGGGCGACCGGACCCTGACAGAGGCAGAGACCGACCTCATCAATCTCGTGCCCGACCACCTGCGCGGGCTCGACCGCTTCGAAGCGCGCGAAAAGGTCGTGGCGGAGATCACCGCCGAGGGTCTGGCAGTGATGACGGAGCCCACCGATCCGCGCCTCGGCAAACCAATCAAGGCGCCGGTCGCTCCCGAAGAAGGCGGCGAGGATCGCTCAGAAGAACTCGTGCCGCTCGTCGAGTCCAAGCCGATCATGCAGCCCTTTGGCGACCGTTCGAAGGTGGTGATCGAACCGATGTTGACCGACCAGTGGTTCGTCGATGCCGAGAAAGTCGTCGGCCCGGCGCTGGACGCGGTCCGTTCCGGACGCATCACCATCATGCCGGAGTCGGGCGAAAAGACTTACTACCACTGGCTGGAGAACATCGAGCCTTGGTGCATCTCCCGTCAACTCTGGTGGGGCCACCAGATCCCGGTCTGGTACATCCCCGGCGAGGAAGACTGGTTCCCGATCTGCGCCGCGACCGAAGCAGAAGCGCTTGAAAAGGCCGTCGCCATGTCGGCCGAAGGCACGGAATTCCGCGTCGTTGCCGACGCCGCCGAGGCCGCCGAAGTGCTGGTCCAGCTGCGCGAGACCATGGACGTGGCCGACGAGGGCACGATCCGCACCTTCGACGGTCCGATGCAATTGCCGATCTTCCGTGACCCGGACGTTCTGGACACATGGTTCTCGTCCGGTCTCTGGCCGATCGGGACCCTTGGCTGGCCGGAACCGACCGAGGAGATGAAGCGCTACTTCCCGACGGACGTGCTGATCACTGGCTCCGACATCCTGTTCTTCTGGGTGGCGCGCATGATCATGATGCAACTTGCCGTGGTGGACGAGATCCCGTTCCACACCGTCTACCTGCACCAGCTCGTCCGCGACGAGAAGGGCAAGAAGATGTCCAAGACGACCGGCAACGTCATCGACCCGCTTGAAATCGTGGACGAATACGGCGCCGACGCACTGCGGTTCACCAATGCGTCCATGGCCTCCATCGGCGGCGTGCTGAAGCTGTCCGTGGACCGGATCGCGGGATACAGGAACTTCGGCACAAAGCTGTGGAACGCGTGTCGCTTCGCAGAGATGAACCACGTCTTCGACTCGCACGAAAGCGCCGCGGACCCGGCTTGGGTGGTGCCCGCCCAGCAGACGGTGAACAAGTGGATCGTCGGCGAAACAGCCCGTGTCCGCGAAACCGTCGACCTCGCGCTGAAGGAGTACCGCTTCAACGATGCGGCCTCGGCGCTCTACGGCTTCGTCTGGGGCAAGGTCTGCGACTGGTACGTTGAATTCTCCAAACCTCTGTTCGACGCGGAGAATCCCGCCGTCGTGACAGAAACCCGCGCCACCATGGCCTGGGTGCTGGACCAGTGCCTCATCATGCTGCACCCGATCATGCCCTTCATCACCGAAGAGCTTTGGGGCACGCTGGGCGAGCGGTCCAAGATGCTGGTGCACGCCGACTGGCCGACTTACGAGGCCTCTGCCGCGGTGGATGAAAAGGCCGATGCCGAAATGTCCTGGGTCATTGCGCTGATCGAGGGCGTCCGCTCTGCCCGCGCGCAGATGCACGTGCCAGCCGGCCTTTACGTTCCGACGCTGGTCAATGGCATGTCCGACGACGAACGTGGCGCGTGGCAACGCAACGAGGTGCTCATCAAGCGCCTCGCCCGGATCGAGAGCATGGACGAGGTCCGGGCCTTCCCGAAGGGCTGCATCACCATTCCCGTGGGGGCCGCCACACTCGCCTTGCCATTGGCCGACATCATCGACGTGGCCGAGGAAAAGGCACGGCTCGAAAAGACGCTTGGCAAGCTGGCGAAAGAGCTGGGCGGCCTGCGTGGACGTCTGAACAATCCCAAGTTCATCGAGTCCGCGCCCGACGAAGTGGTGGAGGAGGCGCGCGACAACCTCGCTGCGCGAGAAGCCGACGAAGCCAAGATCAAGGACGCCTTGGCCCGTCTCTCCGAACTGGGCTGATCGAAGGAGCGGCCCCGCCTCGGCGGCGCGGCCAATCAGCCCGTCGAACTGCTGTGACGCCGGTCAGACAATGGCCGGCGTCATGCGTATGAGGGTCGGCCCATCGGCGGAGAAGGCGGCGGTCAGGGCGTCCTGCAGCGCCGTCAGGCTGTCTGGCTGGACCGCCTGAGCCCCGTACGCGCGGGCAAGCGCCAGCCAGTCCGGATTGCGGGCCACCACGGAATTCGGTGCGATCTGGCTGCGCACCATGGCGTCCCGGATCTCGCCCAGTTCGGAGTTGTCCCAGACGAGGATCGGCAGCGGCAGGCCCAGTTCGACGGCAGTGCCGAGGTCTGGCAGGGTGTATTGCAGGCCATAGTCACCGAGGATGGCGCAGGTGGGCATTCCGGGCCGTGCCACGGACCCGCCGATCGCCGCCGGCAAGGCGTAGCCAAGCGTCCCGAATCCGTAGGGGTGATGCCAGTGTCCGGCGCGCGGCATGTCCCAGACCTCCTTCGCGCCGTAGGCGAACTGCGTCATGTCCGAATAGATCATGGCGTCGTCCGGCATGACCGCCCGAAGCGCCTCCGCAACTTCGACGATACCGGGGCGTTCCGACATTATTTCCGCCCGCCATGACGCGCGCTGCCGGGCGACAGCCGCCGCATCCCAGCGCGGGCGCCGGTCCTCTGTCCGGGCCGGGATCGCCACGGCCATCGCGTGCAAAAGAGCGCCGGCATCGCCACAGACCGCCATGTCGCCCGCCTTCAGGCCGGACAGGACCTCCGAGTCTATGTCCACGCGGATCATCTGGCCGCTGTGCCCTGGCTCGTCTCGCCACAGGTCGACCTCCGACAGTTCCGTCCCCAGCGCCACGACCAGATCCGCCTGGGCAAAGACCTCCGCACTGGAAGGGCGTGCGAGGGAGGAACCGAAGTGCAAAGGGGTGTCCCCCGGCACGATGCCCCGCCCCGCGTACGTCGTGAAGCTGGCCGCACCGGTCATGCGCAGCACATCCGCCGCGACCTCCGCACCGCCCCGCGCACCGCCGCCGAATACGAAGAGCGGTCTTTCGGCTGCCAGCACGGCGTTCACCACCTCCGTCATCCGGCTATGGGACACTTGGGGCAGACCGGTCGCCACACCGGGCGCGGGCGCAGGCGCCACGGCCTGCTCCAGGAGCGAGATCGGCACATGCAGGGCTTTGGGCCGGGGGCGCGCGGCCGCGAACTCACCCAGCGCGCGGTCGATGAGGGCATAGGCGGCTTCCGGCGAACGGGCCTCCTCCGACCAGTCGCAGACCGAGGCCCCCGCCCCGGTCTGGTTCAGCATCTGGTGCAACTGGCCGCGCCGCGCCGCCACTTCGTCGAGGCAGGATGCCACGGCCAGAACCGGCACGCTGTCGCTGTAGGCCTGTCCCAGCGCCGTCATCGCGTTGACGAAGCCCGGCCCGGTGATCAGGTAGCAGACGCCCGGCCGACCGGATGCCCGCGCGTAGCCATCCGCCATAAAGCCGGCCCCTTGTTCGTGACGCGCCAGTACGTGATGCAGCCCAGCTTCTTCGAGCCCGCGATAAAGCTCAACGTTGTGCACGCCGGGGATGCCAAACACGACCTCCACCCCGCGCGCCTTCAACGCATGGCTGATTTCCGCCCCAAGGGTTCGCATGTTAACCTCTCCAGAACCTGATGGTGAACAGGGTGAACACGACCAGCAACTCCAGCCGGCCAGCGAGCATGGCAAAGCTCAGCACCCATTTAGCGCCGTCCGACAACCCCGAGAAGTTGCCCGCGGGACCGATCTGGTCGCCCAGCCCCGGCCCGATGTTGGCCAGCGCCGTCGCCGCGGCAGACACCGCCGTGATGAAGTCGAGCCCAAGGAGGCTCAGAACCACCGAAAGCACGCCCAGCGACACCACGAAGAAGACGAAGAAGCTCATCACCGAGCTCATGACCTCGGGACCGATGGGACGGCCTTCGTAGCGCGGGATAAAGACGCCATGCGGGTCGCGGATGCGACGCAGCTGCACCCGTATGGAGGCGAACAGAAGCTGGTAGCGGAAGATCTTGACCGAACAGGCCGTCGATCCCGCGCAACCGCCGATCAGCCCGATGAAGAAGAACATCGCCACCAGAAAGGCGCCCCATTTCATGTAGTCGACGCTGGAATAACCGGTGCCTGAGATGATCGAGGTGATATTGAACAGCGCCTCACGGACGGCCTGTTCCGGGTGATGCGGAAACACCGTCAGAAGCGTGATCGTCGTGACGACGGACAGCACCACGATCACACCCACGAAAGCGATCACCTGGCTGTCGTGCAGCAACGCACGGTTGTTGCCGTTCATCATCTGGACGTAACGGACAAACGGCAGGGCCGCCAGGATCATGAACACGGAGGCCACATATTCCGCCGGTCCCGAAAACACACCGAAAGAGGCGTCGTAATTGGCAAACCCCCCGGTCGAGACGGTCGTCATCGCGTGTACCGTCGCGTCGAATGCGTTCATGCCCGTGAAGATGTAGGCGATCGCGCAGAACAGGGTCAGCGTTATGTAGATCGTCGAGATGGAGGATGAGATCTCGGTCGCGCGGGGCAGGATCTTGCCCATGGTTTCGAACGCCTCGGAGCGAAAGATCTGCATCCCGCCGACACGCAGCTCTGGCAGGAACACCATGGCCACGACAATGATTCCGACGCCGCCCAGCCATTGCAGCAGGCCCCGCCATAGCAACAGGCCCTTGGGCAGATCGTCGAGCCCAGAGAACACGGTGGAGCCGGTGGTCGTCATGCCCGACATCGCTTCGAAATAGGCGTCGGTGAAGCTGGCTTCGGTGGCGCCAAGCACGAAGGGCATGGCACCGAATACCGGCAACGCCGCCCAGACACCCGTGGTCAACAGGAATGTCTGCTGAATGGTCAGCCCCTCTTGCACACGGTTGGCACAGGCAAGCGCGATCAACCCGCCGGTTGTCATCGTGACGATCGCGCTTTCGAGGAAGACATGCCATTCCCCCCGCCCTTCCGCGAAGTCGACAAGCATAGGCAACAGCATGCAGGCGCCCAAAGCGGCCACCAGCAGGCCAATGACATAGGCGACAGGACGGATATCGAACATGACCGGAGCCTTGGGGCGCGCGCGCGACGCTGTCAAGCTGGGCCGCATGGCTCTCTCGCTCACGCAGGGCCTGTCACGGCAGGGCCGAGGTCAGCGCATCCCCGGTCGTGTTGGGCGATTTTTGGGTTGCCGTCTTCAGGATCGGAGAAGCGCGTGCCCCGGAAATGAGGGGCTATCCCGCCGTCGGCGCAAGTGTCGAACGGCGGCAAGCCGGAGGCTCCGCCGAACTTCCCCCCAATGTACCCGAGCAGGCGCGTCGCATTGTAGTGCCCCCGCGACCGCCCGTCAGCTTGCCCGAAGATCGCCACGCCCACGAAGGCCGCCGGCGTCCGGCAGCTTTCAGAACAGCATTGCCACACCGAGGTTTGCGCGCCCGTCAGATCGAATACGGACGTGCCGCGAAGGCGATGATCCTTTGGCTCGTCCATTCCGTTCCCCGCAAAGCGTCCCGCCAAGGTGCTTGGCCAGCGCCCCGGGGTCAAGCCTGAAGCAGGTCGCGGAAAACGTGTGGGAGGATGTCGTCGCGGGTCAATCCGATCCTTTCCAGATCGGAATCGCTGAGCGTTTCCAACTCGATGATCTGGCGCAGGCGGGCGCGTCTGAGGCTGCCGGGATTAAAGCCAAGCCCGCGCTCGGCGAGAAACCAGTCTATCTTGTTGTAGAGAGAAACATGCCCGATCCGGAGCTGCACATTGTCTCGAGTCATTCAGGAAACCTTCTCCAAACGGTTGCTGGTTTCCTCCCACGCGCCTCAACCTAGCGCTTTTCCGGTTCAGAAAAGGTAGACGAAGCGAAACACCCCGGTCGACATGGCCGAATGCGCAAAAAAACGCCCGCCTGAAGGGCGGGCGCATGGTCGTTTTGCCGGGTCCGGATCAACTGACGTGGAAAAGCGTGGAGAACAGGCGCGGGTCCAGGCTTTCGGCCTCGAACAGATCGCCTTCGGTCAACACGGACACCGCATCGTGGCTGTGCAGGCTTTCCTGATGGCTGGCGACCACGCGGAAATCTCCGACACGGGGATCGGCCAGCATCTGTTCTGCGAACAGACGCGCCGCGTCTTCGACGAAGATTGGGTTGGCGGCGTTGAGCTCTGCAAAGGCCTGCTCGTCCTCGCGCTTGACCATGACCTGCGTCTCCGTGGGAACGGCGCGGCGGCACATGTCGATCAGGTCCTCGAACCAAAGGCAGTCGCCCGGCTTCACATCGACCGACACACGCGCCACCGACCGTTGGGAATGCGGCGTTGCCAGTTGTCCACGCTCCCGCCGGGCATGTTCGGACAGCTCCAGCGAGCAGGGACAAGTGGACGAATAAACGTAGTCGAGGTGGATGATCTTGCAGCGTACGCCATCCTTTTCCACCAGTTCCAACGCGATGTCGTAGTACTGGTAACCCGACAAGCCCGACCGCAGGCTTTCGACCTTCACGGGGAAGGAGAACGCCATGTTGATACGCGCGTCGAAGCTGTCCAGATCCGCCTTGTAGTCGTCCAGCGCGGCTTCGATCACGCCGAAACTGAACGTCTCGTCCGCGTGGGTGTAAAAGGACCGCATGATGCGGCTCATGTTGATGCCCTTCTTGTCGGCATCGAGGCTGACGGTCCCGGTCACCGACGTTTCCAGCATCAGCGCACCGTTGTCGCGTGTGCGGTAACGGATCGGCAGACGGAAGTTCGAGATGCCCACGTGCTGGATCATGCGCTTTGCGCCGCGGATCAGCGAAGACGGGCCGTTCTGCAAGTCAGGCAGCGACGCGATGTAGTCCCCATCGGTCTGGAAGTCTTCGGGGAAGGCGCGGGACAGATCGGGATAACCGTCTGCCACCGCATCCGGCGCCAGATGTTTCAGCGCGGGATCGAGCGCGTCGATCTCGGAGTCGTGGGCTTTGCCCGTCCACTGGCGCAGGACGGCAAGCGCGGCCTCCGCGTCTTCGCGACTCAGCTTCCGGTCGATTTCGGGTGTGTGCACATTCATGAAGGGTTGTCCCCTGCCCATTACTTCCACCGCCTAACCTATGTCTGCGCGGCGGAAAATCCAATATCGACTAGTCTACGTGTCTAACCGCCCTCCGGTTCACTTTTAGAGCGACTTTATGCAGACTCCAACGCTTGAAGCAGGTCGGAAAGGATGTCTCTTGTGTCTTCCAGCCCGACGGACAGACGAACCAGACCCGGCGTGATTCCCAGAATGTCCTTCTGTTCCTGCGGCAGACGCTGGTGCGTGGTGGTCGCGGGATGGGTCGCGATGGTCTTCGCATCCGCGAAGTTGTTGGAGATGAGCACGATCTCGAGCGCGTTCAAGAAGCGAAAACACGCGTCCTTGCCGCCCTTGATGTCGAAGCACAATACAGTGCCCCCCGCCTCCGACTGCGACCGCGCCAACTCATGCTGCGGATGCGCGGCGTGCGTCGGATACCGGACATGGTTCAGCTTTTCGTGGCCGTTCAGTGCTTCCGCGAGCGCCATTGCCCCCTGCGCCTGCGCGCGAACCCGCAGTTCGAGCGTTTCCAGCGCCTTAAGGTGCGTCCAGGCGGTAAACGGGTTCATCGCGCCGCCCGAATGCTTCATGTAGGCTTCGATGGGTCCGCGGATCAGTTCCTTCGGGCCGCAGATCATACCGCCCAGCATGCGCCCCTGTCCGTCCACATGCTTTGTGGTCGATACGATGGAGATGTCGGCGCCGCACGCCCGGGCATAGGAATAGACCGGCGTTGCCATGGCGTCGTCGCACAGAACCAGCGCGCCCTTGGCATGGGCGACCTTGCAGACATGCGCGAGGTCGATCACCTCAAGCGTCGGGTTGGAAATGGATTCGAGGAAGACCAGACGCGTATCGTCTCGAACAGCCGCTTCCCATGCCGCGTTGTCCGTGCCGTCGATCAGTGTAACCTCGACGCCAAACCGGGCCAGCACGTCTTCCAGTACGTAAAGACAGGACCCGAAGAGGGCCCGGGACGCGACAACGTGGTCTCCGGCCTTGGTCAGCGCCATCAATGCGCCGTTCACCGCCGCCATGCCGGACGCACAGGCAAAGCCGTCCTCGAACCCGAGGTAGCCGGACAGGCGTTCTTCGAACATGCGCATGGTCGGGTTGCCGTAGCGGGCATAGATGAACTCGTCGTCGCCCGCCTTGACGAAACGGGCCTCGGCCGCCTCGGCCGTCTCGTAGACGAACCCCTGCGTCAGGAAAATCGCTTCCGACATCTCGCCCCATTGGCTGCGTTTCGTGCCGCCATGCACGAGCCGGGTGCGTTTGCTGCGTTCCATGTTGTTGATCCTTCCAACAAAAAAACCCCGTTTCGGCCAAGCGAAAGGGGGCTTTCGGCTGACCTCTTTAGCGGCTTTTGACAGGTCTGGTCCGTCGTACCAGAAGTGCCGAAACGCAACGCCTCACACTTCTGCCCGACACGAATGATGCCCGCCGTGGCCCGCAATCCGGTAACAAATCGCCACGCGGGCACGCATAGAGACGTTAAGGACACATTTCAAGAGCGTCACAGAGCGGTCACCGCGCTTTCATCAATCTTTCGCAGGCTGAAGCTACGGGTCATCCACAAGATGTAGTGGGACGCTGCCATGCCAATGCTACGCATCACTGTGACGGACGGCGAACCGCGCCTGCATGGCGCCACGACGCCGCTGTCGCCCACCCTGCGCCGGGCGCTGGCGGAAGACCCGGGGCCGGTGACCGTCATGGTGCACGGCTACAAATACCTGCCCGGCCACCCGAAGCACTGTCCGCATCGCACGATCTTCGCACGTGTGCCCTCTGTCACCGATCCCCGGGTTGTCAGTTGGCCAAGACACCTCGGCCTGCGCGGACAGCATGGCGAGGGGCTGGGCATTTCTTTCGGTTGGATGGCACGGGGCACGATCTGGGACGCCCACGCCGAAGCCTTGGTCGCCGGACATGCACTGGCGCGCCTCGTGGCCGAGATCCGACGCATCGCCCCCGCCCGGCCCGTGAACCTTGTCGCGCATTCGCTGGGCGCGCGTGTCGCCCTGACCGCCATCGGATACGGCAATCCGGGCGCGGTCAGCCGCGCCGTCCTGTTGGCTGCGGCGGAATACGCCGGGGTGGCCTGCTCGGCCCTGAGCGGCGCATCCGGCCAGGCAACGCAGGTATTGAACGTCACCAGCCGCGAGAACGACCTGTACGATTTCCTTCTGGAACGGCTGGTGCCGCCGACCATTCCGCAAGACCGGATGCTGGGCCACGGCACGCCCCGCCTGCCGAACCTCGTGACGCTGCAACTCGACGACCCGACCAGCCTGAAGACGCTGCGCGCCGCAGGATTTCCCATAGCGGAACCCCAGCGCCTGGTCTGTCACTGGTCGCCCTACCTGCGCGCAGGAGTCTTCCCGCTGTATGCTGCGTTTCTGTCGAATGACCTCCCCCTCGGACGGCTGCGCGCGCTCCTGCCGGAGACGGGAACCCCACGTTGGTCCCGGATCCTGCCCCGCCGTCCCATGCGTGCGCCTTTGGCCCTGCCCGCCGAATGACCAACCTCGCGTCCCAAATTTCGGGAGACGGCCATTTCCCGCTAAACAATTCGCCCGCAATGTGACTTTGGTTCGATCCGGATGTTGCGTTTGACCGCCAAGGCCACGCATCATTATGCGGACAGCAAGGAGCCCCAGCCAAAGTGTACGAATTCCTTTTCCAGGCCTCAGTATTCCTCGCCGCCGCCGTCATCGCGGTGCCCATCGCGTCCCGTCTGGGCCTTGGCTCTGTCCTTGGTTACCTGCTCGCCGGGATCGTCATAGGGCCCGGACTGGGGCTTGTGGCCAACACCGACGACCTGCGCCATTTCGCGGAATTCGGCGTGGTCATGATGCTGTTCCTTATCGGTCTGGAACTCGAACCACGGGCATTGTGGGACATGCGGCATCGGCTGATTGGCCTCGGCGGTTTGCAGATCGTGCTGACCACTGCGGCGATCATGTTGGGGTCGATCGCGCTTGGTCTGGCATGGCAGACGTCGCTTGCCATCGGTTTGACGCTGGCGCTCTCTTCTACCGCCATCGTGTTGCAGACGCTGTCGGAAAAGGGCCTGATGCAGACCAACGGCGGGCGGTCTGCTTTCTCCGTCCTCCTGACACAGGACATCGCGGTGATCCCGATGCTGATCGCCCTGCCCCTGCTGGCGGTCATGCCATCCGTCGCGATCAATCCGGATGGCAGCATCCGACGGGCAACGGACGCGGCGCATGCCGCCGATCACGCCGGTGACGGCCACGGCGCAGCCATGTCGCTGGTCGACGGGTTGGAAGGCTGGCAGGCGGCGCTGGTCACGCTCGGGATTATTGCGGTCATCATTCTGGCCGGGATCTACGGCGCCCGCCCTCTGTTCCGGTTTATCCACTCCGCGCGCCTGCAGGAGATGTTCACCGCCGTCGCCCTGCTGATCGTCATCGGCATCGCCTTCCTGATGACGCTGGTCGGTCTGTCCCCCGCGCTCGGCACATTCCTTGCAGGCGTTGTGCTGGCGAACTCCGAATTCCGGCACGAACTGGAATCGAGTGTCGAGCCGTTCAAGGGCCTGCTGCTGGGGCTTTTCTTCATCACCGTCGGCGCCGGGATCGATGTGGAGCGCCTTGCCGAAGAGCCGTTCCTTGTCGTCGCGCTCGCCGTGGCGGTCATCGTCATCAAGGGGGCCGTGCTGTATGGCCTTGGCCGCGCCTTCGGGCTGAGCCGCCGCGGCCTCTGGCTGTTCACCTTGGGGCTTGCGCAAGCAGGTGAGTTCGGCTTCGTCCTCGTCTCATTCGCACTTCAGCTCGACGTGTTCCCCGAGCCGCTGGCAGACCGGCTACTTCTGGTCGTCGCGCTCTCGATGATGATCACACCACTCCTCTTCCTGTTGTTCGATCACCTTGCGCGCAAGTTCCAAGAAAATGCCGAAACCGCCGAAGCGGACGAGATCGACGAGGAAGGCCCGGTCATCATCGCAGGTATCGGACGGTTCGGGCAGGTCGTGAACCGGCTGGTGCAAAGCTCCGGCTACCGGACAGTGGTGCTCGACCACGACATGCAGACCATCCAGCTCATGCGTCGCTTCGGCTTCAAGGGGTTCTTCGGCGACCCGACGCGCCCGGAGCTGCTGCACGCGGCCGGACTGGGATCGGCGCGGGTTCTGGTGGCTGCTCTGGACGATCACAAGGCCACGACCAAGCTGGTCGCTTACGCCCGGCGCATCCGGCCCGATCTGCACATCGTCGCCCGCGCCCGCGACCGCAACCACGTCTATGCGCTCTACCAGGCCGGTGCAGACGACATCGTACGCGAAATGTTCGACAGCTCTCTGCGCGCGGGCCGTTACGTGTTGGAGAATATCGGGATGAGCGAATATGAGGCCGCCATCGCCGAAGAGACGTTCTACCACCATGACCGCAACACGGTCCGTGAACTTGCCAAATTGTGGAATCCGGGCGTGCCTGCGTCCGAGAACGAGCCCTATATCGCGCGTGCAAAAGAGCTGGAAAAGGAACTGGAGACAGCCCTGTTCACGGCGCTGGACGAGCGCGGGAAGAAGGACGTGGCCTAGGCCGGCAGTGTCTTGCCGGCAAACGGGCCGGGCAAGTCAGGTTTCAGCACAAGAAAAAAGCACCCCTCGCGGGGTGCCTTTTCAAATTGGATATCGGTCAGACGTTACGCAGCGCGCAGGCCCAGGACCTCGTCCACCTGCTTGGCGGCAGCGGCTTCATCGCCGGTCACAGCCGCGACCTCGCGGGTCAGACGCTCCAACGCGGCTTCGTAAAGCTGACGCTCGGAATAGGACTGCTCGCGCTGGTCGTCGGCACGGTGCAGGTCGCGCACCACTTCGGCAATGGCAATCAGGTCGCCCGAGTTGATCTTCTGCTCGTACTCCTGTGCGCGGCGCGACCACATCGCCCGTTTCACCTTGGCTTTGCCCTTCAGCGTCTTCATCGCTTCGCTCACCACGTCAGGAGAGCTGAGCGAACGCATACCGACTTCCGACGCCTTGTGCGTGGGAACGCGCAGGGTCATTTTGTCCTTCTCGAAGGAGATCACGAAGAGCTCGAGGCTGATGCCGGCGATCTCCTGCTCCTCGATCGACACGATCTGTCCGACGCCATGCGCCGGGTACACCACATAGTCGTTAGGACGGAATTCGGCTTTTTTCGCTTTGGTCATATATTTCATTCCTCGCAGCACCGACAGGACAAGCGCAGGGTGGAGATAGCAGAGACACAAAAAGTGCGCGGCAATCATTGCGATTCCCGTTCACCCGGTCGTATCGTCGATTATCAGGCCCCCAGAGGCAGTTCAGGCATTGAGCCCTGCGCAAGATGTCATCACGTAGACCAAGTTTATAACATAAAATCGGCCGCACTCCTAGCATCCTGCCTCGCCTGAGAATAACGCACAAAAACAATGCGTTAAGTCAATCATCGAGCCAGGAATGGAAAAAAGTCGCCGAATCCGCGAATCATCTGGCCACGCCCGCAGGTCATGCCCACGGACCGCGTTGCCGGGCACTACATGGGTGCGGAGGTTGTCAGCCGCCCTCGCCCGGCTTCTCCGAGAAGTACTTGGTCACCTTGTCAGTCTCGCCGTCGCGCTCTTCGGCTTCGGGCAGCGGGTCCTTCTTGGTGATGATGACAGGCCACTCCTCAGAGTACTTGCGGTTGAACTCGACCCACTTTTCCATGTCCGGCTCGGTGTCCGGACGGATGGCGTCAGCCGGGCATTCCGGTTCGCAGACACCGCAGTCGATGCACTCGTCAGGATGGATGACCAGCATGTTCTCGCCCTCGTAGAAACAATCCACCGGGCAAACCTCGACACAGTCGGTGTATTTGCAGGCGATACAGTTGTCGATGACGACATAGGTCATGAGCGATCCTCACTCGGGCATGTTTCCGGTCTGACTAATCCAGCACTGCGGATCAATCAAGCGCAGAGGACCTCGACTTTTCGTACTGCCGCCGGTCCTTCTTGGTGGGCCGCCCGCCCTGCTCGATCACCGGCGCGGACGGGTCTCGTACGCGCGGCGCTGGCGGGTCCAGATCTTCATAGAGTTCGCGGGCTTCGGGCGCCGGGCCGCGCCGTGTTCCGTGCGCCAGAACGCGGATGACCCTGACGTCATTGCCCTGTGTGAAGGTCAGAACATCGCCTGCGGTCAGGCCGAACGCGGGCTTGGCGATCGGCAAGCCATTCACGCGAACCCCGCTGGCGACCACCTTGGCCGCCAACGAGCGAGTCTTGAAAAAGCGCGCATGCCAGAGCCACTTGTCGATGCGGATCTTTGGCTGCGGAGCGTCGGACACTCAGTCTTTTCCCTTCAGCCCCATCAGGGCCGCTGCAAACGGGTTGTCCGGGTCGATGGGCTTGTCCTTGCGGGGAGGACGGGATTCGAAGGTCTTCGGACCACGGTCGCCTTTCGGCCCGCCCTTGCCCTTCGGACCACCCTTGCCCTTGGGTCCCTTGCTGCGCGGCTTGTCGCCACGGTCGTCGCGACGGCCGCCACCCGCACCCTGCGCATCGCGGCGCGGCTTGCCGCCGCCCCGACGCTGCTGGTTGCCGCGGTTTCCGCCCCAGGTGAAGGTGTAGAACACTTCCGTCTCTGCACCCGCGACGGCAGCATCCGGCGCCTCGCCCGGCAGGATTTCCTCTTCAGGCGTTTCAGGAACCGCATGCTCGTTGCTTGCGGCATCCATCTCTTCCGCCGGTTCGGCAGAAACCGGCGCCTCGCCCTCGTCCTCAAGCTGGGCCACCGGTTCGGCCACGTCGGCAGGCTGCGGCGCTTCGTCTGCGCCCGGTTCCAGCGTTGCGGGCGTCTCGGCGGCCACGTCCATCACCGGTGTATCTTCCGGCAGGTGGGTGGCCTCGCCTTCGACCTGCTCTCCGGTTTCCGGCTCCAGAACCGCGTCGACCGCCTTGACCTTGCTGCGTTCACCCTTCTCGGCACGGTAGCCCAGACCCTGCATCAGGTCGGCAAACTGCTCCAGCGTCATGCCGGTGATCGACAACATGTCGGCCTTCGCCTCGAAGCCGCCACGCGAATCCTCGCTGCGGAGCATGTCCGCAAGACGCTCCAGCATGTCGATCCGGATGGCGCGCGCGCCTGCCTTGCGGTAACCCGCCAGCGCGTAATGCTGCGCCGGGACCTCGTCGATGTTGGGAACGGTCACCAGTCCCGGCGGCGGCGCCTCGGGGAATTCGTCCAGACCGTTCGACAGCGACCAAAGCACAAGCCGCAGGCGCGTCGGGGCGGGCTTCAGAAGGAGCGGCATGAAAATGGTGAACTGACCGAACCGCACACCGTGCTTGCGCAGCGAGCCGCGCGCATCCTGATCCAGCGACTTGACCTCGTCGGCCACTTCGGCGCGAGGGATGACGCCGAGCGACTCGACCAGCCGGAAGGCGAAACCGCGCGCCAGACCGGTCAGGGTCTCGTCGGCCTCCATCTTCAGGAGCGGTTCGAACAGCGCCGCGATCTTGCGGTCCATGAAGTGCTGGAGGCGGCGCTCGACCTTGGAGGCCACGTCCGGCCCCGCCTCTTCATCGACAAACGCGATGACTCGCGGCTTCAGAGGGGCATCGCCCTTCACCAGCTTGCCCACCGCCTGATCGCCCCACATGAGGCCACCCTGCTCGGTAAAGTCGATCTCCGTGTCGGGCGCATTGTAGAAGCGGTCCGCGCGCAGGTGGAAATGCGGCGTCAGGGCCTGCAGGCTCGCCTGCCGCAGCGTCTTTGCCTCCTGCCCCTGCGCGTCCTTGTCCTGACGGAACCGGAACCCCTCAAGCTTTCCAACCACGTGACCTTCGACGGTCACCTCACCCTGATCGTTCACATCGGCCAAGAGGGCCTCCTTCTGTTTCAACCGGCGAAGCAGAACACTGGTCCGCCGATCTACAAATCTTTGCGTCAACCGCTCGTGCAGAGCGTCCGACAAGCGATCTTCTACAGCGCGAGTGGCCTCGCGCCAATGCTCTTCGTCACGCGTCCACCCACGTCGTTGCGCCACATAGGTCCATGTGCGGATATACGCCAGTCGTTTCGACAATGTGTCAATGTCGCCATCCGTCCGGTCAATGCGTGCCACCTGCCGCGCCATGAAATCGTCCGGCACCTGCCCGCGTTCGTGCAGGTGCCCAAAGATAACGCCCAGCAGCCCCGCATGTTCCGCAGCGCTGATGCCGCGGAAGTCGGGCACCCGGCAAACGTCCCAAAGGAGCCGGACCGACTCGACACTCGACGCCCGGGCACTCACCTCGGCCTCCGACGCGAGCCCCCGCAGAGCGCGCAGATCGTCGGCTTCACGCGCCTTCGACAGGATCTGATGGTCGGGAGAGACCTCCAGCGAATGCTCCAGCGCGTCGATAGACGCGAAATTCAGGGCCGCGCTGCGCCATTGCAGCTTTTTCAGCGGCGTGAAGGAGTGGTTGCAGATCGCCTCCACCACATCCTCGGACAAGGGCGACGCTTCGCCGGTGACGCCGAAAGTGCCGTCGGACATGCCGCGACCGGCGCGGCCCGCGATCTGGGCCAGTTCGTTGGGCATCAAGGGGCGCATCCGCCGCCCGTCGAACTTCGTCGTCGAGGAAAACGCCACGTGGTCGATATCGAGGTTGAGCCCCATACCGATGGCGTCGGTGGCGACGAGGTAGTCGACTTCGCGATTCTGGTAGAGTTCGACCTGCGCGTTCCGCGTCCGGGGCGACAGGGCACCCATGACCACGGCCGCCCCGCCCTTCTGCCGTTTCAGCAGTTCGGCGATGGCGTAGACGTTGTCCACCGAGAAACCGACGATGGCCGTGCGCGGCTGCAGCCGGCTGATCTTCTTCGACCCGGTGTAGACAAGCTGCGACATGCGCTCGCGCCGGACGAACTCCACGCCGGGCACGAGCTGGGCGATCGGGCCGCGCATGGTGTCTGAACCCAGAAAGAGCGTCTCGTGCGTGCCGCGCATCCGCAGCAGGCGGTCGGTAAACACGTGCCCCCGTTCCGGATCGGCACAGAGCTGGATCTCGTCGATGGCGACAAGATCCGCGCCCATGCCCTCGGGCATCGCCTCGACCGTGCAGACCCAGTACTGGGCACGGGCCGGCACGATGCGCTCCTCGCCGGTGACAAGCGCTACAACCGAAGGGCCGCGCGCGGCCACGATCCTGTCATAGACTTCGCGGGCCAGCAGACGCAGCGGCAGACCTATGACACCGCTCCTGTACGCCAGCATCCGTTCGATGGCGTAGTGCGTCTTGCCCGTGTTGGTCGGGCCTAGAACGGCCGCGATCCGTGCTCGCTGCGCCATGCGCCTCTCTCGGACGATCCCGTCTTACAGGGACACACCCTTAACCTTGCGTTCCAGCCGCGTGAGAGCATTCTCGACGTCTTCGTCATGCGGCCTAAGCTCCAGTACCCGTTCATAGGCCCGGTAGGCAAGCACCTCATGGCCGACCTGTTCGTGGATCGCAGCCACGCCGCGCAGCGCACCGAAGTGGTCCGGGTTCAGCGCAAGCACATGCTCCAGCGCGTCCATCGATTCGCCCAGGCGTTCTTTCTCGAAGAAGGCCAACGCCAGTCCATGCCAGCCCTCGGCGAAGTCGGGCGCGTGATCGGTGAGCGCCCGGAAATGCTCCAGCGCCGCATCGGTATCCTCGACCTCCAGCGCGTCGCGGCCACGTTTTAACAACAGGTCCATCGCCGGAGAGCCGGTCTTCGACCACTCCGTAATGATCTGGTTCTCAAGCCGCTGTGCCGCGGTTTCCGATTCCGCACCACGAAGCTCCGACATGAGCTCGTCGAGGCGCTCATCCGCAGATACCGCGAATGGTACGGAAATCATGACTGTGGCTAGGATTGCCGTGACGGTATTTTTGAATTCCATGTCACCCGTGCTCATTACCTGCCATGAGTGTAGCGCCCGTGCGCCGAATTTGAAGCGCACGATTTAGAGAGAAAGCACCAAGGAGTCTCTTATGAGCGAAGTTGTGACCAAGGCGGTGGCCGCCCTGCAGGAAAAGATGGGCGGCGAGTCCTTTGATGGCTCTGCGAAATTCGTGATCGAGGACGAAGGCAGCGTGATCATCGAGGGCGACACGGTGCGCGAGGGCGACGATGCCACCGACGTGACCCTGACCGCAGACCGCGACACGTTCGAGGCCATCCTTTCAGGCGACCTTAACCCGACCGCCGCTTTCATGGGCGGCAAACTGGCGGTCGATGGCGACATGTCGGCCGCCATGCGCCTTGCCGGAGTGCTTGCCTGATGTCCCTGACCCCCGCGCCCTTCTACGCCGATCTGTCCGAAGGTCCGGAAGGCTCCCGTGCCTTCTGGATGGAGGCACCGGATCTGCTGAGGCTGCGCATCGCGCATTTCCCGTCACGGGGAACGCGGGGGACAGTTCTGCTCTTTCCCGGGCGGACTGAATACGTCGAGAAATACGGCCGCACCGCTGCAGCCCTGGCCGAGGCGGGATACCACACCCTAGCCATCGACTGGCGCGGACAGGGGCTGGCGGACCGGATGCTGGAAGACCCGCGCACCGGCCACGTCGGCCTGTTCGAGGACTACCAGCACGACGTCGCGGCGATGAAGGCCATCGTGAAGGTGCTGGACCTGCCCAGGCCGCTGCACTTGATCGCCCACTCCATGGGCGGCTGCATCGGTCTGCGGGCGGTGATGAATGGGCTGCCGGTGGCCTCTGCGGTATTCACCGGACCGATGTGGGGCATCCGCATCGCCAACCCGGTCCGGCCCGCGGCCTGGGCGATCAGCCGGGTATCGAAATCCGTGGGCCTCGGCCACGTCTACGCACCCGGTACGGGCGCGGACAGCTACGTCGCCTCGGCCGACTTCGAGGACAATCTGCTGACCCGCGACCCGGACATGTGGGACTACATGCGCCGCCAGGTGCTGGCCCATCCCGAACTGCAGCTCGGGGGCCCGTCCCTGCACTGGCTGCATGAGGCCCTGGCGGAGACCCGGTCGCTGGCCCGGCGCCCGTCGCCGCAACTGCCCTGCATCTGCTTCTGCGGCTCCAATGAGCGCATCGTCGACGTCGACCGCATCCGCACCCGCATGACGAACTGGCCCGGAGGGCGGCTGGACATGGTGCCCGCCGGTGAGCACGAGGTCATGATGGAAGTGCCATCGACCCGCGAGCGCATCGTGTCGGAGATGGTCGCGCTGTTCGACAGCGCCGGCGAGGCGCAGGCCCTGACTGCCTGACTGAGCGCACCGATAAGGTTTCGCCGCGCCGACCCGCGCGGCCCGCGGCCGCGCAGCGGGGCTCTGCCCCGCACCCCGAGGTATTTTCGCCAAGATGAAGATGGGGCGCCGTTTGGGCAAACGGACCTTCGGCACTGGCCTCGGTCTGGCGCCGGGTTAGATTTGCGCCATGACCGAGCCCGTCCTCACCTTCACCGACCGCGGGATCTATTGCCCCGCCGGCGATTTCTTTATTGATCCCTGGCGGCCGGTGGCGCGGGCCCTGATCACACACGGGCATGCGGATCATGCGCGCCCGGGGCATGGCTCCTACCTGGCCACCGAAGCGGCCCTGCCGGTGATGCGTCACCGTCTGGGTGAGATCAAGGCGGACGGGATCCGATACGGGGACGCGCGGCGTATCGGCGACGCCACCGTGTCCTTTCACCCGGCGGGGCATCTACCGGGGTCCGCCCAGGTGCGGGTCGAGGTCGGAGGGCAGGTCTGGGTCGTCTCCGGC
This sequence comes from Sagittula stellata E-37, assembly GCF_039724765.1. Taxonomy (NCBI): domain Bacteria; kingdom Pseudomonadati; phylum Pseudomonadota; class Alphaproteobacteria; order Rhodobacterales; family Roseobacteraceae; genus Sagittula; species Sagittula stellata. The sequence goes on along the minus strand of NZ_CP155729.1, from coordinate 1,751,734 downwards.
GATTACAAGACCAGGGACGACGGGTTCTGCGAGCCGTTCGAGCCCGTGCGCTGCCACGCGTTCATCACCGAGTGCACCTTTGGTCTGCCGGTCTTTACATGGGCGCCACAGGCAGAGGTCGCCCGCGAGATCAACGCATGGTGGCAACTGTGCGCGTCAGAGGGCAGGACCGCGCTTTTGGGTGCCTACTCCCTGGGCAAGGCGCAGCGGCTTTTGTCCCTGCTCGATCCCATCGGGCCGATCCTGACACACGGCGCGGTGGAGGCGACGAACGAAGTGCTGCGCGGCCAGGGATGCGCCCTGCCCGACACCACACATATCACACCGGATATCGACCTGAAGGCGTTTCGGTCTCCGCTGGTGATCGCGCCGCCTTCTGCGCTTGGCGGCCCATGGGCGCGACGTTTCAGAAATGCGGCAACGGGTTTCGCGTCGGGCTGGATGCGGTTGCGGGGCATTCGCCGTCGCAGGGCCATGGACCGGGGGTTCGTGTTGTCGGATCACGCCGACTGGCCCGGGCTGCAGGAGGCGATCGAGGCCACGGGCGCGGAAACCGTTTATGCGACACACGGATACACCGAGATCTTCGCCCGCTGGCTGAGCGAGCAAGGCTATGACGCCCATGTGGTCCCGACAGAGTTCGGCAACGAGGCGGACGATGTGGAGCCGGTTGCATGAAGCGTTTCACGCGACTTTTCATCGCTCTCGACCAGACCACAAAAACGTCCGTGAAGACAGCGGCTCTGGCCGATTACTTCCGACATGCGCCCGATGAGGACAAGCTTTGGTGCATCGCGCTGTTTTCCGGCCGCCGGCCCAAACGTGCCGTGAACGCCACCGAATTGCGCGGGCTTGCGGCGGAGCGCGCCGGCATTCCGCTGTGGCTGTTCGAGGAGAGCTATCCCATCGTGGGCGATCTTGCGGAGACCATCGCCCTGGTCCTGCCGCCACCGCAAAACGACAGCGATTTCTCGTTGAGCCACTGGATCGACGCGTTACGGGACCTCAACCGCCTTCCACTTGAAGAGCGCAAACCGAAGATCGTTGCAGCATGGGATCAGCTCGATACACCGCAGCGGTTCCTGTTCACCAAGCTTCTGACCGGCGGGTTCCGGCTAGGGGTCAGCCGCAAGCTGATGACCCGTGCCCTCGCCCAGGCCACCGGGCAGGACGAGGCCGCGCTGGCGCTGAAGCTGATGGGGAACTGGACGCCGGACACCACCACGTTCCACGACCTCGTCGAGCGGGACGATCCCGCCGCCGACGCATCGCGCCCCTATCCCTTCTACCTGGCCTACCAGCTTGAGGATGCGCCGGAGACGCTGGGCGCGCCGGAAGACTGGCAGGCGGAATGGAAATGGGACGGCATACGCGGCCAGCTGATCCTGCGCGACGGGCAACACCATCTGTGGTCGCGGGGCGAGGAGTTGTTGACCGACCGGTTCCCGGAGTTTGCACGGGCGGCGGATTTCCTGCCGGACGGTTGCGTCTTCGACGGCGAGATCCTCGCGTGGCGTGACGGTCCCTTGCCGTTTGCGACGCTGCAACCGCGCATCACCCGCAAGACCGTTTCCAGGAAACTGCTGAAAGACGCGCCGGTCACGCTTTTGGCGTACGACCTGCTCGAACACGAGGGCCGTGACATCCGCGATCTTCCGCTGGCGGAGCGGCGGGCACGGTTGGACAGCCTGCTGACGGGCCTGCCCGGCGACGCCCCTTTGCGCCTGTCACCAGCGCTGCCGTTCGACACCTGGGACGCGCTGGCGAAGACCCGCAGCACATCGCGTGAGCATCGCTCGGAAGGGGTGATGCTGAAGCGGCTGAACGCACCGTACCTGTCGGGGCGCAAGAAGGGCGACTGGTGGAAGTGGAAGCTGGACCCACTGACGGTCGATGCGGTGATGATCTATGCGCAGCAGGGCCACGGACGGCGCGCCAACCTGTTCACCGATTTCACCTTCGCCGTCTGGAAGGGCAACGAACTGGTGCCGTTCACCAAGGCCTACTCAGGCCTGACGGACAAGGAGTTCGATGAAATCACCCATTGGGTCCGCCGCAACACGTTGCAGCGGTTCGGACCCGTAAGGCAGGTGCGCCCGGAACATGTGTTCGAGATCGCCTTTGAAGGCATCCAGGCCAGCCCCCGCCACAAGTCCGGAATTGCGTTGCGATTTCCACGCATGGCCCGGTGGCGGCGGGATAAGCCTGTGGCTGAGGCGAACACACTGGGCGACCTTCAGGACATGCTGTCAGCCTATGGCTGAATGACGGGTGCGCCACGCCGTCTGTGGGCAAAAAAACGTGCCGTTCCGGTCACATACAAAGACCCGAGGGCCGCGCCGATCTTCCCTCCGCTGTCCGCCCATGGCTTTATTTCATTCGTCCAAGACGGGGGCCTAGAATGCAGCGAATCCTCGGGCTTTTTGTCGCCCTATCCATGGCCGGGCCGATGGCCACTCAGGCGGCAGAGCCTGAACAACCGTCGTCCTTTGGCGGCTTCAGTTACCACGGAACGCTGTCCATCGGCACCACGGACATGAAGCCCGGACCGGGGATCGGCTTTGCGGATGTGAGCTTTGCAGTGCCACTGACGTCCCGCGTGCCGCTTACCTTCGAATTCGGCACATACCTGTTTTCGCTCGACGGCAAGCGGCCGCATGAAACCTACGGGGCCTTCGCATGGGACAGCCGGTACAAGCTGGGGGCGTTGCGCCCGGCTTACGACGCCGTTCTTCCTTCGGTGTTCGAGGACACCGCACCCTTCCTTGCCTACAGCCGGGCCGAATACACGCGCGCCTACAACACGGTGGAGGCCATGCGCCGCACCGCTGTTCCGTGGGGCCTGTCCGCCGAGGGCAGCACGGGCAGTCTCGACTGGATCGTCTCGGTGCACGACGCCAGCAAGGGCAGCTTTCGCTCCGCCTCTGCGGCGCTGACGTGGAACGGGAACAGCTACCGGCTGATGGCCGCTGTGGAAAGCGTCTGGACGCGCGACAACGAACACGTTGCCACGAACTCAAAAGTCGGTGGCGCGTACCTTTTCGACGGAGGCGAGATCGGGCTGGCATACCTCCACCCAGAGGCCAACCAACGCCCCGATGCCGTCGCGTGGCACATGCGCGTGCCGCTTGCCGACCGTCTCGGACTCGACGTGATGGGAGAGTTCACCGAGGATGCGACGGACGAGGCCTACGGGATCGCGGTGGACTACAGCTTCAAGGAATTCGGCAAGGTGACGTTCGCGGCCACCGATGGGGCGCTTCACCCCGGGCTGCACGCCACCTACACCTACAAGTTCTGACAGGAGGCGCGCGCCCCGTGAGGGACGCACCATCTCAGTTTAGCTGCATTTTGCGTCGAATGCAGCCTGCCCCTGGCCGACACCGGTGACCGTGACGGTGCAGTTCTGATCGCCGGAACTTACTTCGACGCTGTCGCCCACCGCCACGCGCTGCGTCGTGACACCGTTGACCGCGATCCGCGCCACACCACTCTGATCGTCGACCGACGACAGGAAGACGCGCACGGCCCCATCGGCCAGGCTGACGGCGTTGCCGGGTTTCATGCCGTTCTCGGGCGCTTCGCTCGCTGCCGCCTGCTGCTCTGCCTCCTCCTGCGCCGCCCCCTTGCAGTCGGAACCCAGTGTAACCCCGTCATCTGTCAGCGCCATCACCGACACCGCGCAGGTCTGTTCCCCGACGCTGGCGTGCGTTGTGCCACCCGCACCCAGCATCGACGACTTTCCGTTGATCGACAGCCGGGCCGAGCCGCTCTGTGCATCCAGCCGCGAGACAAAGACCCGAAGCGCACCGTCCGCGAAGATCGCGGTTTCGCCGACGCCCATCGGCTCGCTCAATTCCGCGGTGTCGCTTGCGCTCATGGCTTCTGCCGAGCCGTTTTCGCCCAAGGCGGAACCCCCGCCCGCGGCCGCGACTGCGGAGGCGGCGATACGCGCGCTTTCCTCGATCCCGTTCGAAATGTCCGAAAGCGCCGTCTTCATCGCTTCCGTCTGGCTTTTCGACGTGTCCGAGATCTTTGTGCTCAGGGCCGTCTGCATTTCGTCCAGCTTGGCCGACATGCCCTCGGTCGAGGCACGCACCCCCTCTGTCAGCGCCGACGGGTCGACCTTGCTGTCGTTGACCGCCCGCTCCAGCGTCCCAAGCCGTTCCTCCAGCCGGGCAAGGGCCTCCTGCGTGCTGCTGGCGGCCTGGGCCGATGCTTCCTGCGCCGGGCTGAGCGACCGTCCAATCGCCTCTGCCATCTTGCTTTCGCTCACGGCTCCGCCGACGGCGACGCCTGCCAAAAGGCCCACGAGAACGCCACCGACGCCAAAGACCACGTTTTTGTTCGACATGCTGAAAATCCTCCCTTGAATACCGCGTGCCCCGGATTGATTCCCCGGGTGTCCTTTCTCAGTGTAGGGCGATCCGGCCGCGCGTCTCCAATCCTTTTGGCTATGCCCGCCGCCCAAATATCCGGCACCTCGCCTTGCCTTCCCCGTGATGCGGCCCCTATGTCTTGCTCAAATGGCAAACAGAGGTACTCCCATGCGCATGACCGCCCCCCGTCCCGTCTTCGATGCCAATGCCAGCGCAGGTGGCAAGGACCTGGGCCCGCTGCCGGAGTGGGACCTGACCGATCTTTACCCGGCCCCCGACGCGCCGGAACTGAAACGCGATCTCGACTGGCTGGAGGATGCCTGCCGCAGCTTCGCCACCGACTACGAGGGCAAGCTCGACTCGCTGGACGCGAAGGGTTTCCTCGACGCGATCCACCGCCACGAAAAGATCGAGGGCATCGCCGGGCGGATCATGTCCTTCGCGGGCCTGCGCTACTACCAGATGACCGTCGATCCGGAGCGTGCGAAGTTCCTGTCGGACATGCAGGAAAAGATCACCGTCTACACGACGCCGCTGGTCTTCTTCACGCTGGAACTGAACCGGCTGGAGGACGACTTCTTCGACAGCCGCTACGCCGAGAACGCGGACCTCGCCCGCTACAAACCAGCCATCCGTCGCATCCGCGCGATGAAACCCTACCAATTGTCCGACGAGATGGAGAAGTTCCTGCACGACCTGGGTGTGGTCGGCGACGCGTGGGAGCGCCTCTTCGACGAGACAATCGCAGGGCTCACCTTCACCATCGACGGTGAAGAGCAGAACATCGAGTCGACCCTGAACCACCTGACCGATCAGGACCGGTCGAAGCGCGAAGCCGCGGCCCGTGAACTCGCCCGCGTCTTTGCCGCCAACATCAAGACCTTCGCGCGTGTCCACAACACGCAGACCAAGGAGAAGGAGGTCATGGACCGCTGGCGTGGGATGCCCACCGCGCAGACCGGCCGCCACCTGTCGAACGACGTCGAACCGGAGGTCGTGGAAGCCCTGCGCAATGCCGTGGTCGCTGCCTACCCGCGCCTCAGCCACCGCTACTACGAACTGAAGCGCAAGTGGCTCGGCGTCGACCGCATGCAGGTCTGGGACCGCAACGCGCCGCTGCCGATGGAAACCGACCGCATCGTCAAGTGGCCCGAGGCGCGTGGCATGGTGATGGACGCCTACACCGCCTTCGACCCCCGCATGGGCGAGATCGCGACCCCCTTCTTCGACAAGGGCTGGATCGACGCCGCGGTGAAACCCGGCAAGGCGCCCGGCGCCTTCGCGCACCCCACCGTGACCGACGCGCACCCCTACGTGCTGCTGAACTACCTTGGTAAACCGCGCGACGTGATGACGCTGGCACACGAACTGGGCCACGGCGTGCACCAGGTTCTGGCGGCGGATCAGGGCGAAATGCTGGCCTCCACCCCGCTGACGCTAGCGGAAACGGCCTCGGTCTTCGGCGAGATGCTGACCTTCCGCAAGATGCTCGAAAACGCCAAGGACCAGAAGGAACGCAAGGTCCTGCTGGCCGGCAAGGTCGAGGACATGATCAACACGGTCGTGCGTCAGATCGCCTTCTACGACTTCGAATGCAAACTCCACGAGGCGCGTCGCGGCGGCGAACTGACCCCGGACGACATCAACGCGCTCTGGATGTCGGTGCAGGCGGAATCGCTGGGCGAGTCGTTTGATTTCATGGAAGGCTACGAAACCTTCTGGGCATACATCCCGCACTTCGTGCACTCGCCCTTCTACGTCTACGCCTATGCCTTCGGGGACGGCCTCGTGAACGCGCTCTACGCCGCCTACGAGGAACAACCCGAGGGGTTCCAGGACAAGTACTTCGACATGCTGAAGGCTGGCGGATCGAAGCACCACAAGGAGCTGTTGGCGCCCTTCGGACTGGACGCCACGGACCCGGCGTTCTGGGACAAGGGCTTGTCGATGATCGAAGGCTTCATCGACGAACTGGAAGCGATGGAGGACTAGGCGCGACCTGAGCCGAAGTCGCCACTGCCGCGGCTATTCCATCACCACCCGCGACACCACGCGCCCCAGCACTTCGACGCAATTGCCGAGATCGACCGGCGCCGAAAGGTACGCCTTGCGGCACAACTTACCGGCAAAGGCCAGGTCGATCTCGCCCATGCGTCCCATGACGTCGAACCGGACGATCTCGACGCTGGGGCCCTGGCGCGCGCCGCGGCTGGTCCAGAACGGCCCGCCCAGCCGCTCGGGGACGTAGAGGATATCGACCGACATGGGCGCCACCCCCGGCGCGTACCAGCCCGGAAAGCGGACAGTCAGGCTCATGACATCGGCACTGGAGAAATCCGGCTCCACGTGCCCCTGCAACTGCAATTCCGCCAACCACTGGTCCTGCCGGAACGCCGCCGTCGCGATCTGGCCCCCGGACCGGTCGAACGCATAGAGCCGCCACTCCATCGGTGCCCCGTCCACCCGGGCCGTCATCACCCCCAGTTCCTCGGCGCAGGCCGGCAGCGGACCAAAGCCAACCGCCAGGCACAGGGGCAGGACCCGGACCGCCGAAAAGCACCCCCACCTCTGCAAGACGGGCCACGTCATGCCCAAGACCTCACTTTAACTGGCTGTCCTTCGACCCCCGCCGGTTGTACCCGGCCCGCGCCTTGAATACACTGTCACGCTCGGACGCACACTCCACGCAGAGCTTTACCCCCGGCAGCGCCACGCGGCGCTTTTCGGGGATTTCCTCGCCGCACTCCGCGCACGCGCGGAAACTCTCGCCCGACGGGCCGCGGCGCGCCTTCAAGCGCTCCAGTTCCTCCTGGATCGTCGCTTCCATCTGTTCGTTTTCCGCGCCGTCGCGGCTCCATCCCCCCGCCATCGTGCACCTCCGTCCGCATTTCGGCCCTGAGGCACCCACTCCAGCACGCCTCGACATTCCAACGCAAGCGCCACGGTACCGGTTGCACGCAGAGAAATCCGCCACGTCAGGCCAGCCGCCGGAAAACTTGAAACCGGAACGTCGCGTCGCACGTATCTATTGCGAACCGCATTGCAGGAACGCCACCGATGATCCGCACCGCCACCCTCCTCCTGAGCCTTCTGGCAACGCCGCTTTTGGCGGCGGGCTTCACCTTCAACGGCATCGACGGTGGGACGCTCGATCTCGGCGATTGGAAAGGCCAGCCGGTCCTCGTCGTCAACACCGCCTCGCGCTGTGGTTTCACGCCACAATATGATGGATTGCAGAGCCTTTACGACCGGCACAAGGAAGACGGTCTGGTTGTCCTTGCCGTACCCTCCGACGACTTCCGTCAGGAACTCGCGACCGCCGAAGAGGTGGCCGACTTCTGCGCCGTGAACTTCGGGCTAACCCTGCCGATGACGGACATCACCTCTGTGCGCGGCGCAACGGCGCATCCGTTTTACCAATGGGTCAAGCAGCAATACGGGTTCGAGCCGTCCTGGAACTTCAACAAGGTGCTCGTCAGCCCTGAAGGCGAGGTTGTTGCAACCTTCGGGTCGACGACCAAACCGTTGTCGGAACCGATCGTCTCGGCGATCCAGCCATACCTGAAATGACAACGGGCGCCCCCTCAGGGCGCCCGCTGCACGAAAATGGGCGATTGGCGAATGATCAGGCCCTGAGCAGGGCGTAGATCTCGTCCTTCAGAACGGCCCGCTCCTTGCGAAGCTCATCTTCGGCCAATTGCTCCATCGGTTCCACGTTCGTGGCCGCGCGGTGCACCCGGCGGTTTACTTCGTGGTACTGGTCAGCCAGCCGCGCGAAATGTGCATCGCTGGTCTTCAGTTCACGGAGTTTCTCAGCGTATTCCGGAAACTCTTCGGAAAGCTCGTGGGGGGTATGCGACATGTGCGTCTCCTGTCGTTCTTGCGTCAGAACAGACACTAAAGCCACCCTGCCCCACCCACCTTGATGCGCATCAAATATGCACGTTTTTCGGGCTCAGCGTTTGGCGCGGCGCCACCCGGCATCGCGTGCCTCGGATTCCGAACAGAACCACCGTTCGCCCAGCGTCTCGGTGATGACCGTCGCGTCATAGTCGCGCTGGCCGGGAACATGATAGATCCGGGTTCCGCCAGAGCGGCTGATGTTGCCCTTGATCCGGCACCCCAGCGGGCTCTCCTGCCCCAAGGCGCCTGTCTTTGCGCGCGCCTCCCGCTTTAGTGCCCGATACCGGGCCGGACGTTCGAAAACCATTCCGTGCAAGCCCCGTTCCGCCGCGCGAGCCGACGCTTCATCGCCAAGATAGTCCCGAGAGTACTTGGCGTAGGCCAGCGCCAGACCTTCCGCCACCAATTGCCGCCCGACATCTTCGCCGTGCACGAAACACTTCGCCACCACGCGGCCATAGCCATCCATGTCCACCTCGGAACAGCGTGCGTTTGCCCCTTCGTAGACCGACCGGACTTTGTCAGACACCCATGCGCCACAAGGCCAGGGACTGACACCCTTTGCACCGCACATCTGCGCGTTCTCCGGAGTGTCGATGCCGTGGAGCCGGACGCGCGTGTCGCCAACGACAAGGGTGTCGCCGTCGATCACGTGCACCTTCCCTGCGACCTCAGCCTGGGCGGGCATTGCAAGGCACAAGAGGAGGGCAATCATTGGGCGCAACATACTTCTGTACATCGGGACGCCGCCAGCCAAGTCAATAACCTGTGTTAAAGAATGATTAAGACTGCATCTGCGGGGATGCCGAGCGCCGCCTTCATTGCCGGACCGGATGCCCCTGCTTCGGGCACCCGGACGGCGCCGCCGAACGCGCGCAATCCGACTCTCTGACGTATCGCCCCACGGCTGGCATCACGGTAATCCGAAGGCGCGTCGAGCGATGCGAACCCCAACCCGCCGCGCAGTATTGCCGCGCCGATGTCTTCGCGCCCTTCAAGGCAAAACGCCGCAAACGACACGCCATCCTGCATGAACTGCCCGAAACAAGATAGCAGGCGCCCGTCGTATCGCGCTTTAAGCTCGCCCACGGCCCAACGTCCGCAGGCGAATCCATCGCCGCAAACAAGATTGTCGTTCACACTTTCGAGGCCGCGCAGTTGAACGACGGTGTCGCCCACGACGATCCGTGCGCCATCCAGAACCCGCGCGGGCCCACTGATGGCGCGGTCCCCGGCAACGACCGCCCCCGGCAGAGCAAGCGCCACCACGGGCATCAGGATCTTCAGCATTCTTAACATCGCATTAACGTGCGGCGGCGCCGCCGTCCGATCAATGCGTTTCTGAAGTCTTCGTTAACGTTGCCGGGTTTCCCAGTCCGGATGTATCCAGGGCGTTGCCGCTTCGGGCGGGAGCCGTCTGTCCAGCATGTGATCGGCGATCTTCTCGCCCACCATGATCGACGGCGCATTGAGGTTGCCGTTGGTGATGCGCGGGAAGATCGAGCTGTCCGCCACGCGCAATCCCTCCACGCCAATCACGCGCCCCACCGGATCGACCACGGCGTCGACGTCGTCGGCGCGTCCCATCCGGCAGGTGCCGCAGGGGTGATAGGCGCTTTCCACATGTTCCCGTATCACATCGTCAAGTTCGTCGTCGGTCTGTGCCGCCGCCCCCGGCTGAAGCTCGGCCCCGCGGAACGGTGCAAAGGCATCTTGCGCGAAGATTTCGCGCGTCAGCCGGATCGCTGTCCGGAAATCCTCCCAATCCTCCGGGCAACTCATGTAGTTGAACAGGATTTTCGGCGCCTCTTTTGGATCGGCAGACCGCAACGTCACCGCGCCACGCGATGGCGACCGCATCGGGCCGGTGTGCGCCTGAAAACCGTGCCCCTCCGGCGCGATGGCACCATCGTAGCGCACGGCGATCGGCAGGAAATGGTACTGGATGTCGGGATATTGCACTCCGGCGCGCGAGCGTATGAAACCCGCGCTTTCGAATTGGTTGGATGCGCCCGGCCCGGCCCGCCCGAACAGCCACTGCGCACCGACCCAGGCCTTGCCCCACAGGTTCCAGTACTTGGCCAGCGACACCGGCTGGGTGGCCGCCATCTGGACATAGAGTTCCAGATGATCCTGAAGGTTGCGCCCCACACCGGGCCTGTCCGCACGCACTTCGATGCCGTGGTCGGCCAGGTGCGCCGCAGGACCGATCCCCGACAGCATCAGGAGCTTCGGCGAATTGATCGCGCTGGCTGAAAGCACCACCTCGCGCCGGGCGTGGATCACCTCGGTCGCGCCGCCGCGCGATATCTCCACTCCGGTGGCCCGCCCGTCCTCAAAGACCACACGATGGGCCAGACCGCGAACTATGACCGCGCCCATCGCCTTTGCGGGCCGCAGGTAGGCCTTCGCTGCGGACCAGCGACTCCCCTTCCACACGGTCATGTCGAAGGCGCCGAAACCTTCCTGTTGTTCCCCGTTGTAGTCGCCAGTCTCCGGGTAGCCAGCCTGCCGCCCGGCCTCGACGAAGGCCCGGACCAGCGGGTTGTCCCGCCGCCCGCGCGTGACGTGCAGGGGCCCGCCGGAGCCGCGCCAGGCCGGATCGCCGCCATGACCGCCGTGGTGCCAGTCTTCCATGCGCCGGAAATAGGGCAGCACGTCAGAATACCCCCAGCCGTCTGCGCCTTGTTCGACCCAGTGTTCATAGTCCAGCGCATGGCCGCGCACGTAGATCATGCCGTTGATGGAGGACGATCCGCCCAGCACCTTGCCGCGCGGACAGGCCATCCTCCGACCGCCGAGGTGCGGCTCCGGCTCCGTCCGGAAACCCCAGTCGTAACGCTTCATGTTCATCGGAAAGCTGAGGGCGCCGGGCATGTTGATGAAAGGCCCCCAATCGGACCCGCCATGTTCGATCACGATGACCGAGTGCCCGGCTTCCACCAGCCGATACGTCAGCGCACAGCCCCCCGACCCCGCCCCCACAACGACATAATCCGCCAACATGGCCATCTTCCTTCAAGGCTTGCCGGTTTTCGACCGGCAAGGCCGGGCACCCCCGGCGGGGATGTGTTCAATCTAAAGACTTGGCACGTGCGGAACGCGCCTCGGGTGCCGCAAGGGACATCGAATGGACCAGCGCCCGGTGATCGTGCACGTGTTCTTCATCTCCGCCCCTCGGGCCGTCCCTTCATGAGGGCATGCGCCGCCCGGATCACCTCGTCCGCTGCGCCTTCGACGCCGGTACGGGACAGGGCCGCGCGCAGGTAAACACCGTCGATGAGGGCGCCGATCTGATCGGCGACGAGTTCGGGCGCGTCGCAGCGTTCACGGAGCGCATGGCGCAGGTTCGACCTGAGCCGTGCGTGATACATCGACAGGAGGCGCCGCGCATCCGGCTGGCTCTGCGCAAGACCGTAAAAGCTGAGCCAGGCCGAAACTGTCGCCGGTTCGAAGCAGCTTTTCGCGAAATTCGCCTCGATTACGGCCTCCAGCCGTCTGCCCGGTGCCGCAGCGGCCAGCGCGGCGCGCACTTCGGCGGCGTATTCGGAAAGGATGTGCCGCATGGCAGCCAGGAAGATGTCCGTCTTGCCGCCGAAATAGTGGTGCGCCAGTGCCGACGACATGCCGGCGCGCCTGGCGATCTGCCCGACGGTTACGTCAAGCGACCCCCGCGCCCCGATCTCTGCGACCGTGGCTGCCACCAGCGCTTTGCGCCGTATCGGTTCCTGTCCCAGCTTCGGCATGGGGCAGGGTTTGCCTTTTGTTGACTGATGAGTCAATCAAGAAGCGCTGGCCGGTGCGGGTGGCTCTGCTCGGGACGAGCGACCCGCCCGGCGTGCGTTGGTCGAAAGCCCATCCAAGACGCCCGGGGCGGATCGCATGGGGCAGTATATATCGGGCCTGTGCGAACGGTGCGTCGATGCAGGCCCGCCGACCAGCGTCGGCCTGTTCCGCAGGTCCGAAACTCAAACGCTGATGGTGCCCAGAACGCGGTTCTGCGGCAGGCGCGACACCTCGACGCCGATATCCGTGCGGCGCAGGTTGTAGCCGTAGCCCTTCATCCGGAACCGCCATTCCGCATCGGACAAGGCCTTGCCCCGTTCACGCAGCAAGAAGGCTTCGATCTCGGCCATGTTTTCGGTCAACTTGTTCTCTGCAAACATATCACTCTCTCCTGTAGCAAGTTTTCGCTACGTAAAGTGTTGCTCACATATTGCGGCGCGAATGCGCCCGCTCCGGGGATTTTTCGCGTTCGCGCGACAAAGGCCCGCAGATTACACCTTCGTTTCCGAAACGACCGGCGTGATCCGGCGCTTCAGAACGGCCTCGCGCCAAGTGATGAAGATCACCGCCAACATGATGACCGATCCACCCCCGACCACCCAAAGATCGACCGGTTCCGCGAAGAACATCGCGCCGATCAGCACGGACCAGACGAGTTGCAGGAAGGTCACCGGCTGCGTCACCGTCACGGGGGCCTCCACGAACGCAAGCGTCATGGCATAGTGACCGCCGGTCGCGAAACAGGCCACGCAGAACAGCACGGCCAACTCGCCCCAGGTGGGCCAGACCCAGACCGCAAAGGCCATGGGCGCAAGGCCGACGGTCACCGTCAGTGACATCATGGCGACCACGACCGCGGGGCGCACCTCGCTCGACAGGATCTTGGCCAGAAGGTAGGAGCCGGCGAACACGAGGGCCGTCACCAGCATGGCGTAGTGGCCGGGATCGAGTTCGCGAAACCCCGGCCGCAGGATCAGCATCGCCCCGACGAGGGCGGCGATGATCGCGGCAACCCGACGGACGGCAAGGCGCTCCCCCAGGAAAAACACGGCGAGCACGGTCACATAGACCGGGTTCAGGTAGTTCATCGCGGTGACTTCGGCGATCGGAATGCGTGTCATGGCGTAGAACCACAGCGCCACTCCGACCGTGTGCATGATGCCCCGCAACAGGAACAGGCCCCACAGCCTGCGCGTCAGTGTCGCCTCACGCAGATCCCGCCACATCGGGGCAAGAAAGACGAGCCCGAGCAAGTAGCGCAGGAAGGCGGCCTCCACCGCCGGGATCCTGTCGCCTAGCGCTTTCACCAATGCGGTGACGCCGACGAAGCACAGCCCCGTGACCGCCATCCAGAAGATGCCCACACCGGGCCGTGCCGTCTGTTCCATGCTGACAACATGTTTCTCACGGTCGGGAATGTCCATGCCTCACGCATGGCATTTCCCGAAGATGCGACTTCCGGTGCGGGGCAGTCCTGCAATGCGCCGTGGCCCGCCCGCACCACGCCGCGCAGTGTGCAAGACCATCGACCGGACGACGAAAAGGTCCGCCCTTCAAACGCTTGCCTGCCGCATGCCGTCTCAGTTCATCACTAGTGAAACCGCTATGATCAGCATCGTCGAGCCGACCAGGAGGTCGAGCACCCGCCATGCCGAGGGGCGCGCGAACCATGGCGCAAGGCTGCGGGCACCGTACCCCAGCCCAAAGAAGAAAACGAAGCTGGCCGCCATCGCCCCCGTGGCAAACGCCAGCCGGTCCGCATATTGCGCCGACACCGATCCCACCAGCACCACCGTGTCGAGATATACATGCGGATTGAGCCAGGTGAAGGCGAGGCAAGCCAGCACCGCGGCCTTCAGACTCTGCGCCCCCTCGCCGGCCCGAAGCGCCTCTCCGCCGCGCCACGCGGACAGCAGCGTCCGTGCGCCGTACCACGTCAGGAAAAGCGCGCCGAAGATCCGCATGGCCCATTCCAAGCCGGGCACCGCCCGTGTCAGCGCGCCAAAGCCAAGCACACCTGCCGCGATCAGCACGGCATCCGACAAGGCGCAGACCAGCACCACCGGCAGCACATGCACACCGCGCAATCCCTGCCGCAGGACAAAGGCGTTCTGTGCGCCAATCGCGAGGATCAGGGAAAAACCAAGGGCAAAGCCTGCCAATGCCGCGTCCATCCAGACCTCCGTCAGTTCGTGACCTTGCCTAACGCGGGTTGCGGGTGAAGGCGAGTTAATCCATTTTAATCTGATGAAGCACTTCTTAACAGGCGCCTGATGTACGACCCGGCACAGCTTTCGGCCCTTGAGGCGGTCCTGCGGCTTGGCGCGTTCGAGGCCGCCGCCGCCGAACTCAACGTCACGCCGTCGGCCATTTCCCAGCGAATACGGTCCCTTGAGGATCGGGTCGGCGCGCCGCTGGTGCTGCGCCAGTCCCCCGCCAGCGCGACAGAGACAGGCGCACGGCTTGCGCGCCACGCCCGGGAGTGCGCCCTGCTGGACGCGGCATTGGCCCGGGACCTCGGGCGCGCGTCGCAGGCGCGGGTGCGCATCGCGCTAAACGCCGACAGCCTCGACACATGGGCGATCCCCGCGCTGGCGCGCACCGATTTCCTGTACGACATCGCCATCGAGGACGAATCCGTCTCGGATCGGCGCCTTCGCGACGGGGACGTGACCGCCGCCATCACCTCGCGCGTTCAGCCGGTTCAAGGCTGCGACGCGGTTCCACTGGGTGTGATGCGCTACATTGCAACCTGCTCCCCCGCCTTCCGCGACAAGCATTTTCCCGAAGGGCTGACAGAGGACACGCTGAGCAAGGCGCCGATGGTCGACTATTCCGGCAAGGACGTTCTGCAAAGGCGCTGGCTGGCGGACCTCAACGGGCGGCCACTGTCACCACCGACCCACCATTTGCCCTCGACCCACGGTTTTGTCGAGGCGGCCCGCTGCGGGCTGGGCTGGGGTCTCAACCCGCTGCCACTGGTGGCAGACCTGCTTGAGAGCGGCGACCTGATCGCCATGGCGCCCGACCTCCCGCGCGACGTGCCGCTGTACTGGCAGGTGCGCAGCATAACCGCACCGGCGATCCGGCCGCTGACCCGCGCGCTGCGCCGTGCAGCGGCAGACGTGCTTCTTCCGATGCCCTGAAACGACAAACGCGCGCAGGGATGCCCCGCGCGCGCCGTGTGTTCCGAAAGATCCGCAAAGGATCAGGCGTCGAGCTGCTCCATGACCTCGTCGGAGGCCTCGAAGTTGGTGGTGACGCGCTGCACGTCGTCGTCCTCTTCCAGCGCATCGACCAGCTTCATGAGGGAGTTCATGCCGTCGAGATCCAGCTCGGTGGTCGTCGTCGGCTTCCACACCAGCTTTGTCGACTCCGACTCGCCAAGCGCCCCTTCCAGCGCGCTCGAAACATCGTTCAGGTCGGTGTCGGCGCAGTAGATCACGTGCCCGTCCTCGGACGACTCCACGTCTTCCGCCCCGGCCTCGATCGCCGCCATCATCACGTCGTCCGCGTCGCCGGCGGAGGCCGGGTAGACGATCTCGCCCTTGCGCTCGAACATGAACCCGACAGAGCCCGTCTCGCCCAGGTTGCCGCCGTTCTTGGAAAACAGCGACCGCACGTTCGACGCGGTGCGGTTGCGGTTGTCGGTCATCGTCTCGACGATCACCGCCACGCCGTTCGGGCCGTAGCCTTCGTAGCGGATTTCCTCGTAATCCTCCGCATCGCCGCCCACGGCCTTCTTGATCGCGCGTTCGATGTTGTCCTTGGGCATCGACTGCCCGCGGGCTTCCTTCACCGCCAGACGCAGGCGCGGGTTTTTCTCCGGGTCCGGGTCACCCATCTTCGCGGCGATGGTGATCTCCTTGGAGAGCTTGGAAAACACCTTGGCCCGGAGCTTGTCCTGACGGCCCTTGCGGTGCTGGATGTTTGCCCATTTGGAATGGCCGGCCATGATTGCGCCTCTCGTTCCCGACTGTTCGAAATCCGCGCCTCTATAAGCCATGCCCGACGCCTTGCCAAGGACGGCCATTGCGCCCGGTGACGCCCGCGCATAAGCCGGTTTGCATGGCACGATTCCTCCTTCTCCAGCTGCGCCCGGAAACCGAGGCCAGCGATGACGAATACCATGCCTTCCTCGACAAGGGCGGCCTTGCGGAGGGCCAGGTGCGCCGCATCCGTCTCGACCGGGAGGCGTTGCCCGAAGACCTGGACCCGGCCGACTATGCCGGCGTGATCGTCGGGGGCGGCCCCGGCTGCGTGTCCGACGCGCCGCAGGACAAGGACCCGGTGGAGGCGCGCATCGAAGCCGCCTGTCTTTCGCTCATGCCGAAGATCACCGGCGCCGACATTCCCTTCATGGGCTGTTGCTACGGCATCGGCATCCTCGCCCATCACCTCGGCGCCGAAGTCTCCAAGAAACGCTTCGGAGAGCCGGCGGGCGCCGTGACCTGCCATTTGACGGACGATGGCCGCCGCGATCCGCTGACCGCCACCCTGCCCGAGCAGTTCGACGCCTTCGTTGGTCACAAGGAGGCGGTCCAGCACCT
Organism: Sagittula stellata E-37; assembly: GCF_039724765.1. NCBI lineage: Bacteria > Pseudomonadati > Pseudomonadota > Alphaproteobacteria > Rhodobacterales > Roseobacteraceae > Sagittula > Sagittula stellata. The sequence continues at coordinate 1,735,116 of NZ_CP155729.1, read as the reverse complement.
GCCGAACGGCGCCGTGCACCTGTTGTCCTCCGCTCCCTGTCCCTACCAGATGATCCGCTACGGCGAGAACGTCTATGCCACCCAGTTCCATCCCGAAGCGGACGCTCGGGGCTTTGCGGCCCGGATCCGCATATACCGGCACAAGGGCTATTTCGCGCCGGAAACGGCGGACGACCTGATCGCCATGTGCCACGAGGCGGACGTGACCCAACCGCAACGCCTTCTTGCGGCCTTCGTCACCCGCTACGCCTGACGCGCGTCAGAGCGGCCAGAACATCGGGATGAACAGCGCCGCCAGCGCCCCGAGCCCGATGTTCAGCGGCAGGCCGACCCGCACGAAATCGGTGAACTTGTAGCCACCCGGCCCATAGACCAGCGTGTTGGTCTGGTATCCGATCGGCGTGGCGAAGCTGAGGCTTGCCGCGATCATCACCGCCACCACCAGCGGACGCGGATCGACGCCGATGGCGGTGCCCAGAGTCACGGCGATGGGCGTCATGACCACCGCCACTGCATTGTTCGAAACACTCTCCGTCAATACGCTGGTCATCAGGTAGACGGCCCAGACGACGGCCCATGCCGGAAGCTGTTCGACGTAGGGCGCGACGCCTCCGACGATCATCTGGACGGCGCCGGAATGCTCCAGCGCCGCACCGACCGCCAGCATCGCGAAGATCAGCGCCAGAAGCTGTCCCTCCACGAAGGAGAACGCCTCGTCCGCGTCGATGCAGCGGGTCAGCAGCACCAGAGCCACCGCCAGCACGGCCAGCGCGAGGATCGGCGCAAAACCCAATGCCGCCAGCAGCACGATGCCTGTCAGCGCCACCAGAGCGATGGGGGCATGACTGCGGCGGAAAGCGCGCGCCGAGGGCTGCGCCACGTCCACGAGCCCCATCTCGTCGGCCAACCGCTTGATGTCCTCGGCACTGCCTTCCAGCAGCAGAGTGTCCCCAACGCGCACGACAAGTTCGTCCAGTTGCCGGCCGATGTTCTGGTTTCGCCTGTGGACCGCCAGCGGATAGACCCCGAACCGACGGCGCAGGCGCAGACCGCCCAGCGACCGCCCCACCATCTTGCACCCCGGTGAAATGAGCACCTCGACGGTACTCGTCTCCTTGGCCGAGACCTGGTCGAGCCGTTTCAGCGACTTGTTGCTTTGCAGCGACAGAAGTTCGGCCATCGGGGTGCGCAGGACCACGCGGTCGCCGACCTCCAGCAACACGCCATCGAGGTTGCGGCGCAGCGATTCGTCGCCCCGGATCACGTCGACCAGCCGCACGCCTTCACGCTTGAACAGTTGCACACCCAGCACTTCGCGGCCGATCAGGTTGCTGTCCGGGGGGATCACCGCCTCGGTGAAGAACTTCATGCGGGATCGGTCCGAAAGCATTCCGGCCATGCTCATCCGGTCGGGCAGCAGCAGTGGCGCGACGAAGAACAGATAGAGCATGCCCGCCCCGACAAGGATCAGCGCCAGCGGCGTGACCTCGAAGATGGTGAACGGCTCCAGGCCCTGCGACCGGGCCACGCCATCGACCAGCAGGTTTGTCGACGTCCCGATCAGCGTCAGCGTACCGCCCATCATCGCGGCATAGCTCAGGGGGATCAGCAGCTTGGAGGGGGCAATGTTCATGACCTTGGCGATCTGGACGAACACGGGCAGCATGACCACCACCACCGGCGTGTTGTTCATCACCGCCGAGGCGAGCACAACGACCCCGAGGATCGCCGCCACAGCCCGCTTGGGACGTGCCGCGACCTGCGCCTGCGCATAGCCTGTAAAGGCATCGAGCGCGCCGGTGCGGACCAGCGCCCCCATGACGATGAACATCGCGGCGATGGTCCAGGGCGCCGGGTTCGACAGCACCGCAAGCGCTGCGTCGTAGGGCAACGCGCCAAACAACAGCAACGCGGCGACACCGCCGATGGCCGTCACCTCGGTCGGGTACGTCTCGCGCACGAAAAGCACGAACATCGCCACGACGACCGCGATCGTCGCCCAGGCCTGTGCCCCCTGACTCAAATCAATCCACTGCATCGCCGGCCCCTTGCTCTTGTGTCAGCCGATCCTCAACCCGACGCATTTTTACGGAGCGTCACGTCGGGTACAAGCGTCTTGGGGCGCGGCTGAACAAACGCCATGCCCAGAAGCATCACGGCCAAAGCGGCCCAGAACCAGCTTGAATAGCCCTCTCCGAGAAAGAGCATCGCCCAGGTCACGCCGAAAAGCGTGACAAGATAACTCACCTGCGCGGCAAAGACGCTGCCTGCAAAACCGACAAGCGCGACATAGCCGGTGTATGCGCCCGCGTGCAGCGCAGTGCTGGCCAGCAAGGCACGGTCCGGGGCCTCCAGCGGCCAGGGCGGCACGATGAACTGGCCCGTCCCCAGCGCCAGCGGAAAAGAGATCGCGGCGCCGATCAGGGAGGCGCCCGCCAGCACCTGCACCGGGTCCAGACCCGCCGTCCCCCAGCGCGCGACGATATTCGCCTCCGAAGCATAGCAGACAGAGGACACCAGTGCGACCGCAACCCAGAAAACCGCCACGTCGCCCCTGAGCCCGCCGTCCGGCAGGACCAGTAACGCCACGCCGGTCAGCCCAAGCACAAGGCCGAGAAGCCGGACCGGACGGAAGCTGTCCTGTCCCAGCGCCAGCGCGATCGGCAGCGAGATCATCGGCACCGAACTGAGGAGCATGGACACCACGCCCGATGGCAGATGCGCGATGGCCTGATAGCTGGTGATGCCGGGCAGGACCGACCCCACCACGGCGATGACCGCGCAGGTCTGCCATTGGTGCCGTTTCAGGCGCAGGCTCCGCCCGCGCAGCAGTGTGATCGCCGCCAGCAGCAGGCCGGTCAGCAAGGTCTGCCAGAAAATCAGGCCGAAGTGACGGTAGCCCTCGGATACGGCGATCTTGGAAAGCGGTTGTGTGCCGCCCCACGCCGCACCGATGACCACCAGCAAAAGGAACGGCCCGAGGCACTCGGTCACGGGAAGCAGGAGGGGCCGCGCGGGCGTCGGCACGTGCCTAGGGCCCCGACTGCGCCAGCCGTCCGCCCTGACGCACCATCGTGACAGAGACGGCCTTGCCGGTGCGGTCGTCGGTCTCCACGAACAGGCCGGACAGCGTGGCTTCGCCGCCCGCGGGCTCGAACCGGCCCTTCGCCATGCCGTTGACAAAGCGCCGGAGCGGCTCTGCCGGCTCCATTCCGATGACGGAATTGTAGTCCCCGCACATGCCCGCATCGGCCATGAAGGCCGTGCCGCCGGGCAGGATCTGCGCATCGCCCGTGGGCACGTGGGTGTGGGTGCCGACGACGATGCTGGCGCGTCCGTCGCAGAAATGCCCCATGCCCATCTTCTCGGACGTCGCCTCGCAATGCATGTCCACGAGGATCGCCTGCGCCTGCCCGCCCAGAGGATGGCGCTTCAGCACGTCCTCGACGGCGGAGAAGGGCGAATCGTAGTTGCGCGACATGAACACCTGCCCCAGCGCCTGCACCACCAGCACCTTGCGTCCGCGCGCGTCCTTGTAGAGCGCGGCCCCACGACCCGGAGCCGCGCGGGCAAAGTTGAGCGGACGCACGATGCGTGTGTCGCTTTCTATATGGGTCAGCATTTCCTTCTGGTCGAAGGCATGATCGCCCAGAGTGATGACATCCGCGCCCGCTTCGAAGATCGCGTTGGCATGGGCTGCGTTCAGCCCGGCCCCGTTCGTCGCGTTCTCGCCGTTGACGACCACGAAGTCGATCCGCCAGTCCTTTCGCAGGCCCGGAAGCCGGTCCGCGATCCCTTGCCGCCCGGCGCGGCCCATCACATCGCCCAAAAAGAGTATTCGCATGGGCAAAAGCCGTAAGACGCGGCGGCGGGAAAGTTAACCCCAGAAATGCGCAAAGGCAGGCGGCGCAAAGCCCCGCCCTACATCGGTCGCAGATTTTGGGCAGGGCCGGCGCATGACCGGCACGTGCGCCGCTGCGGCCAGCGAAGGTCATATCGCCAAACGGATGCCCGGGCCACACGGGGCCGGATCCGGACGCTTGCCAAGCCTTCCCTGTCCATCCCGGGCAGGCAAAGTCAGGCCGCCAGACCGCCGACGCGCTGGTTCGATTGCCCGCAGGCGCAGAGGTCTTCGGGTGCCATCGGCACCGCCGCCAACCGCGCCTCCGCTCAGCGGCAGGCCAGTGCGCCCTCCAGCGCGGCTGAGCCGTAACGTCCGAGATCGCGGGCGGAAAGGTAGCCCGCCTCCAGACGTACCGCCACCAACCGCGACCAGTCTCCGCTGGCCAGCACCATCTCGGGACCCCCACCGCAGTCCCGCAGGCCTCCGGCGATGTGATCCCAGCCGATGCGATGATTGGTCAGGTTCTCCAGGGCACCGATTTCCGTCAGCGTGTCGCCCTCAAGCCGCCAGACCCGCAGCACCTTCGCCAGATGCGGCCGGTCGACATAGGCCACCTCCAGCGTGCCATCGCCGTCGAGGTCCGCCGCCGCGACCGGCGCGAGCCAGCGGTGCGGCTGACCGATGAACGGGGTCGCGGCCAAAAGCCCTGCGCCGGTGTAAAGCGACAGTCGGGCGCCCCGGGACAGGTCGCTCTCGACAACCATGACGGCGCCGGGCGCGCGCGGATCCAGACCGATCAGCCGAGCCTCCACATCCTCGAAGACGCGGCTCTCGGGCAGCCGGATCACCGTCTCCTGCACATCCGTGCGCGCGCAGCCGGGGCAGCTGTCCACCCACAGGCGCAGCGTGCCCCATTCCACCGCGTCGCCAAGGACACCGTGGTCGTAGCGCGTCACCGGTTCTTCAAGCCGCGCATCCAGTATGGCGACGGGCGCGTCCGCGGCCACCGGGGCCCCCACCACAAGCGCCAGCATCGCCGCCGCGCCGCGGGCCGCACGCCTCAATCCGGAACAACGCGGACGCGGCGCCCCGGTCGCCAGGGACACCCGCCGTCGGGTCTCCCTGCCGGACCGGGCCGCGCCGGTCATCAGATCTGCTTCTCGGGCATCTGCACCACCAACCCGTCGAGCGCGTCGCTCACCTTGAGCTGACAGGTGAGGCGCGACCGGGCCAGATCGGGCTCGAAGGCGAAGTCCAGCATGTCCTCTTCCATGTCCTCGCGCGGGGGCAGCTTGTCGATCCAGTCCGGGTGCACGTACACGTGGCAGGTCGAACATGCGCAGGCTCCGCCGCAGTCGGCCTCGATGCCGGGGATGTTGTTGTCCCGCGCGCCTTCCATCACGGTCAGACCGTTCGGCACGTCGACCACGTGCTCTGTCCCGTTGTGCTCGATGTAGGTGATTTTCGCCATTTCACCGCTCCGTTTGTCATCCATCGCAGCATACCTAGACACCCATGCGCCGCGCCGCCAGCCCCGTTTTGCGAACCGGCGCGCCCGGTCGGGGCATCGTGAAGCCCTGCCGCACCGCGAACGTCGCGGACAGGCTTGGCGGCGGGCCAGAGATGTTCCATATATGTTCCCATGACATGGCCACGCCCCCCCTCCGCGACCCCGGCCCGCCTCCTGCGGGAAGTGCCCAACGGCGCGCGGGTGACCGTGGCGGGTCTGGTGATCCTCCGCCAGCGCCCCGGCACGGCGAAGGGCGTGATCTTCGTCACTCTCGAAGACGAGACCGGCGTCATCAACATCGTCGTCTGGCGCACCCTCTACGAACGCTTTCGGCGCGCGGTGATCGCCGGCCGCATGCTGCGCGTCACCGGCAGGATACAGCGCGAGAACGACGTGACCCATATCGTCTCCGAACACATCGAGGACATCTCTCCCCTGCTCGACCGCTTGCTGGACCCAGACCTTCCGCCTTTGCCCGACCGCGCCCACCGGGGCGGGTGACGTCTGCATGCAGACGGCACCCGCGTCCCTTCGGCCACAGGCCATTTCCCACGGCGGGCGAGCGCTTTGATTTCTGACGCGGCTGACTTATAAATGGCCTACGACGACGACCCCGTCCAAGAGGGCCCGAGCAGTCATGACCCGTTTCACCGTCGCCCTGGGCCTTCTGGTCCTCGCCGCGGCCTGCACACATACCGCGTCCGAGAGCGCCTCTCGCGATGCGTTCGAAGATGTGCAACCCGTGGCCCTGTCGCCGGTGTCCCTGCCCGCCCCCGTCATCGCGCTGTCGGACGGCCGATGCCAAGCCCGCGAAACGCTGCCCGCAGTCTATGAACAGGTCATGGGAGAAGTGCAGGTCGTGCAGGCCGAAATCGCGCCGGACGGCACCGTGCTGCGCCCGCCTGTCTATCGCAGGGCCCCCGTGCCCAAGGTCGTCCGCCCCCGCAGCGACGTGATCTTCGACGCGGTGTGCGGCCATCAGATGACCCCGGACTTCATCGCCTCGCTGCAGCGGGCGCTCGCGGCACGCGACTATTTCGCGGGCAACGTCTCTGGCTGGATCGACGCGCCGACCTCTGCCGCGATCCGCAAGTACCAGTCGGAACGCGGCCTCGAAAGCGCGCAGTTGTCGCTGGAAACCGCCCGCAGCCTCGGGCTCATCACCGTCGATGCGGCCCCCGCCCCCGGCGACGTCTGATCCTGCGGGGCGCAACGCCCCCTTGGCATCGGCCCCCGCCCCGCGCAGGCTGAAGCTGACAAGCCAAGGGAGGCAGACATGCAGGGCACCATCGGATTGATCGGAACCGGAATGCTGGGAGAGGCCATCGCACGCGGCTGGCTCGACGCCGGACTGCCGCCCGAAAGGCTCCTCTTCGCCAACCGCAGCGGGAAGGCGCCCCTGCCCGGGATCGAGGTGACCACGCCCGGCGACCTTGCCCGGCGCTGCGAAACCATCCTGCTGTGCATTCCGCCCGCCGCCCTGCCCGGCCTCGACCTTGCGGCCCCGGATGCATTGGTCCTGTCGGTGATCGCGGGGGCCACCCGGGCGCGGCTTCAGGAAACGACAGGCAGCCCGCGCGTCATCCGGGCAATGTCGAGCCCCGCCGCGGCCCGGCGCCTTGCCTATACCCCCTGGATCGGCAGCGCCGCGATCACCGAGGCCGACCGCACACAGGCCAACGCCGTTTTCTCTGCCATCGGCCGTACGGACGAAATCGGGGACGAGGCGCACATCGACCTGTTCACCGCCTTGACCGGGCCTGTCCCGGGCTTCGCGGCCCTGTTCGCCAGCGCCATGGCCCGCCACGCGGTGTCCCAAGGCGTGCCGCCCGATATCGCCGACCGCGCGGTCCGGCAGCTCTTCCTTTCGGCGGGCGAAATGCTGGCCCATGATGCGCACACGGCAGACGCTCATGTGGAGGGGATGATCGCCTACGCTGGCACAACCGCCGCCGGGTTTCTATCGATGCGCGCCGCCGGATTGGAGGAGATCGTCGCAAACGGTCTGCAGGCCGCGACGGACCGCGCGCGCGACATCGGGTGATCCGGCCTGCGCAGGCCCTGGACCGCCCCTCCCCCGCCGCCGGACAAACGAAAAGGGCGCCCCGCGGGGCGCCCTCAGCCTTACCTGCCTGAGCAGAGATCAGTCTTCTTCAAGCCCCAGCGCGACGAAGCGCGGGTCGCCGCCACGGCGCACAAGGAGAAGGATCGACTTGCGGCCCTCGTCACGGGCTTCCGTGATACGATCCTCAAGGTCGGTGACCGACGTCACGGCGCTCTGACCGGCTTCGGTGACGACGTCACCGGCGCGCAGGCCCTTCTCGAACGCCTGGCTGGCTTCGTCCACGGCCATGACCGCCAGACCGTCGGTGCCTTCCGGCACTTCAAGCTCGGCGCGCAGTTCATCGGTGAGCGGCGACAGCGTCAGACCCAGCGTTTCCAGCTCCTGCGGTTCGGCGGCATCCGGACCGGCAGCGGCGGCCGGGATCGCGCCCTCAGCTTCTTCGCGGCGGGACAGCGTGACTTTCAGGGTCTTGGTTTCGCCATCACGGTTGACGACCACGCGAACCGTCTTGCCGACCGGGGTGTTGGCCACGATCCGGACAAGCTGCCGGGTGTCCACGACTTCGGTGCCGTCGAATGTGACGATCACGTCGCCCGCTTCCATACCCGCTTCCATGGCAGGACCTTCCGGGACGTCGCTGACCAGCGCACCCTTGGCCTGCTCCAGGCCCAGGCCCTCGGCCAGATCCTCGGTCACGTCCTGGATACGCACGCCCAGCCAGCCACGGCGCGTCTCGCCGAATTCCTTGAGCTGGTCGACCACGCGGGTCACTACGTTCGATGCCATCGAGAAGCCGATGCCGATGGAACCGCCGTTGGGCGACAGGATCGCGGTGTTCACGCCGATCACCTCGCCGTCCATGTTGAACAGCGGCCCGCCGGAGTTGCCGCGGTTGATGGCGGCGTCGGTCTGGATGTAGTCGTCGTAGGTGCCCGAAAGCGCACGGTTGCGGGCCGAGACGATCCCGGCGGAGACCGAGAAGCCCTGACCCAGCGGGTTGCCCATAGCCATGACCCAATCGCCGACGCGGGCGATGTTGCTGTCACCGAAATTGACGTACTTCAGCGGCTCGTCCGCCTCGACCTTCAGCACCGCGATGTCGGTGTTGGGGTCGGTGCCCACAAGCGTCGCCGGCAGATCGAAGCCCTCGAAGAACTCGATCATGATCTCGTCGGCGCCTTCGATCACGTGGTTGTTGGTGACGATATAGCCGTCTTCGGAAATCACGAAGCCCGACCCCAGTGCCGAAGAGCGGCGCGGACGATTGCCCTGCCCGTTGCGGTCCTGGAATTCGCGGAAGAAATCCTCGAAAGGCGACCCCTCCGGGACGACGCCCTGCGGTCCGGTGCGGCCGGCGACAGTGGTCGAGGTCGTGATGTTAACGACGGCCGGGCTGACGCGCTCCGCGAGTTCGGCGAAACTCTCCGGTGCGCCGCGCGCTTGTGCCATCAGGGATTGGGAAAGGATGAGGACCATCGAGAGCGCTGTCAGCCAGAACAGCCGAAGCGGCGTCGCGTCCTCCCGTGTCAACGCGTGCACTTGCGGTTTCAAAGGAGTCTCCTTGTTGCTGGCAGGTCAGACGCCTCCACCCTCAGGCCACGACTGCCCTGCCTCTTCTTCAGTGTGTCAAACATAGGCTCCATGGCGCAACACCAAAGACCTGTATAGGCTGTCTCACGCCCAAGTGAGACACGGTGACGGAACCGGGAGCGCCCTGGCGGCACGCGGTTCCGCCCCGAAGAATGCCCCACCTAGGCCGCTGTTGCGCGATGTCCGGGGGGACCGTACGCCCCCTGCGCAGGTCGAAGGCATGGTCGCCAAGGCGGGGCCTCAGGGTCGGAAACCGGCGTCGCCGAACGCCCCGCCACTGGCCCCCACTCCACATCGTTGGCGAGACACAAGGACTGGCCCGGCCGTTCCGAGTTGACAGAACGCCGGGCATGCTCGGCCGCGCGGTCAATGCGCCGGATCGGCCGTGGCGGCAAAATCCTCGCGTTCGGTCCAGGCGGCAAACCCGCGACGGGCGCGGATCAGATGATACTTGCGCAGTTGCCTTGCGCGGAGCCGCCGCCAGGCCTCGACAGGTTTCGACGCGGTTCCGGACCCCGCGCTGCCCGAAGCGTCTATTTCGCTGTCGAAGTCGGCCTGAAATACGAGCCGGGCAATCAGCCCGAGGCCCAAGCCGGTGCCGGAATAGATCCGCCGGGCCGCCACGTCGACCGGGTCGAATATCCTGCGCGAGCGGTGGAGGAAGTGCCGTGCGCCCTCCCGGTTCCACAGCAAGGCATGGGTGGTGAGCGGGAAATCGAAGATCCGCGAAACGGCGTTGTCTTCCGCGATGCGCGCAATCGGGGCCGCGAGCGCCGGACGTTTGCTGACGTGGCCCAGATTGACCACCTCCCAGGGTTCCCCGTGCTGTCCGAGCACCTGCGCCAACTCCTGCACCACCGCACCGGTCCCGGGCGTCCAGTCCACGTCATCCTCAAGCACGAGGCAGACCGGTTCGTCGGTTGCCAGAAACTGCCGCAAGCACTTGAGATGCGAGAGGTAGCAGGCAAGCTCGCCCGCTTTGAGGCCGCGTCCAAAGCGCAGGAAGGCCAGCAGCGGGCTGTACAGCGCGCGGTCTTGGGCAGAAAGCGCGCGGCCGTCGACGGCGTTGACGAAGGTATGGGGCCAACTGTCCCGCGCCAGTTTCTCCGTCAGGACCTGCCGACGGTCGACGCTGCGTTCCAGATTGATGACATACGTGAGCATACGCGCGCTCCCAACCGTAAACCACTGACACGGCGTAACTTTACGGCAGGATACGGGAAAATTCAACCGCGTGGACTGAAAGCAATGCCCCGCGCGCGCCTCAGCCCTTCACGGCCCACAGGATCACCACTCCGGTGACCATCGTCAGTAGCCCAAGCGATCTGCGCGCTTCGGGCGGGATCTCCTTCAGCGCTTCCAGCAGGCGCTCCACAAGCGAAGGGGCCAGTGCGTACACCAGCCCCTCGATCACGAGGACCATGGCGATCCCCGTCCAGATGTCGGTCAAAGCCATTCCGGCCTCAGTTTCCCGCGTTCGCCGGATCGTCCCCGGTGTCCGAGGGATCGACCGGTTCGCCGACGGGCGAGGTGTCGGAGGCAGGCGCGTCCGGCACCACCGGGTCGACGGCCTGCGGTCCCGGCGCAGAAGACGCATCCTGCGGCGTTTCGCCCTCGGTCACGTCGTCCGGCAGGTCCTGCGACTGCGGCACCACCGGATCGCGCGGCGCGGGGCGTTGCTCGACCGAGGCAGGCGTCTCCATCGGCACCGGCGAGCCGGCCTCGCCCTCGGACTTGAAGTACGCGAAGAACTGGCTGTCCGGGGTCATGACCATGGTCGAGTTGCCGCCACGCAGGGCGTTCTCGTAGGCCTGCAAAGACCGGTAGAAGGCAAAGAACTCCGGGTCCGCGCCGTAGCTCTCGGCGAAGATGGCGTTGCGTTCGGCGTCGGCCTCACCGCGGGTCACATTGGCTTCGCGATCGGCTTCGGAGAGGGTCTCCACCACCGTCCGGTCAGCCAGCGCGCGCACCCGCTGCGCCGCCTCGTTACCGCGTGCGATCTCGTCGGCGGCCTCCCGTTCACGCTCAGCGCGCATCCGGGCAAAGGTCGCTTCCAGGTTCTGCGTCGGCAGGTTAGTCTGCTTCAGCCGCACGTCGACCACGTCCAGACCCAAGGAGCGGGCTTCGGCCCGTGCCTGGTCGCGGATGCCGATCATCAGCGAACCGCGTTCCTCCGACAGGATGGTGTCGGACGTCACCTGGTCGGCACCCAGAACCTCACGGATCTGCGCGTTCAGGATGCCCTGCAGGCGGTCCTCGGCGACGCGCACGCCGCCCACGCCCACGGCCTGGCGGAACTGGACCACGTCGGCGATCCGGTAGCGCGCAAAGGCATCGACCACCAACCGGCGGTCGTCCGACGGCGTGACCTCGATGGTCTCCGTGTCGAGCGACAGGATGCGGTCGTCATAGCGCACCACTTCGTCCAGCAGCGGCACCTTGAAGCCGAGCCCCGGCTCCTCCTTGACCGCCTTGATCTGGCCGAAACGCAGGACCAGCGCCTTCTCGCGCTCGTCCACGACGAAGACCGACGAAAGGATCACGACCAGCGCCACCACGATGGCAGGCAGAATATACGTTGTCTTACCCATGATGTGTCCTCCCTCAGTTGCCGCTGGACTGTGTCGAGCCGCCGGAGCGCCCCAACTCGTTCAGGGGCAGGTACGGCACGACGCCGCTGCCGCTCTGTCCGCCACCGGCGATGCTTTCATCGAGGATCATCTTGTCCACGTCGCCCAGCACCTTCTCCATCGTTTCGAGGTACAGGCGGCGGCGCGTCACGTCTGGCGCCTGCGCGTATTCCTGCTGCACCGAGGTAAAGCGCGCGGCCTCACCCAATGCGTCGTTCACGACACGGGCGCGGTAGCCTTCGGCCTCCTCGCGCGTCTGCGCGGCCTGACCGCGGGCCTCTGCCACCACGCGGTTGGCATAGGCGTCGGCCTGACGTTCCAGACGGTCACGTTCCTGCTCGGCGGCCTGCACCTCGCGGAAGGCGTCGATCACCTCGCGCGGCGGATCGGCCTCGCGCAGGTTGACCCGGACGATGCGGATGCCGCTTTCGTACTCGTCCAGCGTCATCTGGATGTTGTCGAAGGCCGTGTCGGCGATCAGCCCACGGTCCCGGTTGAGGATCGGGGCGAGGTTGGACGCCGCGATGATCTCGCGCATGGTCGATTCGGACACCGCCTGAACGGTCAGTTCGGGGTCGCGGATGTTGAACAGCAGCTTCGCCGGGTCCGCCACGTTCCAGACCACCTGGAAATCGATGTCGACGATGTTGGCGTCGGTGGTCAGCATCAGCCCGTCGGACCCGCCACGGCCCGAACCGATGGTTTCGGTCCGTTCCGAGGTCACGTTGACCTTCTCGTAGGTCACCAGCGGCCAGGGCGCGAAGTTCAGGCCCGGGTTGCCGGTCGACGAGTATTTGCCGAGGAACAGTTCAACCGACTGCTCTTCGGGCTTGACGGTGTAAAAGCTCGAAAAGGCCCAAAGGCCCGCAAGCACCAACACACCCAAGGCCACGGTGCCGCGTGTCAGTTTCGGCCCGCCGGAACCGCCGCCCGAGCCGCCGCCGGACCGGCCGTTGCCGCCCCGGCCGCCCATGAGCACGCGCAATTGCTCCTGGCCCTTTTTCATCAGCTCGTCGATCTCGGGGATCTGGCTGTCCTCCGGTCGACGCCCGCCACCGCCTCCGCCCGAAGGCGGACGGCTGCCGTTGCCGCCCTGGTTGCCACCGCCGCCCCAGGGGCCGCCGCTGTTTCCTGCCATGAAGCCTTGTCCTTCCCTCAGTCTCGGTCCGTTCTAAACTGTGCATGCTACCCGAAAGTATCAAGGCAGCTTCGTCACCGTTGCCGCGTTACCGCGTCCGCGCCGGGTTGCGCATGGTCACGATTTCTTCCGACATCGTCGGATGCACCGCCACCGTGCGATCGAAATCTTCCTTGGTGGCCCCCATCTTTACGGCGATGCCCGCAAGCTGGATCATCTCGCCCGCACCCGGCGCCACGATGTGGCAGCCCAGCACGGTCCGGTTCGCCTTCGACACGATCAGTTTCATCAGAACACGATCGGGCGCATCCGCAAAGGCCGTCTGCATGGGCCGGAACGAGGTGCAGTAGACCTCGATCTCTTCCTGCTCGGCGGCCTGTTCCTCGGTCAGGCCAACCGTACCCATCTCGGGCTGCGTGAACACCGCGCTCGGGATCAGCTCGTGATCGACCGGCGTGGGGTTGCCCTTGAAGACCGTCTCGACAAACGCCATGCCCTCGCGGATCGCCACGGGGGTCAGGTTGACGCGATTGGTCGCGTCGCCGATGGCATAGACCGAGGGCACCTTCGTCTGGCTGTATTCGTCCACCATGACGGCGCCTTCCCGGCCCAACTCGATGCCAAGCGCCTCCAGCCCCAGATCGTCGGTGTTGGGCACGCGCCCGGTGGCAAAGAACACCGCATCGAAATCGCGGATCGTGCCGTTGGTCGCCTTCACCCGCACCGGGCCGGACCCGGCGCCTTCCTCCTCCGGCTGGCCGTATTGCACGTCGTCCACCGGGGCCTCGCCCATGGCGTCGGCCTCGGGCGTGCCCACGCAGTGCATCTCGACGATGGTGGTGCCGGTGTGCAGGTCGATGCCCCGCCCCTTCATCGCGTCGGCGATCAGCCCGCGCGCCTCGTCGTCGAAGCCGCGCAGGATCTGCGCCCCGCGATAGAACTGCGTCACCTTCACCCCAAGCCCGTGCAGGATGCAGGCGAATTCACAGGCGATGTAGCCGCCGCCGACGATCAGCACGGACTTCGGCAGCGTCTCCAGATGGAAGATGTCGTCGGACACCATTCCGAGATGCGCGTTCGGCATGTCGGGCCGCTGGGGACGGCCGCCCGTCGCGATCAGGATGTGCTTTGCGGTCTTTTCTTCACCGGTCGACAGCTTGACCGTGTGCGCGTCCTTCACCGTCGCGCGCGCATCGAACGTCTCCACGCCGGAACCGGCCAGCAGCTTGCGGTACACCCCTTCAAGCCGGTCGAGCTCCGCGTTCAGCTTGGTGCGGAAGGCCGTCCAGTCGAAACGCCCGTCCGCGATGTCCCAGCCGTAGGCACGCGCGGCAGCCGGCATCTCGTGGTATTCGGAGGCGAAGACCATCAGTTTCTTCGGCACGCATCCCCGGATCACGCAGGTGCCGCCATAGCGGTCCTCCTCAGCCAACGCGACCTTCGCGCCGGTCTCGCCCGCTGCCACCCGCGCCGCGCGCACCCCGCCGGAGCCGCCACCGATGACAAAGAGATCGTAGTCGAATGCGCTCATGACCCGTGCCTTTCATCTTCTCGCGTTGCGGAGGTATTTCACGAAGCCCCGCCGAAGGCCAGAGCCGGAGGGCGGCGACACGAAAGGGTTATGACACCCATCGTGCCCGACAATCTGCCGCAGACGATCCGCCCCGCAGGTCCGTCAAAGACCCCAAGGTCCGGGCCGCGCCGACCGGTCCTCTCGCAGGGCTTGCGGCCCTGCCTCAGATGTCGCGGAAGAGGTTGTCGTCCTCGACGAAATCGAGCTGGGTTTCGGTCACGGTGCCTTCGTTGATGTCGCGCACCTCGACACGTCCGTCGCCGTGACCGATCACCACCTTGTCGCAGATGTCGATGAACAGCCCGTTCTCCACGACGCCGGGGATCTGGTTCAACACCATCGACAGCTGCCGCGGGTTGCCGATCCGGGTCAGGTGCAGGTCGAGGATGTGGTTCGCCTCATCGGTGATATACGGCCGGTCGCCGTTCATCCGGAGCGTCGCCTTGCGGCCCATCACGTCCATGGAGATCAGCATCTCCTCGATCAGCGCCAGGGAGGTCTGCCAGCCGAAGGGGATAACTTCGACCGGCAGGGGGAAGGCGCCAAGGTGGCCGACTTCCTTCGCCGCATCGGCGATCACCACCATCTGGTCAGAGGCGGTGGCCACGATCTTCTCCTGCAGAAGCGCGCCGCCCCCGCCCTTGATCAGCGACAGCTCCTCGTCGAATTCATCGGCGCCGTCGATCGTCAGGTCGAGCCACTTCGCCTCGTCGAGCGAGATCACCTCGATCCCCACGTCGCGCGCCAGTTCCGCGGTGCGGGTCGATGTCGGCACGCCTTTGAACCGCAGCCCTTCCTCGCGCACCAGTTCTCCGAGGCAGCGCACCAGCCATGCGGCGGTGGAGCCGGTCCCCAGACCGACACGCATGCCCGATTCCACGAATTCCGCCGCGCGTTTGGCGGCGACGAACTTGGCCTTGTCGATGGGCGACAGCTCTCCGGACATGTTGGTTCCCCTGTTCAGCAGACGGCGCCCTTATAGCAGCCGCGCGCACCGGCGCGAGGGGCAATTGAGCGAATGCCCTGCCCACTGGGCAATCGTGCTTGAAACGCCTCATATCGTTCGGGAATGGCCGCGCGAGAGAAGCTTGATGCACCACGAGCCGGGCAGCCCGCCACCCGTGGCGCCCCGGGCGGAAACGGACGTTCGTCTGGCAGTTGCAGCGACGCCCCCTTCATGGGTCAACGTACTTGAAACGCCCGAATTCGCGCGCAAACTGCCCATCGGATAGACGTGGACGCAATAGAAAGAGGCATGCCCGCGTTCGTCGACAGCCTCCCCGCGCGCGGCACACGGTCAACCGACAACTGCCCCCCATCGGCCTGCTGGTCGGCGCCTGGGGGTGACGCCGCCCACCCAATGCAAAAGCGCGCTCCGTCCGGACCACGCGCAGACGGATCACGCGCACAGGCCGACGCCCGATCGTGTAAGCCAGACGCCAGAATCCGGAACGTCAGAGCGGGATCGGCACCCCTGCGGCCTGAACCTCGCCCGTGGGCAGGCCGGTGGGCGAGCCGCCCTCCGGTTCGTCCGACACCGCCAGCGTGGCCCCCGGCACACGGGCCGCCATCTCGTCCGACAGGACCACGATGTGATCGCCGCCGGGCGACATCACGCCCAGCGAGATCGGGTCGCTGCCCTCCGGAATAAGCCAGAGCTGCAGCACGCGCCCGTCGGGCAGATCGCCCGCGCGATAGTCGATGGCAACCGTATGCGTCGGCGGATCGATCCGCACGTCGAAGGCCAGATCGCCGGCCACCGGCTCCAGCGAGGCGAGGATTTCCGGACGCCCCTGCTCCAGCACACCGGAGATGAAGACGACCCAGGCCATGGTCGCACCGGCCACGGCACCGACGAGATAGGGCAGCAACTGGCGCCAGACCGGCGGCTGCGGATCGCCGTGCACGGCGGCCTCGATGCGTTTCAGGACAGCCGGCGACGGGGTCGCGGCCGGGATCGGGTCGGTCAGCGTGGCGAAATATTCGGTCCAGGCATCCACGTCCTGCGCGAGGTTCCGGTCGGCCGCCATGCGCGCCTCGAAACCGGCACGCTCCGCCTCCGGCAGAACGCCCAGGGCGTACTCCGCTGCCTCGGCTTCCCAGCCGCCCGGAAGATCGGTATCCTCGTCCGCGCCGGTCATGCGCTCAGGCACTCCCTCAGTTGCATCAGGCTGCGCCGCAGCCACGTCCGCACCGTGTTCAGCTTCACGCCGGACTGGTCGGACAGTTCCTGGTACGTCAGGCCCTGCAGGTAGACCCGCCGGACCATCTCTGCCCGATCTGCGGGCAATTCATCGAGGCAGACGTTCAGCGCCCGCGCCTCGTCACGCATCTCTGCCTGCTGGGCAGGCCCGGGCGCGGTGTCGTACAGCCGCTCCGCGATCTCGACCGGCTCCTGCGCGACACCCTCCCGCCGCGCCTTGCGCAGGCGGTCGATGGCGGCGTTTCGCGTGATCGTGATCAGCCATGTCATCGGCGAATATCCGTTGCTTCGGTACGCGCCGGCACGGTTCCATACGCGGACGTACACGTCCTGCAGGACGTCCTCTGCCGCCGCTTCGTCCTTCAACACACGCAACGCGATGCCAAAGAGTTTCGCCGAGGTCCGCGAATAGAGCGCCCGGAAAGCCTTCCGGTCTGCCATCGCCACACGTGCGATCAGCGCCTCGATCTCCTCCTGCGGTGTCATGGCGCTCCGTTACCCATTCCCCTTGCCCCTCCCCGAGATATGTTGCACCAACGCGGTCAGACAACGGATAAAGGACATCGGCACCATGGCGGACGGCGAGATCGATATCAACGCGAAACCGACGGAAGAGATCTCGGTTCGCGAGGTCTTCGGGATCGACACCGACATGATTGTGCACGGGTTCCCCGAGCGCACGTCTCGGGTGCCCGATCTCGACTCCACCTACAAGTTCGACCCCGACACCACGCTGGCCATCCTCGCGGGGTTCCGCAACAACCGCCGCGTGATGATCCAGGGCTATCACGGCACCGGCAAGTCGACGCACATCGAACAGGTGGCGTCACGCCTCAACTGGCCGGCCGTGCGGGTGAACCTCGACAGCCACATCAGCCGGATCGACCTGATCGGCAAGGACGCGATCAAGCTGGTGGACGGCAAGCAGGTCACGCAATTCCAGGAAGGCATCCTGCCCTGGGCCCTGCGCAACCCCACTGCGATCGTGTTCGACGAATACGATGCGGGCCGCGCGGACGTGATGTTCGTGATCCAGCGGGTTCTGGAAACTGACGGCAAGCTGACCCTGCTGGACCAGAACCAGGTTCTGACCCCGCACAAGTACTTCCGCATCTTCGCCACCGCCAACACGGTCGGGCTTGGCGACACCACCGGGCTGTACCACGGCACCCAGCAGATCAACCAGGGCCAGATGGACCGCTGGTCGCTGGTGGCGACGCTCAACTACCTCAGCATCGACGCCGAAACCAACATCGTCCTGTCGAAGGCGCCGCATTACAACAACGAGAAGGGCCGCAAGACCATCCGTCAGATGGTCACCGTCGCCGATTTCTCGCGCCGCGCATTCATGAACGGCGAGCTGTCGACAGTGATGTCGCCGCGGACCGTGATCGCATGGGCGCAGAACGCCGAAATTTTCCGCAACATCGGTTACGCCTTCCGCGTGTCGTTCCTCAACAAGTGCGACGAGCTTGAACGTCAGACCGTGGCAGAGTTCTACCAGCGCTGCTTCGACGAGGAACTGCCGGAAAGCGCCGCTTCGATCAGCGTCGCCTGATCACTGCATATCGCGAAACGAACTGACGAAGCCCGCATCTGCGGGCTTCGTACGTTTTGGCGTCTCACCATCCGCCATGCGTGCCGCCGCGACGGGAAACGCCTTTGCGAACCGGCGACAACGCTGCCCCGCAAAGGGCTTCCGGCTCAGGAGTCGTCCCGCGCCAACGGGACGCTCGGCAGGGCCAGCAGCAGCGCCTCGGCCTCCAACCGCAAGAGCCTGAACTCCAGTCCGTCGAGACCCGCGTTCACGTCAGCCGCCCTGTCGCCGATCCGCCCGAGCTGCCCTGTCAGCGGCTTGAAACGGCGCGGCATTGCGCCGTGCCGGTCAACATCTTCCAGGAAGTCCCGCATGTTCTGTCCTTGCTCAACGGATCTTGGTCTCTCACGGTCAATACGTCTAAAATTGTAAACACAGCGCTTGGAAGGATCGACAATGCCGACAACACCCCCGACGACCGGCTTTTGCGCGCCATCCCAGTGGCAATGGTGCACGCGATGATCCCGATCCTTCGCGTCGCCCGCCCCACGGACCGGATGGCAGAGCTGATCGCCTTCTACCGCGACGGGCTGGGCCTGACCGTGCTGGGGGACTTCAGGGACCACGACGGCTTCGATGGCGTCATGCTCGGGCATCCGAACGCGCCTTGGCACCTGGAGTTCACGTCCGAAAAAGGCACCAGCGCGGGCAACGCCCCCTCGCCCGAACACCTGCTGACGCTTTACCTGCCGGACCGCGCCGCGTGGCAGGCCGCGAAGGACCGGATGACGGAGGCGGGCCACGCCCCCGTCCGTTCGCACAATCCCTACTGGGACCGGCGAGGCGTGACCTTCCGCGATCCGGACGGGTATCATGTCGTCCTGCAGAACGCCGACTGGACAACATAGGACACGCACGATGCACATAGGACTGATCGGCGGCATCGGGGTCGCGGCAACCGTCGTCTACTACCAGCGCCTGACGGAGGCCGTTGCCCGCAGAGGCAAGACGCTGGACCTGACCATCGTCCACGCGGACGTGCAGGAGTTGATCCGCACCAACCTTGCCGACCTGCGCGAGGAACAGGCCCGTAACTGGCTGCCCCTGCTGACCCGGCTGAAGGCGGCGGGCTGCGACGTGGCCGCCGTCACCTCGCTCGGCGGGCATTTCTGTTTCGACGAGCTTCAGGCGATCTCGCCCCTGCCGCTGATCTCGGCCGTCACGCCGCTGGACGCGTTTTTCGCCGATCATGGCCACACGACCGTCGGTCTTCTGGGCACGCGGGTGGTGATGCGCACGAAGCTGTACGGGCAGCTTCACCGGACCCGCGCCATCGCGCTGGAGGACGAGGTCGACTCGCTGGGCCAAGCCTATCAGGACATGGCGGTGGCGGGCACCTGCACGCCGGAAGCGCGCGCGCTCTTCCGCGACGCCGGGCAAAGGCTGATCGAAGCGGGCGCGTCCGCCGTCGTGCTGGCAGGCACCGATCTCAACCTCGCCTTCGACGGGTCCGAACCCTACCCCGTCATCGACGCGCTGGATGTCCACGTGGATCTTCTGGCACGTCTCGCCACCGGCGAGGCGACACCCTGACGATCCCACCGTGACAATCCGGTGACGCGCCGCAAGAGTTTACAAACAGATTAATTGTCAGGCAGTAAATCCGCGCTAAAGTTCACTTCATGGGCGGTTTGAAAACTTTTCTTCTGACGCTCGCGCTCCTGTTGCCGGCGCAATGGATGACCGCTTCCCCGGCCTTGGCGCTCGCCGAACGCCCCTCCGACATGACGCCGGTCTTCGCCGCCTGCCTCGGACGCTACTCGGCCCAGGTCGAGGATTCGTGGAACGCCTATTCCTCCGACGACACCTCTCAGATCACACGCGCCCGTTTCGAGGGGCTGCTGGACGCCGTGCGCACAGTGTCCGACCTGCCGGGATCGCGCATTCTCCAGATCCGGCTGGAGGCGAAGTGGGCGCAGGCCCGGCTCCTGTCCATCGCGCGATTCGACCGCGATCCCCGGATGCAGCGCCGCGCCCAGGCGCAGGCCAGACTGGCGCTCCGACCCTGCGAGGCGCTCCTGCTGTGACCGACCGCCCGCTCGGGCAACACGATCGTAACCACTCCGCGCTAGGCTGCCCACCCATGATCGCACCGTGCCACCAGACCGGGCGGACGGCCCTGCTGATCCTGGGCCTCCTCCTTGCTCCCTACGCCGCCCGTGCCGCCACGGACCGGCCCGCCCCGTCCGAAGAGGCGCTGACTCTCGCCACGTGCCACGGCCGCTACACCGCAGCCATGGAACATGCCCGGCTGATGGGTGACGGGGCCGATGCCGCCGCGTTCCGGCGCGACTGGCTTGAGGCGTTGATGAACGCCCACCTGGCGGAATTCGCGGACGACCGCGCCTATTCCATCGCCCTGATGAGCCATCGGGTCAACGCGCGGGCGGAACTGCGCACGCTCTTCGCCATCGCCGCCTTCAATGGCGATCAGCGGCGCCGCAGCCTTGCCGCCGGCGGCATCCAGCGCCAACTGGCCGCCTGCGACAGCCTCGTGATCGGGCGCCGTTACACCGGCATGTGACGAAACCCGAACGGCAGACGCCGCGACCTGTCCGCCTTTGCCCTTGCCAAGCCCCGGTCATCGGTTCAAATCTGCGGTCATGAGCAAGCCCAGCGACAACCCCGCCGATCCCTTCAAGAAGGCCCTCGCCGAGGCCACCAAGGTCATGGCCGACGACCCCGACCTGACGGTCAGCTACTCGGTCGATCCGTCGGGAGTGTCCGGCGACGCCATGCGCCTGCCGCAGGTCTCGCGCCGCATGACAAAGGACGAGGTCCTGCTGGCACGGGGCACCGCCGACGCTCTGGCACTGCACCGCCGCTACCACGACGCGACCACCCACAACCGCTACCTGCCCCAGGGCGAGATGGCGCGCGACCTCTATGAGGCGATGGAAACCGCGCGTTGCGAGGCGATGGGCGCCCGCGACATGCCCGGCACCGCCAAGAACATCGACGCCAAGATCGGGCACGAAGCGGTCCGCCGCGGCTACGGCCAGATCCGCGACAAGGCGGAGGCGCCGCTGCCCGTCGCCGCGGGCTACCTGATCCGGCACCTCGCCACCGGGCGCGATCTGCCGTCAGAGGCGACCAACGTCATGGACCTCTGGCGCGGGTTCATGGAGGAACAGGCGGGCGTGACGCTCGACGACCTCCAGACCAAACTGTCGGACCAGTCGGCATTTGCGAAGTTCGCGCGCCAGATCATCACCGATCTGGGCTATGGCGACCAGCTTGGGGACGACCCCGACAATCTCGACGACGAGGCCGAGGACGACGGTGAACAGGAAGGCGCGGAGGAAGAGGACCAGCCCGATTCCACCGGCAACGACGAGGCCGATTCCGAGGAATCCGATGCCTCGCCCGAGCAGTCCCAGGACGAGACGCAGGACCCCTCCCAGGCGCAGGTCACGATGGACGACCTCGCGGATCAGGAGCTCGGCGAAGAGGCGGAGATGCCCGAGGGCGAAGCCCCGATGGAGCCGCCCGCCCCCGCCCCGATCTCCGAGGCCGACCCCGACTACAAGGTCTATGCCACCGACCACGACGAAGAGATCGAGGCGCAGGACCTCGCCGAACCGGTGGAGCTGGAGCGCCTGCGCGCCTATCTCGACCAGCAGCTCGAACCGCTGAAGGGCGCGGTCAGCCGTCTGGCGAACAAGCTTCAGCGCCGCCTTCAGGCGCAGCAGAACCGCAGTTGGGAATTCGACAAGGAAGAGGGCGTGCTGGATGCCGGCCGCCTAGCCCGCGTCGTGGCCAACCCGACGACGCCTTTGTCGTTCAAGGTCGAGAAGGACATGGAGTTCCGCGACACAGTCGTGACGCTGCTTCTGGACAACTCCGGATCGATGCGCGGACGACCGATCTCCATCGCGGCGATCTGCGCCGACGTTCTGGCGCGAACGCTGGAACGCTGCTCCGTCAAGGTCGAGATCCTCGGCTTCACCACCCGCGCGTGGAAGGGCGGGCTGGCGCGCGAGGCGTGGCTGAACGCGGGCCGCGAACAGCAGCCCGGCCGCCTGAACGACCTGCGCCACATCATCTACAAGAAGGCCGATGCGCCCTGGCGGCGGACCCGCGACAACCTCGGCCTGATGATGAAGGAAGGTCTTCTGAAGGAGAACATCGACGGCGAGGCGCTGGAGTGGGCGCACCGCCGCATGGTGAACCGTCCCGAGGCGCGCAAGATCCTGATGGTCATCTCGGACGGTGCCCCGGTCGACGATTCGACCCTTTCGGTGAACCCGGCCAACTACCTCGAAAAGCACCTGCGCGATGTGATCGCCATGGTCGAGCGCAAGAAACAGGTGGAGCTTCTGGCCATCGGCATCGGCCACGACGTGACTCGCTACTACGACCGCGCGGTGACGATCACCGACGTGGAACAGCTGGCGGGTGCGATGACCGAACAGCTTGCCTCGCTCTTCGATTCAGATCCCCGTGCCCGGGCCCGCGTCATGGGGATGCGGCGCGTCGCGTAACGCGCCACGGGCAGAGGCCTGCACCAGCACGCGATTGTGGACGTCCGAATCCGCAATCGCGTACTGGGCGAACCACACCCCCCAGCGCCCCGCGACAAGGCGGATCTCGGTGTAGACCATGTAGGGTTCCCGCTCCAGCCGGTGGCCGTGCTGCACCAGCCGCGACTCGTAGGCCGAGACGATCATCGTGTCGCTCCGGTACGAGGCAGAGATGCAGAACCGCTGCATATCGGTCACCCCGATGATGTCGTAGAAATCCACGTTCCGGTTGAACCAATCGCGCATGGACGCTTCGGTCTCGATCCGCAGGCGGCCCTCGAAGGTCTCCACCACGAAGGGCAGACAGACGCACTCCG
The DNA here is from genome assembly GCF_039724765.1 of Sagittula stellata E-37. Lineage (NCBI taxonomy): Bacteria > Pseudomonadati > Pseudomonadota > Alphaproteobacteria > Rhodobacterales > Roseobacteraceae > Sagittula > Sagittula stellata. The sequence goes on along the minus strand of NZ_CP155729.1, from coordinate 1,712,126 downwards.
CGAAACGCTCAAAGCAGCGGTCGGCGATCGCTAATCCCGTTCGTTCGAGAAGGTCCTCGACAATTATCTCTGCAGGCGGACGCATATCTCTCCGCTAATCAAACCGGACACAATCGTTTTGTCCGAATGCACTCTGCGCCAAAACCGTGGGGCAGCATAGGCGCGATTTTGTTTCGGCCACATCTGGCGCCGACCTCCTTCGGCGGCACGGCTGCCACAATTCGCGTGCCCGCCGCATGCCCGCACGTCCGTCAGCGGCGGCCGGGGATCCGGCCAACCGGCGCGTGGCAAACGGAAAACCCGGCAGGCATGACCCCCTTGGCCTCTGCCGCGCGCAAAGATACGGTCTCCGCAAAGGAGTCCCCGCATGTTCCAGACCTTCACGGAAACCGCCTCTCCCGACCAGGGGCCTGCCCGCCTGTCCGCCCTTCAGGACCTCATGCGGACCGAAGGCGTCGACGGCGTGCTGGTGCCCCGCTCCGACGCGCACCAGGGCGAATACGTCGCGCCGCACGACGACCGGCTGGCATGGCTTACCGGCTTCACCGGCTCGGCGGGCTGGGCCATCGCCCTGACCGACCGCGCCGCGATCTTCACCGACAGCCGCTACACCGTTCAGGTCAAGGCGCAGACCGACACCGTCTTCGAAAAGGTCGACTGGCCGGGCACTTCGCTGGCCGACTGGCTGGCCGAGGCGCTGCCCGAAGGCCGCCTGGCCTACGATCCGTGGCTGCTGACCGTGGCCGAGCGCCGCCGCCTTGCCGAAAAGCTCCCGAAGCTCACGCTCGTGCCGATGGAGAACCTGATCGACCGCCTGTGGGAGGATCAGCCCGCGCCGCCGATGGGCGCCGTCTTTGCCCAGCCGCTGGAACTGGCAGGCGAAGCGCATGAGGACAAGATCGCCCGCCTGTCGAAGACGCTCGCCCCGGTGGAGGCCGCCGTGATCACCCTGCCGGACAGCCTTGCGTGGCTGCTGAACATCCGCGGCTCGGACATTCCGAAGAACCCGGTGCCGCACGGCTTTGCCCTGCTGAACGCCGATGCCACCGTCGACCTGTTCATCGCCCCCGAAAAGCTGACCGATCTCGGCGACCACCTCGGACCTTCGGTCCGCACCCACGCGCCCGACGCATTCATCCCGGCGCTGAAAGCCCGCGAGGGTATGGTGCGCATCGACCCTGCCTCCTGCCCCGTCGCGGTGCACGAAGCGCTGGCGCAGCCCGTGGAGGGCGAAGACCCCTGCATCCTGCCCAAGGCCTGCAAGAACGCGGCGGAACTCGACGGCACCCGCGCCGCCCACCTGCGCGACGCCTGCGCCATGGTGCGGTTCCTCGCCTGGCTCGATGCACAGGCCCCCGGGTCGCTGACCGAGATCGCCGTCGTCAAGAAGCTGGAGGCCGAGCGCGCCGCCACCAACGCGCTCCGCGACATCTCCTTCGACACCATCGCCGGGACCGGCCCGAACGGCGCCATCGTGCACTACCGCGTGACCGAAAAGACCGACCGCACGGTGGAGGACGGGCACCTCCTGCTGGTCGATTCCGGTGGGCAATACGTCGACGGCACCACCGATATCACCCGCACCATCCCCATCGGCAAACCCACCGCCGAGCACAGGGAGGCGTTCACCCGCGTCCTGAAGGGCATGATCGCGCTCTCGCGCCTGCGTTTCCCGAAGGGCATGGCGGGCCGCGACATCGACGTGCTGGCCCGCGTGGCGTTGTGGGAGGCCGGGCTCGACTATGGTCACGGCACCGGCCACGGCGTCGGCTCCTATCTGTGCGTGCACGAAGGACCGGCCCGCATCGCGCGCACCGGCACCGTGGCTTTCCAACCCGGCATGATCCTGTCGAACGAGCCGGGCTTCTACCGCGAAGGTGCCTTCGGCATCCGGATCGAGAACCTCATCGTGGTGGAGGAGGCCCCCGAACGCCCAGGCCAGACCATCCCGCAGATGTACCGCTTCGAGACGCTGACCCTGGTGCCCATCGACCGTCGCCTGATCGACACGGATCTGCTGTCCGAGGCCGAACGGCAATGGCTCGACGGCTATCACGCCCGGGTGCTGGACACACTGCGCCCGCATGTAGATGATGCCGCAGGTGACTGGTTAGAGCTTGCGTGCCAACCGCTCTGACATGTCTATGTTACAATCGTCGTGCCAAGGAACGGGCACGGACGATGACCTAAGAAAACGACAATCGGAAAATCGAGAGACAGGGGGAAGACAGAAATGACCACGCCCATAACGATCGCGCCCGCCGTGGGCACGTGGGTGGTGCGCGCCGGCGGGGCCGTCCTCGGCGAAAGCTCCCGCGCGCTGGAACTTCGCGAAGGCGATCTGCCGCCGGTGATCTACTTCCCGCGCGAGGACATCGGCATGGCCTTCCTCGACGCCACCGACCACAAGACCACCTGCCCCCACAAGGGCGAGGCGTCCTATTTCTCCATCATGTCCAAGAGCCGCACCTACCAAAACGCGGTCTGGTCCTACGAGAACCCGAAGGACGAGGTGGCGCAGATCAAGGACCACCTCGCCTTTTATGCGCAGGACGGCGTCGACGTCGAACAGGTCTGACAGCGCCGGGACCGCGCAGTCCGGAAGCATCCCGAGCCATTCAAGACGGCGCCCTCCCCGGTGGGCGCCGTTTCACGTTGGCCAGCAGGACGCCGCCGCGCCCGCATCAAGCGCCACACGGATCGCTTGCCGGGCATCGGCCAGGCATCACTGGCGTACGGTCACTGGTCGAGGTATCCGGTCAACCCTTCGGGCACCGGCAACTCCGCCTCGAAACTGCGCTGCAACTCCAGCGCCATCCCCGCGTCCGGTGCAAAGATACCCTCGCCCAGCTTCGGCTTCGGCGTGATGACCGCCCACCCGTCAAGGATATCCGACCGCCGCACGTAGCCGAGGCTCAGCACCAGCCGCGCGGGCGTGCCCACATGCTCGCCCGGCGTCACCGGGCCGCCGTAGGCGGTGAACCGGGCGACGGGCAAGGGCAGGACGATGCTGCGCTCTGCCGTCTCCCCGGTCTCCACCCGAGAGGCATAGGGCGTTTCCGGCTCTTCCAGACGCATGCCCGGCGGCATCGGCTGAACCGCGCGCTGCAAGACCAGCGTGTCGCCATCGAAGAACCTGTAGCTTTCGTCCGGCAGCAGGGTGAACCCCTTCTCCGCCACCGTCCAGAACAGGTCGAAGAGGTAGATCGGACTGTCGTCCGGGTTCGTCACCCGGTAGTCGACCCGAAGCGCATCCTGCGCCACCTCCACTCGGTTCAGTTCGATCATCTCGGCCTCGTGCGTGTCTATCAGTAGAAGGGACGCTTCTCTTCGCCCATCTCTTCGCGGATCTTGTTCTCGGTGAACGGGTCGTCTTCGTAATCGCCCAGCCCGACCGCCTGATGCTCATAGCCCGGAGCGGTGCGGTTGTCGCCGTTCAGATCCTCGTAGGGCAAGGGGTTGCGCCCGTCGTTGGTGCCGTTCGCGTCGTGCAGACTGTGGATCAGCTCGTGCCCGAGGGCAACGGCGGGGTCGCGATTGTGCCAGCCCTCCGACCCGTCCTTGATCTGCTTCTTCTCGGGGTTGAACTTCACCACGCTGGTCGTGCCCGGCCCCGGCTGATCGTTCACCCGGTCATAGGTGCCATCCGCCATGCTGGCCGGGTTCTCGCTGTTGCCGCCGGCGGTCTCGACGATCTCCACCGACTTGCCGGTCTTCTCAAGCTCCAGCAGCAAACCCAGTCCGGTCGGCGTCTTCGACAGCTTCTCCAGCGAGGCATAGGCCTTTTCCTTGAACTCGTCGCTGCCGCTGACGGTGATCGAGGACTCGCCGTTCTTGATGCGCGCCATCAACTCGCGGCGCTTGACCTCCTGAAGGACGGCGCAGATGGCAAGCAATGCAAGCATCGTCCCGCCCCCTCAGCCCGCGACCGAGGCGGCCCAGCGCCGCGTCACTTCGAACATCTTCGCCGCGCGCTCCACACGGCTGACCTCCAGCACGGCGGACAGGACGTGCCGCCACTGCGGATCGGCGAAACAGCCCACCCCCATGAACAGTTGCGCAAGGCAGGCAGGCGCGACGCCCTGCGGCCCGGTGCGATAATGCTCCGCGACCGCGTTCGCCGCCCGCAAAAGCCCGTTCAGGTACAGCTTGTTCTGCTTGGCATAGAGTTCCGGCCACATCTCCGCGACCAGCCGCCAGAAGGCATCGGCGTCCTGCGTCGCATCGGGCAGCGCCCCCGGCTCCAGCGCCGCCAGACGCGTGCAGGCGGCAGGCCGTGCGGCCATGACCGCCGTCTCGTAGCGGTCCAGCCCGGTCCGCAGGTTGGTCAGCCGCCGCGGCAGCGCCAGTTCCTCCGCCGCAAGGTTGGCACCCGCCCAGGGCACCCGCCGGTCGCGGTCGAACTCCAGCCCGAGCACCAGCACCGCGTCGAGACAGAAGTCCATGGCGCGCGGGTCCTCGAAGCCGAAGGCCCGGGCACGCGCCACGATATGGGTGACAAGCTCGTCGGCGCCGCCCGGCCCCATGCGCAGGGTCAGTTCGGGCTGCTCTTCCCGCAGGCGCCGCATCAGGCGCCCGTGCTCGGCCCTGCGCGCCATATCGGCAAAGCCCTGCATCTGGTCGTTCGAAACTCTGAACATCGGAAAATATCCTGTTCTGCAATGGAACGAAGGGTAAGCACGGCTTTGCCACCGGGCAAGCGCCAAAGCCGGACAAGTTCCGTCAAGCCCCTTGTTTCCCTACCTCTCCGGCCACCCGCAGACGCCCGGAACAATCGCTGACAAGGCCGCGTTATTGCATAACAGGGGCACCCGTCCACATGTTGACGGCGTCCGCCATTCGACCCGATGCCACCGGAGACCCGCCCATGACCCGCCTGATCGCCCTGTTCATCGCCTTCTTCACCGCCAGCCAGGCCGCCGCGCTGCAGGCCTGGGTCAATGCTCCCGAAGACGGCTTCCTCAACCTGCGCACCGGCCCCGCGACCTCTTACGAGGTGGTGCGCGAGATGCCGCACGGCTCGCTGGTGACCGTGCTGGAGGATGGCAACTGGTTCAGGGTGCGCGACGCCTACGGCAACACGGGCTTTGCCGCCGCCCGCTACCTGTCCGCCACCGAACCGCGCCCGCGCCGCACCGACGATGCGAACATCGCCTCCCGCGGCGATCATTCGCTATATTCAGGCGAGATCGACCGCGGCGCCGGCACCTATCAGGGCCGGGACGGCACGCGCTACCGCAACGCCGACCGGCGCCATGCCGACGTGCCGCTGGACCGGCTGCCGCAGCTCTACATCAACGCGCCGCAGGCCGGAGCCCTGAACCTGCGCGACGGACCGGGCACCGGCTTCCCGGTGATTGACACCATGACCCAGGGCAGCAGCGTGCGCGTGCTCGACGACAGCCAGACCTGGTACTTGATCCGCCACGAGGACGGTCAGACCGGCTATGCCCACTCGAAGTACCTCTCGCAGACCCGCCAGCCCCTCGCGCCGCGCCCGGACCCGCAGCCCCGCCGTCAGCCCCAACGCCACAACGGCTCCATCATCGTCGAGGCAGAGGACCTTCCCCGCATCCTCGCCAACTGCGCCTTCGTCCGCATCGACCGGCTCGACGCATGCATCATCGACACCATGCGCCGCTGACGGGTCGCCGCCCCGGTCAAGGGCATCTCCCCGAAGGCACCATGCCCCTCATCCGGCCGTTGCCCCCGCAGACCCCTGCGGGGGCATCGTCCTGAACCGGGGATCGGCTCCACCGACCGGGCAGGCAACGATCATGCTTGCACTCGGGAACCGAACCCGTATTTCTTGCGGCACGTCAAACTGGCAGAAGACCCGATGAAATCGACGGACCGAACCATCTGAATACCGCCCTGCGCCAAAGCGCGGGGCCGTTGCGCGCCGCGATCCGCGGCCGCGCCGTATTGTTGCGCATGCAGAGCCGCGCCGCCTCGTTGCGCATGCAGACAAGCCGAACATTCAGAGGTTTCAAATGGAAAACGCCTTCGAGAGCCCGTTCCGCGGCATCACCCTGGACAAACAGGTCACCAATCCCAACATCCGCGTCGGACGATACAGCTACTATTCCGGCTATTATCACGGCCATGGCTTCGACGACTGTGCCCGCTACCTGCCACCGGACGAAGGCGCAGACCGCCTGCTGATCGGCAGCTTCTGCTCCATCGGATCGGGTGCGGCCTTCGTCATGGCCGGCAACCAGGGCCACAGGAACGACTGGATCAGCACCTTTCCCTTCTACTGGATGTCCGAAGTCCCGGCGTTCACGGGCGCCGCAAACGGTTACAGCCCGGCGGGCGATACCATCGTCGGCAACGATGTCTGGATCGGCTCGGAAGCCATCGTGATGCCCGGGATCAGGATCGGCGACGGCGCCGTCATCGGCACGCGCGCAGTGGTGACGCGCGATGTCGCGCCCTACGCCATCGTCGGCGGAAACCCCGCAAGGGAAATCCGAAAACGGTTCAGCGCGCACCGGATCGACCTCCTGCTCGAAATGCGCTGGTGGGCGTGGTCCGACGACCACCTGCACATCGCGATGCCGATCCTGACCAGCAGCGACATCGAAGCGCTGCACGCATACTGGACAGCGCACGTCCGCCCCCCGGCAGAGGCGTAGCCCCGGACCCTCGCCAAGTCTCCCATGGCGAGGGCCAACCTCCGTACGCAAAGCGCACAAAGCGACCCGCCGCCTGTTCCGGTCGGACCGGCCGCCAACACCCGCTTGTCTTGCAGCACCCCAATCCCGAAAGCCCCGCCGCACGCCGCCGCCCCTTCATCTTGGCCCAAATACCTTCGGGGGGACCGGGGGGCAGACAGCCCCCCCGCGCCGGGGGCGCAGCCCCCGGCGGATCGCCTGCCGGAGGCAGGCGAAACCGCACGGCCGCTCTTCAGGAGTGCTCTTCCTCCGCCGTCGCCGCCAGCGCCCGGTTGTAGGCCTTCAGCGCGTCGACGTGGAACAGGGCGCCCTGCAGGACGGGTGCGCCGTCCTCCATCTTCACCACCGGCAGGAAGGCCACGCCCGACCGGTCGAACATGGGCAAGGCCGTCTCCAACGTCGCCGTGGCCTGCACGAACAACTCGCGCTCGATCATCCGCAGGCAGGCCTCCTCGTCGGCGGCGCGCTCGTCGTTGGGCCGGCGCATCACCCCCTGCACCCGGAACATCGCCAGCAGGTAGGCCTGCGGTCCCGCCGCCAGTTGCACCTTGCGCCGCGCAAGCTGCGTCAGGAAGAACGACCGGTCGACCACCCGGCTGGCCAGCGCGGTCGACATCGACACCGACACCATGACCGCCAGCCCGGTTTGCCAGTCGCCGGTCAGCTCGAAGACGATCAGCGTGGTCGAGATCGGCGCCCCCAGCACCGCCGCGGCCACGCCGCCCATCCCGGCCAGCGCATAAAGCGTGAAGGCCGAGGACATCTCCGGTGCCAGCCCGGTGGCGATATGGCCGAACGCCAGCCCCACCAGCGCCCCCACCATCAGCGACGGAGAGAAGATCCCGCCCCCCATGCGCCCGGCCATGGTGATCGACACGGCCGCCACCTTGATCACCGCAAAGACCATGGCCTCGCACATCGTCAGGCTGCCGGTCAGCGCGCGCGAGGTCGTCTCGTACCCCACGCCGATGATATGCGGATAGAAGATCGCGATGGCGCCCAGCAGCAACCCGGCCACCGCGGGCCGCAGCCAGTACGGGAGCCCCAGCTTCTTCTGCAACGCCGTTTCCACGTCGTCGGCAAAGAAGATCGCCCGCATCATCACCACCGCGACGATGCCGCAGACCAGTCCCAGCAGGAAGAACGCCGGCAGTTCGAGGTAGAATTCCACCACCGTCGTCCCCGGCAGGGCGAACTCCGTCACGTCCCCATAGACCAGCCGGTTGATGACCGTTCCCGCCGCGCTGGCCACCACGATGGGCGCGAAGGCGTGCAGCGCGAAGTGCCGCAACACGACCTCCAGCGCAAAGAGCGCCCCGGCGATCGGCGCGTTGAACGAGGCAGAGACCGCGGCAGCGACCGCGCAGCCCAGCAGGTCGCGCCCGGTGATGCCGTCGACTTTCAGCCGGTTGGCGACCCATGTGGCGGCGAGCGAGGCCATGTGCACCACAGGCCCTTCCCGCCCGGTCGACCCACCGGTCGACAACGTGATCCATGAACACACCACCGACACCACGCCCGCGCGCCGCTCGACCCGGCCGTCGTTCAGCGCCGCGCCTTCGATCACGTCGCCGACGGAGCGCACGCGCCCGTCGGTGGTGAATTTCTGCAACAGCGCGCCCACCGCGATGCCGCCCAGCACCGGGATCACCAGCACCCAGGCCCAGTGCAGCTCTCCCGCCCAGCTCGCCAGCATGTTGACGTCGCGGGTGCCGTAGACCGCCGCCTGCAAGGTCTCGACGGCATATCGGAACCCGATGGCGGCAAAGCCCGAGACGAGGCCAAGGAACAGCGCGATGAACCAGAAGCTCACCTGCCCCGGACCATTGTGACGGATCATGTCCCAGCCGCGCGAAAAGTCGCCCTTGATGGTGGCAAGGTGTTGCGCGAATACGCCCGGCACGTCCGTCTCCTCCGATCCGGCGGGTTTCCCCGCCCTGTGTCGCCCGCTAAGATGGCCCACTGTCACTCACCGGAGACCAAGATGCCTATCGAACAGGCGCTCGACGACTTGCAGGCCTTCCTAGGCGAACGTCTAAGCCGGTCCAAGCCCGATCTCGACGCCCATGCCGGATCGGAGTCGTATTTCCCGCCCATAGCCCCCGATGCGGTCGCCTATCCCGAAAACACTGCCGAAGTTTCGCGCATCGCGCAGATCTGCCACGCGCAGGGCGTGCCGATGGTGGGCTTCGGCGCGGGCACCTCGCTCGAAGCGCAGACCCAGGCGCTTCGTGGCGGCGTCTGCGTCGACTTCACCCGCATGAACAGGGTGACCGGGATCCGCCCCGCCGACATGGACGTGACCGTGCAGCCCGGCGTCACGCGCGAGGCCCTGAACGAAGAACTGCGCGCCACCGGCCTGTTCTTCCCGGTCGATCCGGGCGCCAATGCCTCGATCGGCGGCATGGCGATGACCCGCGCGTCCGGCACCACCACGGTCCGCTACGGCACCATGCGCGACAACGTCCTCGCGCTCGAGGCGGTGCTGGCCGACGGCACCGTGATTCGCACCGGCACGCGGGCGCGCAAGTCCTCTGCCGGCTATGACCTGACGGCACTTCTTGTCGGGTCGGAAGGCACCCTCGCCCTCGTCACCGAACTGACCCTCAGGCTCCACGGTATCCCGGAATCGATCTCTGCGGGGATCTGTGCCTTCCCCGACATGACCTCCGCCGTGACCGCCGTGATGGAGACCATCCAGATGGGCCTGCCGCTTGCGAGGATCGAGTTCGCCTGCGCCGCCACCGCCCGCGCCTTCAACGCCTACGCGGGCACCGACATGGCCGAGCAGCCGCACCTCATGGTGGAATTCCACGGCTCGCCCGAAGCGACCGCCCAGGACGCCGAACGCTTCGCCGAGATCGTGGCCGACCACGACGCCTCCCCCTTCCGCTGGTCCGCGAAGACCGAGGAGCGCAACGCGCTCTGGGCCATGCGGCACAACGGCTATTACGCGATCCTCGCCTCGCGCCCCGGCGCGCGCGCCGTGGTCACCGACATCTGCGTGCCGATATCGGAGCTCGCCCGGGCGGTGGAGGAAACGCAGGCCGACATCGCCGCCTCGAACATCGCCGGGCCGATCCTCGGCCATGTCGGCGACGGCAACTTCCACGCCATCCTGCTTCTGGACCCCGAAAAGCCCTCCGACCTCGACGAGGCCAAGGGGATCTCCGCCCGCATGGCCGAACGCGCCCTGCGACTCGGCGGCACCTGCACCGGAGAACACGGGGTCGGCGTTGGCAAGAAACCCTTCATGGAAGCCGAGCACGGCGCCGCCTGGGGTGTCATGGGCACGCTCAAGGCCGCGCTCGACCCCACCGGCATCCTGAACCCCGGCAAGCTGGTGCCCGACACCTGACGCAGGGGCGATGCGCGCGGCGTCAGGCGGCCAGGCGGAAGATCAGCGCCTCCGCCCGCGCCGCCCGTGCCGCCCGCGTGTCGGCGTCCGGGGGGGCCAGGGCCCCCGTGACGCAGCGCACCTGCAGGTCGCCCACCAAAAGGTCGATCCAAAGCGTGGCCACCTCCTCCGCCGGCCCGGACAGGCGTCCATCCGCGACCAGCCGCGCAAAGGCGCCCGCCACGCGGGGAAAGACGGCCCCCCGCCCGGCCTCCGCCAGAACGCTCCCCAACTGCCCCGAGACGTCCGAGGCCGCCGCCCGGTTCAGCGCCAGCGCCTCGGGCGACAGCAACATCTCCAACAGCGCCTCCCCCAACCGCTGCAATCCGTCGTCCCCGGCGGTCAACCCGTCCAGCCGGGTGAGCACACGGTCGGCATTGCGCGCGATCAGCATGGCGAACAGGCCCGTCTTGTCGCCGTACCAGCGATAGAGCGTCTCGTTCGACGCCTTCGCGCGCTTGGCCACGGCCAGCATAGACATGCCCTGCGCGCCCTTCTCCGCCAGCAGCGCATAGGCCGCGGCGGCGATCTGCGCTTCGCGCGCCTCCCTGTTTTCCGCCTTCATGCACGCCCCCGCAAAGTGTCTTGACGATAACCGTACACATGATTACGGAATTAAGCAAGCGTACACCAAATTACGGAAAGGACACGGCATGGCCGATACCGCCCCCACCCGCGCCGCGCTCGCCGCGCTGATCGCCATACACGGATTGATGCTCTTCGCGCTTTACACGCAGACGCCGCCGCATCCGCCGCTGGACACACCGCTTTTCGCTCTGGGACCTTTCCTGACGGCCACGCTGGCCGCGTGCGTCGCCGCATGGATCATGGCGGACCGGCCGCGCGGCGGCCCCGTCCTGCAGGTCGTGGCGGCGCTGCTCGCGCTGATCTCTCTCGGACCGCAAAAATACGTGGACCCGGCCTTCCCCGGCATCTGGCCGGCGGTGATCGCGGGGCAGATCGCCATAGCCACCTTGCTGGTGCAGGCCGCGCGGGCGTTCAGGATCGGGAAGGACAGCGCGCCCCGATGACCGGGGCGTGGCCGGGAGGGTGGGCCGCCGGGGACCGCAAGGGCCCCGGTCAGGGCGCGCCCGGAGGCCGCGCCTAGCCCGCCAGAAGCGACCGGGCGGCGGCACGCGCCGCGTCAGTGACCGTGTCGCCGGACAGCATCCGCGCCAGCTCCGTCTCGCGCGCGCCAGCGTCCAGCGCCACGACCTCCGACAGGGTCATGCCATCCTCGACCCGTTTCGCCACGCGCCAATGGTGCGCGCCAAGCGCCGCGACCTGCGGCGAATGCGTCACCACCAGCACCTGCCCGTCCTCCGCCAGCGCCTTGAGCCGCCGCCCCACGGCATCGGCGGTGGCCCCGCCCACGCCACGGTCGATCTCGTCGAAGATCATCGTCACGCCCTGCCCCGCCTGCACATGAAGCGCGACTTTCAAAGCCAGAAGAAACCGCGACAATTCCCCGCCCGAGGCGATCCGGTTCAACGCTCCCGCAGGCGCGCCCGGGTTGGTGGCCACGCGGAAGGTCACCGCGTCGCGCCCCTCCGGACCGGGCGTGGCCTCCGCCACCTCCGTTTCGAACACCGCGCGGCCCATCTTCAGCGGTTCAAGCTCTGCCGCCACCGCTGTGTCCAGCCGCCGGGCCGCATCGCGGCGCAGGGCGGTCAGCCGACCCGACGCATCGTCGAAACGCGCCTCCGCCTCGCGGATCGATTTGGTCCATTCGCCCAGCCGGGCCTCGCCCGCGTCCAGCGCTTCCAGCCGCTCCGACAAGGACGCGGCCAACCCCGGCAACTCGTCGGACATCACCTGATGTTTCCGCGCCAGCCCCCTGATCGCGAACAACCTTTCCTCGCAGGCTTCAAGCTCTGCCGGGTTGAAGTCCAGCGCGTCGAGGCACTCCGCGACACCGCGCGCCGCCTCGTCCAGTTCCGCCATGGCGCGGGCCAGCGCCTCGATCGGTGCGTCCAGCCGGCCCGACGCCTTGTCCGCCGCGCCGTCCAGCCAGCGCAGCGCGCTCGACATCGCGCCTTCCGCGCCCTCGTACCCCAAAGCCGCCGAGGCCTGCACGATGTCCTCGCGGATCTTCTCGGCAGCCTGCATCATCCGCCGCTGCGAATCCAGCGCCTCCTCTTCGCCCTCTTCGGGTGCGAGCGTCTCCAGTTCGGCCACCGAATGCCGCAGGAATCCCTCTTCGGCGCGCACCGCGTCCATCGCCTTCTGCGCGTCCGCCAGCCCCTTCCGGGCGGTGGCCAGGGCACGCCAGGCGTCGCGCACCTCGGCCTGCAGGTCCCCGGCCACGGCGTAGTCGTCCAGGATCGCGCGATGGCCCTTCGGATCCAGCAACCCCTTGTCGTCGTGCTGTCCGTGCAGCTCCACCAGCGTGTCCGACAGGCGCCGCAGCACGTCGCCCGACACCCGCCGGTCATTGGCCCAACCGGTCTTGCGCCCGTCCGCCGTGTTCACCCGCCGCAAAATCAGCTCGTCGCCCGCAGGCAGCCCCGCTTCCTCCAGCACGCCCCGCGCGGCATGGTCCGGTGCAAGGTCGAAGACCGCAACGACCTCTCCCTGCTCGGCGCCCGCGCGCACCAGCTCGGCGCGGCCACGCCAGCCCAGCACAAACCCCAAGGAATCCAGAAGGATCGACTTGCCTGCCCCGGTTTCACCGGTCAGCACGTTGAGACCCGGCTGGAAGTCGAGATCCAGCCGGTCGATGATCAGCATGTCGCGGATTTCAAGCGCCCGAAGCATGTCCAGCCGTAGGGTGGGTGTTCAGCCCACCATCCCTCAAAGCCACTGGCCGCGCACCATCTGGCGATAAACCTTGCCCAACCAGTTGTTGTCGAACGCGCGCGGTTCCAGCCCCTGCTTCGTGAGAAGCTGGTAGCTGTCCTCGTACCACTCGGTCGATTGGTAGTTGTAACCGAGGATCGCGGCGGCCGTCTGCGCCTCTTCGACAAGACCCAGCGACAGGTAGGCCTCAACCAACCGGTGCAGCGCCTCCGGCGTATGGGTCGTGGTCTGGAAGTCTTCCACCACCACACGGAACCGCGAAATCGCCGCGCCGAAGTGGTCGCGCTTCAGATAGTAGCGTCCGATCTCCATCTCCTTGCCCGCGAGGTGATCGAAGGCGAGGTCGAATTTCAGGATCGAGGAACGCGCGTATTCGCTGTCCGGATACCGTTCGATCACCGCCCGCAGCGCCTGCAACGCCTGGAACGTCAGGCCCTGGTCGCGGCCCACCAGTTCGATCTGGTCGTAATAGCTCAGCGCCAGAAGGTACTGTGCATAGGCCGCGTCGTCATCGGACGGGTAGAAATCGATGTAACGCTGCGCCGCGCCGCGCGCGTTCTCGTAGTCCTTGTTCTTGTGGTAAGAATAGGCCTGCATGATCAGCGCGCGCTTGGCCCAGTCAGAGTACGGATACAGGCGCTCGACCTCGCCGAAGTAGAAGGCGCCGTCCTCGTAGTCCTTGCGCGACATCTCGTATTCGCCGCGCTCGTAGATCTGCTTGGCCGTGTAGGTCTCCAGCGGCTGGCCGTCCGGCCCGACATCCTTGCGCTTGAGTTCGCCGCAGCCCGACAAAAGCAGAGCCGCTACGCTCACCCCGAACACCAAAGCCCGCGATCTGCCCCCTGTCATCACACCGTCCTTCGTTCTTCTCGAACCCTTTGCGCCCACTTGCATAAAGGCCCCGTTGCGCAGGGTCTAGCACAGAAAATCGGCGGGCAAAACGCCCTATTGGCCCCCGGCCTGTCAATCCATCGCAAGATATTGCCGGTCGGCACCAGAGCGTTCCACAACATGTGGAAAGCGCCGGTTTCAGCAACCGGCGCAATACACATATCTGTCATAACTCATGTGGATAAGCGGATCAGGCGACCGCGGGAATCTCGTCCTGGACCACACCTGCACCCGGCAGGGTTGCAGCGGTCGCCGTGTCGCACTCCACGATGCGCCAGGCATCGGCGTCTTCGAACAGCGCGTGCAGCAGCGCATTGGTCATGGCGTGACCGGCCTTGTGGCCTTCGTAAAGGCCAAGGATCGGCGCACCGGCCAGCGCCAGATCCCCCAGCGCATCCAGCATCTTGTGGCGCACGGCTTCATCGGCATGGCGGAAACCGCCGGGCGACAAGACCTTGTCGCCATCGACCACGACCGCGTTCTCGTAGGTGCCGCCAAGCGCCTTGCCCGCCTTCTGCATCGCGTCCACGTCGGAGGCGCGGCAGAAGGTGCGGCAATCGCTAAGTTCCCGCACGAACGTCCCGTTGGCCAGGTTCAGGCGTTTTTCCTGCACGCCAATGGCTCGGTCGGCAAAATCGATGCGGAACACCATGTCCAGCCCCTGCCCGGTCTTCGACGGCGACAGGCGCGCCCAGCCACCGTTCGTTTCCACGGTGACGGGCTTCAGGATCTCGATCGCGCGCACCGGGGCGCCTTGCACACGCAAGCCCGCGTCGAGGATGCCGCGCACGAACGGCACGCTCGACCCGTCGAGGATCGGCGCCTCGGGTCCGTCGATCTCGACCAGCGCGTTGTGCACGCCGCAGCCGGCCAGCGCCGCCATGACGTGTTCTACGGTCGATACGGACACACCGGCCCGGTTCTGGATCAGTGTGCACAGCGGAGAGCGCACGACCGCATCCCAGCGCGCCGGGATCATCGTGTCGCCAAGATCGACGTCGGTGCGTTTGAACCAGATGCCACGGTGCGCCACCGCCGGACGGATGGTCAGGCGGGCGGGCCGGCCGGAATGCAGGCCGATGCCGTCGAAGCTGATCGCTGAGCGGATGGTGGTTTGCACGTCGACTTCCCGAATTTGTGATGCGCACCGTCTGACAGGCGCGTCGTTGTTCAATGGGATAAAGCGCGGGTGGCCAAGGTCTCAAATCAAAGTTTGTAACCGAGTGAAACATCCCCCCGCCGCCCTAGGCGCCCCCCCGCCTCCGCGCATGGGCACCTCAGGCAACCCGTTGGAATACTTTAATAAACGCACCGTCCCTACCAGGGAAAAAACAGGCGCTATCCACAGCAATGTGACCGCATTTTTCCACCTTTGTGGCAAAAGCCGCGTGTTGCAGGACGACAAAGACAGGATGCGCCCCTCTGTTATCTCCCTGCAGGTCACCCGTGTCAGACCGACACGATTCCCCAAGCACCATCGGGGGAAGGCCATGAACGATCAGGGATTTAGGCGCCGTCCTTCGCGTTAACGCGCCCCTGTCGGGCCACCTGCCCGCCCACACAAAGGTAAAGGAAAAGGAAAGGCGCCCCCTGTTGCCAGAGGGCGCCGTCCACGAGGGTCTCGGGCAAGCCGAGGGTAGTAGCGTGTCCGCCTCAGTTCGCCTGACGGCGCAGGAAGGCCGGGATTTCGATACGGTCTTCTTCCGGATCCGCCTCGGGTGCCGGGGCCGGAGCGGGGCGCTGCGCCTGCATCGGCGGCTGGCGGCGCGCCGGCTGCGATTGCGGCTGAGCGGCCTCGGAGCCGTGCCCGGTCATGCGGCCGATCAACGAATTGACGCTGAAGCGCGGCTTGTCTTCCGATGCGTGCGCCGGGATGGCGCCGTGCTGGCGGACGGTTTCTTCGCGGGTCCGGGCAGCGGCCGCCTTCAGGCGATCCAGCGTGTCCGGGCTCGGCACGCCCGGGGCGGGCTTGCGCGGTGCGATGAAGTCGTTCGGATCGGCTTCGATGCTGTCGGGCTGCGGGCGGAAATCGGCAACCTGCGGCTGGTAGGCCGGCGGCGGCAGGCCGTCGTCCTGCGTCGCCGGAGCGGCCGGAGTCTGCGCCTCGTCCTCGAAGATGTCCTCCATCTCGTCCTGGGCCGCGGCGCGTTCCGCGTCCAGCTCGCCGAACAGCGGTGCCTGCACCGGCTGCGCGGCGGGTGCGGTCTTTGCGACAACAGGTTCCGGAGCGCGCTGCTGCGGTGCGGGGGCCGGTTCGGCCTCGGCTTCCTGCTGGCGCAGCGGCTGGGACAGCTTGCGGCGCGGCACCGGCATGTCGCCGACGTTGTCGGACGCGTCGATCCCGGTCGCCACGACGGACACGCGCATCAGGCCGCCCATGCCTTCGTCCAGCGTCGAGCCGACGATGATGTTGGCGTCCTGGTCCACTTCCTCGCGGATGCGGTTCGCCGCCTCGTCCAGCTCGAACAGGGTCAGGTCGGCACCGCCGGTGATGTTGATCAGCACGCCCTTGGCGCCTTTCAGGCTGATCTCGTCCAGCAGCGGGTTCGCTATAGCCTTCTCGGCCGCCTGGATTGCGCGATCTTCGCCCTCGGCCTCGCCGGTGCCCATCATCGCCTTGCCCATCTCGTCCATCACCGCGCGCACGTCGGCGAAGTCGAGGTTGATGAGACCCGGACGGACCATCAGGTCGGTCACGCCCTTGACGCCCTGATAGAGCACGTCGTCCGCCATCGAGAACGCTTCGGTGAAGGTCGTCTTCTCGTTGGCGAGCCGGAACAGGTTCTGGTTCGGAATGATGATCAGCGTGTCGACCATCTTCTGCAGCGTGTCGACGCCTTCCTCGGCCTGGCGCATCCGCTTGGCGCCTTCGAACTGGAAAGGTTTCGTGACCACACCGACGGTTAGCACGCCAAGTTCACGCGCTGCCTGAGCAATGATCGGCGCCGCACCCGTCCCGGTGCCGCCGCCCATGCCCGCCGTGATGAAGCACATGTGCGCGCCGGCGAGGTGATCCACGATCTGTTCGATCGACTCTTCGGCGGCCGCAGCGCCAACCGACGCCCGCGCCCCTGCGCCGAGACCCTCGGTCACTTTCACGCCCAGCTGGATGCGGCTCTGAGACATGCTCTGCTGCAGCGCCTGCGCGTCGGTGTTGGCCACCACGAAGTCCACGCCTTCGAGGTTCTTTTCGATCATGTTGTTGACGGCGTTGCCGCCTGCCCCGCCCACGCCGAAGACCGTGATGCGCGGCTTCAATTCATCCTGTCCGGGCATGGATAGGTTCAGTGCCATGGTGTCGTCCGCCTGTGTTCTTGTCGTGTGTGTCTTTTCGACCCGTCCAGGCACGTCGTCGGCCTGTTAGGGTTCAGTTTACTCACTGCAAGCCCGATCGTCACGCAAAAATCAGCAGATTCCCACCAAATATGCCACATTTCCGCCCAGTTTCCGCGAGTATTCGCCGAAAGCGCGATATCCAGTGGTCCGCCGCATCCTGGGCACAAGCACGACAAAGCCACCACCCGCGGGGCGGCGACTCGAATTCGGTGTTTCAAGGATCCTGCCCGATCCTCCTGCGGCGGTTCTCCCGCGCTTATGCACTGATTTGTTAACAGGACCGCGCGGCGGCGTCACGCGAAAAAACACGCCTGCGGCCAAAGAGCTCCGGCACCTGCGGAAACGCCTGGGCGCCGAGCCTGCCATCCGCTGATGCCCTGAAACTCCCGCGAGAAAATCCGGCTGTCGCCCGCTCGGGCGCGCGCCCGAGGCAACAGGGTTTTCGACGAAAATCCTCAACCCGCCGCCATCAACGGCGCCGTGCCGGTGTCACGTTTCCTGACGGGAACATGACCTTCCGGACGTGACAGGATTTTTCGGAGAAAATCCGCGACCTGCCGCCAACAACGGCGCCGTGCCGGTGTCACATTTCCTGACGGAAACATGACTTTCCGGCCGTGACAGGATTTTTCGGAGAAAATCCTGTCACCAGTTGTCGCGGAACCATTGTACTGCGCGCTTGAAGGAGCGCGCCGGGTAGCGATCCACGGGGATCTCGAAATCCCACCATTCATCCTGCGGATGCGCCGCGAAGAGGCACAGGCCCACTGCCCCGGCAAAGCCCGGACCTGTCGCGGCCTGCGGCAGTCCATGGACCCGCAATGGACGGCCCAGACGCACCTGCTGGCGCAGGATCTTCGACGCCAGCCCGTCGAGCCCGGGGATCTGCGAGGCCGCGCCGGTCAGCACGATCTGCTGCGACGGCAGATGGTCGAACCCCGCCGCGTCCAGCCGCACCCGCACTTCCTCCAGAATCTCCTCGACCCGCGGGCGCATGATGCCGATCAGTTCGGCCCGGCTGACCGTCCGGCGGTCGTGTTCCCAGTCGCCGGTTTCGCCGCCGCACTCGATCATCTCGCGGTCGTCCATGCCCGTGGCCTCGACACCGCCGTAGAAGGTCTTGATCCGCTCGGCCGTCGCCATCGGCACCTGCAGACCCATCGAGATGTCCGAGGTCACGTGGTCCCCACCCATCCGCACGCTGTCGGAATAGATCATGTGCTTCTTGATGAAGATCGAAATGCCGGTCGTGCCGCCGCCCATGTCGATACAGGCCGAGCCCAGCTCCTGCTCGTCCTCCACCAGCGCCGCGATCCCCGAAACATAGGCCGAGGACGCAAGCCCGGCGAGTTCCAGGTCACAGCGCTTCACGCAATGCGCAAGGTTCTGGATCGCCTGCGCGTCGACCGTCAGCATGTGCATGTCGCAGGACAGCTCCGTGCCGATCTGACCGCGCGGATCGATCAGGCCGGATCGGTGGTCGAGCGCGAAGTTCACCGGCTGGGCGTGCAGCACCTCTCGGCCATGGCCGAAGTCCGGCACGTCGCAGGCCGACAGCACGCGCGCCACGTCCTGTTCGTCCACGGTGACGCCCATCACCTCCACCTGCCCGGCCAGCCCGTAGCTCCGCGGATCGGCGCCCGAGAAGGCCGCGATCACGTGGTCGACACGGATGCCCGCCATCTTCTGCGCCGCCTGCACCGCGGTGCGGATCGCGCGCTCGGTCTCGCCCATGGCGCTGATCTCGCCGAAACGGACCCCGCGCGACCGCGTCGTCGCGGCCCCGATCACCCGGAACCCGGACTGCCCGGCAAGCGGTCCGATGCCGTCGTCGCGCGTCTCCGTCCCGTCGAACCGCAGGACGAGGCAGGCGATCTTGGACGTGCCCACATCCAGGATGGCGATCACACCCCGCTGCATCGCCGCGCGACGCATGTTCCGCATCGCCCGCTGGGACTCGTACAGTTCGATCATTGCCCATCATCCTCCGAAATCAGCCGGAACATCATT
Organism: Sagittula stellata E-37; assembly: GCF_039724765.1. Taxonomy (NCBI): domain Bacteria; kingdom Pseudomonadati; phylum Pseudomonadota; class Alphaproteobacteria; order Rhodobacterales; family Roseobacteraceae; genus Sagittula; species Sagittula stellata. The sequence goes on along the minus strand of NZ_CP155729.1, from coordinate 1,693,016 downwards.
GCTGGCCTGCCTCTATCAACTTGATACGCCACATCTCTTGTGTGGCATGTTCGGTCATGCGGATCGTCGGCCGCCGGGGCAGCCGCAGGTCCACCGCAACCAGATCGCGCGCCAGCAGGTCCACCTGCGGCGCCATGGCCATCGCGATCACCCGTTCGAAGGCCTGGACGGCCCCCTTGTCGGGCAACATGATCCGCTGGTCGCGATCGAGGACCACGTCCCAGCGCCGCGCGCCCATCCGCTCGAACCCGCGCAGCCGCTCCTTCAGCGGGCCCGCCACGGCCCAGAGCCGCAGCGCTTCGGGCACCGCCTCTTCCGCCGCCTCGCCCGCGATCACCGGCAGGTCCACATGCTCTGCTCGGGACGCCGCCGGTCCGACCGTCATGCCGGTCTCGTCCAGCATGACCAGCCCTTCGGGGCCGCGCCACAGCACCGCCGGGACGCGCTCGATCACGTCGATCTGCAGGACGCCGCCCTGCCTTATGCGCAGGTCGACCTTCCGGACCGCGTCCAGCGCGCCCGCCTTGAGCTGCATCTCGTCGAGATCCATGTCGAAGCTCGACATCGGCAGGTTCAGCGCCAGTTCCGCGCGGATCGCTTCGGCCACCGCGTCGGTCGCGCCGTCGATCGCCATCAGCTTCACCTGGAATTCCGGGCGGTTCTGCACCGCCGCCTGCACGTCCGCCACCATCAGGGTAAACGCCATGCGGTTCGCCTCGACCGAGAACCACGCCGTCACGCCGCCAAAGGCCAGCGCGAAGGGCAGAACCACCCGCAGCGAGAACCGGAACAGCGGCGTCAGCATCAGCCGCTCCAGCCGGTACTTCATCCGGCTCATGCGCGGGTCCAGCCGCGCCATCCCGGTGTCGGTCTCGGGCACGTTTATCTGTCGCATGAGGCGTCCTCCACCATCCACGCGCAGAACTGGCCAAAGCTCATGCCGACAAGCTGCCCGTGTTCCGGAGACAGCGACGTCGGCGTCATCCCCGGCTGGGTGTTCGTTTCAAGCAGCCGCAGCCCTGCCAGCTCCTGCGTGTCGTCCCAGCGGAAATCGGTACGCGACACGCCCCGGCAGCCAAGCGCCGCATGGGCGCGCAGCGCGTAGTCCAGACAGGCCTCGGTTATGTCCTGCGGCAGCTCCGCCGGACAGATGTGCCGCGACCCGCCCGCCTTGTACTTCGCGTCGTAGTCGTACCAGCCGTCGGTCAGGATCTCCGTCACGCCAAGCGCACGCCCGCCCATGACGGTCGCGGTCAGCTCCCGCCCCGGCACGAACTGCTCGACCATGACCACCTCGGGCATCGTCTCGTCCAGCACCGGCGGCCCGTTGGCCTCTTCGTGGACGAGGTAGACACCGACCGACGAACCCTCGTTGTAGGGCTTCACCACGTAGGGCGGCGCCATGACATGCGCGGCCATGACGTCGCTCTTTCTTGCGAGAGAGCTTTCCGCAACCGGGAGGCCGGCCGTCCGATAGGCCGCCTTGGTCTTTTCCTTGTCGATGGCCAGCGACGACGCCAGCACACCGGAATGCGTGTAGGGCAGCCGAAGCCACTCCAGCATTCCCTGGATGCAACCGTCCTCGCCCCAGCGCCCGTGCAATGCGTTGAAAACCACGTCCGGGGCGATCTCCTTCAGACGTTCGGCCACATCCGGCCCCGCGTCCAGTTCGATCACCTCGTACCCTTCGCCCCTCAGAGCGGCGGCACATTCCCGTCCGGAAACCAGCGAAACCTCGCGCTCCGCCGAGGGTCCGCCTTTGAGCACCGCCACTTTCGGGAGTGTCCTGCTCGACATCCCAAAACTGCCTTTTTCCCGGGGGTTCACCCCCATGTTTGTAATGCAACCTGCCTGTGGTCGCGCTCCGCCGGTCCGCTTTTATTGTCTCGACCGCCGGAAATGTCCGCCTTTGGCGTGGGCGCAACAGCCCCGCAAGTTCCGAGTGTAACGTCTTTGTTCGGGCTTGGAAAACTCTTTTTCACGGATACCGCATCACGATTCGGTCCCATGTTGCCGAAAAGGATGCGGCAAACTCCGCCCGCCCGGTACGATCTGCCCTGAAAGGCCCGAAAGGGTGCGGGATCAGCCCGGATCGCCGATCCGGATGACCTCCCAGACCAGCTCGATCCCCGACTGGTCGCGCACCTTGGCCCGCACGTCTTCGCCCAGCCCTTCAAGGTCCGCCGCCGTTGCACCGCCGGTGTTCACGAGGAAGTTCGAATGCTTCGGAGACATCTGCGCCCCACCCCGCGTGGCGCCCCGCATCCCGGCGTCGTCGATCACCTTCCACGCTTTCAACTCATGCGTGTCGTCCGCCCGCCCGGTCGAGGAAAACCCCGCCGGGTTGCGGAAGGTGCTGCCCGCCGAGCGGTCCTTGACCGGCTGGGTCGCGTCGCGCTTGGCCAGTTGCTCTTCCATACGCGCCTCCAGCACCTCCGGATCGCCCGCCGCACCTTCGAAGACCGCCTCGACCAGAACCCAGCCATCCGGCAGGTTGCTCGACCGGTAGCCAAAGGCCAGCGCGTCGGGCGACAGGCTCACAAGTTTGCCGTCCCGCGTGACGGCCCGCGCTTCGACCAGATGGTCGGCCACGTAGGACCCGTAGCATCCCGCATTCATCCGGACCGCGCCGCCGATGCTGCCGGGGATGGTGCGCAGGAAGGTCAGGTCGACCCCCGCCTGCGCCGCCCGCTTCGCCACATGCGCATCCAGCGCCGCCGCGCCGCAGGTTACCCGCGTGCCGTCGACCGATATGCCGTTGAAGCCCCGCCCCAGCCGGATCACCACCGCCCGCACCCCGCCGTCGCGCACGATCAGGTTCGACCCGACCCCCATCGGAAAGACCGGCACGTTGGGATCGAGCGCACCCAGGAACGCGCAAAGGTCGTCGTGGTCCGCCGGCTGGAAGAACCAGTCCGCGGGGCCGCCGACGCGCAGCCAGGTCAGATCGTTGAGGGGCCGGTCGGGCGTCAGCCGCCCCCGGGTTTCGGGCAGGGCATAAGTCATGACGACCTGCTACCGTCGGCGCGGCGCCTGTGCAACGGGGCTTGCAACCGGATGCGCGCACGGCGGGCAAATACCGGCCCATGGCCGCGACAAACCCGCCCGTTAACTAGATTTCCGGCGCGCAACACGCCCCGCCCGGCAATAGGTTACCAACCGGCCGTTTCGACACCCCGAACCGGCTGGTTTGCCGGTAACGCGGGGCGCGCTGGCGTTAACGATCTGAAGGGGTGTCGTGTGTGGGCCGTCCGGTGCCACCACATCTGGTGCCACGCGGCCCTGCGTACGGTGGATCAACCCGACCGCGCGCATCCTTAAACAGGCAAGACCGCCCCAACGGACGGTGCCTTAAGGGTGAAACGTCAAGTGACCGCGCGGATCACTCCGTCCGCCACATCACGCGGCGGCCCCAGCTTGCGAGGTAAAACACCGGCCAGCGCAGAAGGCTCATCCCGGCCACCAGCGTGGCCAGCCCGATCCACGGACCATTCTCGTAGGTCACATACCCGACAAGCGGGATTCCGACCGCGATCAGCACGTATGCGCGGGCCCAGTGATTGTCGGAAGATGGGATCATCGCCGCGATGTTCGCGGCCACCGCCCAGAGGCACGCGAGAGTCAATGAGAGCGTCATGGCTCCTACTCCTTTTTGCCCCCGCAGGCCCCTTGAGTGTGCCCGGATCCGCTGCAATGCGCAAGCCTCCGGGCGCAAACGACATCGTGAAATGCAACGAAAAGGGCCCCACGCGGGGGCCCTTCGAATATGCCGGCCCGAAATCGACCGCACCCATCCATCTGAAGAAAAAGGCTTATTCCCGACGCAGGCCGGTCACTTCGCCAGTCGCGCGGCCAGCCCGTTCGCCCAGGCGGAAATCGTGCCCGCGCCAAGGCAGACCACCATGTCGCCCGGCTGCGCCTGCTCGCGGACCAGCCGCTCCAGGTCGTCCTCGTCGCGCAAGGCCCGCGCGTGGCGGTGGCCGTGACGCACAAGCCCTGCCACCAGATCGTCGCGTGTCGCCCCCTCGATGGGGGTTTCGCCGGCGGCATAGACCTCCGCGATGGCGACGACATCGGCCTCGTTGAAGCAGGAGCAGAACTCCTCGAAATGGTGGTGCAGACGGGTGTAGCGGTGCGGCTGGTGCACGGCGATCACCCGCCCTTCGGAGGCCTGGCGCGCCGCCTTCAGCACCGCCGCGATTTCAACCGGGTGGTGACCGTAATCGTCGATGATCGTGACCCCGTTCACCTCGCCCACCTTGGTGAAACGCCGGTTCACACCGCCGAACGCCGCCAGTGCCGCCCGGATCTCCTCGCCCGTCATACCGAGGTGGCGCGCCACGGCGATGGCAGACAAGGCGTTGGAAACGTTGTGATCTCCGGGCATCGGAAGGGTCATTCCCTCGATCACCTCACCCGACACCTGGAAGTGCACGTCGAAATGCGCCACGCCTTTTTCGTAGCGCAGACCCATGGCGCGCACGTCCGCCTGCGCGTTGAATCCGTAGGTCACCACGCGGCGGTCGGTCACGCGACCAACCAGCGCCTGCACTTCCGGATGGTCGGTGCAGCAGACCGCCAGGCCGTAGAACGGGATGTTCGACACAAAGTCGTAAAACCCCTGCCGCAGGTTCTCGATCGAGCCCCAGTGTTCCATGTGCTCCGGGTCGATGTTGGTGACGATGGCGATGGTCGCGGGCAGGCGGTTGAAGGTGCCGTCGCTCTCGTCGGCCTCCACCACCATCCATTCGCCCTGCCCCATCCGCGCGTTGGAGCCATAGGCATGAATGATGCCGCCGTTCACCACCGTCGGGTCGAAGTTGCCGGCATCCAGCAACGTCGCGACCATGGTCGTCGTGGTCGTCTTGCCATGGGTCCCGGCGATGGCAATGTTCGACTTCAGGCGCATCAGCTCGGCCAGCATCTCGGCCCGGCGGACCACCGGCAAACCGCGGCGCCGTGCCTCGTCCAGCTCCGGGTTGCCCGGCTTGATGGCCGAGGAAATCACAACGACATCAGCACCTTCTAGGTTCTCGGCCCGCTGGCCTTCGAACACCGTCGCACCCATCCCGGCCAGCCGTTCGGTGATCTTGGATGTCTTCAGGTCAGAGCCCTGCACCGTGTAGCCGTGGTTCAGCAGGACCTCGGCGATGCCCGACATGCCGATGCCGCCGATGCCGACGAAATGGATCGCGCCCACGTCGCCGGGCAGCTTCGTCGCGCCGGTCATGCAGGCGCTCCGCTCAATGGTCAAATCCTTCATGTCCCGCCTCGTCTTCCTTTTCTTGTGTCCTGTAGCCCGCCAGTTCTTCGACCAGCGAGGCCAGATGTTCGGCCGCTTGCGGTTTCGACACCGAAAGAGCCGCCTGCCCCATGCGGATCGCGCCCTGTTCATCCGACAGGATCGCCTCGATCGAGTCCCTGAGGCTCTCGATGTTGAGCTGGCTTTCCGGGATGCGGATCGCCGCACCCGCATCGACCAGCCCCTGCGCGTTCACCGTCTGGTGGTCCCCCGCCGCGACCTTGTAGGGGATCAGGATCGACGGCCGCCCGATCACCGAAATGTCGGCCACCGAGGATGCACCCGAGCGCGAGATCACCAGTTGCGCCTCGCTCATCAGCGCGGGCAGGTCGTGGAAGAAGGGCTGCACGTCGGCCTGCACCCCGTTCTCCGCGTAGTAGGTGGCGACCCGTTCGCCGTCCTCGTCCCGCGCCTGGTGGCTGACGCGCAGGTTGCGCACCATGTCCAGCGGCAGCGCGGCGATGGCCGGGGGCACCACGTCCGACAGGATGCGCGCGCCCTGCGACCCGCCGATCACCAGCATCGACATCGGGTATGGCCCCGGCGCGATATAGCCCGCGCCCGCACGTTCCCGCACCGCGGCGCGCACCGGGTTGCCCACGTGCACGCCCTCGACACCCTCAGGCAGGGCCGTGGGCCATGTTCCGCAGGCCACCAGATCGACCTTCTTTGAGAAGATCTCGTTCACCCGGCCAAGGACCCCGTTCTGCTCATGAATCATGCGCGGCAGTTTCAGAACCCACGCCGCCGTCAGGGCCGGGATCGACGGATAGCCGCCAAAGCCCACGACCGCATCGGGGCGGTCGCGCCGCATCTTGCGCATCGCGGACAGCACACCGCCCGCGACCTTGAAGGGCACACCCGCCTTGGCCAGCACATTGCCCCTCGCGAAGGTCGCAGAGGGCACCTGCTCGATCTCGACACCCTCGGGGAAGCCGCCGGTGTAGCGGGCACCGCGGGCCTCGGTCGACAGCTTCACGCGCCATCCGCGGTCCAGCATGATCTCGGCCAGGGCCTGCGCGGGGAACATATGTCCCCCGGTGCCACCCGCCGCCATGACCAACAAGGGCCGTCGCTCCGCCATTCCGATCTCCCGTATGCGTATCAGCGGCCCCTTATACCAGAGCCCGCCTTGCGTCCATAACGCCAACGGGCACCGGGGGTGGATGTTGCGTTCAGCGCGCGCGGGCGCGCAAGATATCGCCGATTTCTCCCTGCGGACGGGCGCGTGTCAGCGCAAGAAGCATCCCCACGGCGATCCCCCCGGCAATCAGGGACGAGCCGCCGTAGCTGACGAATGGCAGGGTCATGCCCTTCGCGGGCAGAAGCCGCACCGCCACGCCCATGTTGATCATCGCCTGCACGCCAAAGATCGCGGCCAGCCCCGTCCCGGCGAGCCGGATGAACGGGTCACGCTCGCGCATCAGCCGGATAAAGCTGCGTACCACGATGGTGGCGTAAAGCGACAGGATGACCAGCACCATGACAAGGCCGTATTCCTCGGCCGCGACGGCGATGATGAAGTCTGTGTGCGCGTCGGGCAAGGACCACTTCACCGTCCCCTCGCCCACGCCGACGCCGAAGAAACCGCCTTCGCGGATGGCGTTGGTGGCATAGCCAAGCTGCGTGGTCGGATCGACCTCGGGTGTCAGGAAGCCGTCGATGCGGCGGGCGAAGTGCTGGGACGAGTTGTAGGCCAGCGTACCGCCGGCCACCACGAGACCGGCAAGCCCCACCAGCAGCACCATCGGCGCGCCGCCCACGAACCACATCACGCCCCAGGCGAACAGGATCAGGGAGGCCTGGCCGAAGTCCGGCTGCATCGCCAGCATCAGCACGATCGTCACCATCATCACGAAGGAATAAAGCCGCCCCGGAGGGCCGCTCAGCTCCTGCCCGGCGGCAAGAAACCAAGCAGCGACAATGACGAACACGGGTTTCAGGAATTCAGACGGCTGGACAGAGGCGAACCCAAGGCTGTACCAGCGGACCGCCCCTTTGCCGAAGTCGGTCCCCAGCACCGGCAGGAAAGCCAGCGCCACGAAACTGACGAGGAAACCGACCACCGCCAGACGGCGCACAACGGTCGGCGACATCATCGAAGTCAGCATCATCGCGACCATCGCCAGCCCGCCAAAGAACGCCTGCCTCTGCACGTAGTGGAAAGGGCTCAGCCCGTTGCGCTCCGCCAGCGGTACGGATGCCGCGAGACCCAGCAGGATCCCCACCGCGAAAAGCGTGAGGATGCAGCCCAGGCTCCATTTGTCGACCGTGCGCCACCACTTGGGCAGCACGGGTTCGCCGCCCGTCACCGGGACCGCGCCGTAAACCATTTCTGTCATGAGAGCACCGCTCGTCTGCCTCAGGTACGCCCGGTTGTCCGGGTCTGAGAGCCAGTCTATCGCAGAAGACATTCCAACTCCAGAAAAATCCCGTTATGGCAGCGCTTCGTGACCGGGCCGCCGCGCAGGCGCGCGTTCCCCGTCACGCGACTTTGCCCCGGAACGCCTTCGGGGATATCTGGAGCACAGACAAACCGGGAGCGGCGCGCGGAATGGCAGGCAGACAGATGCAATGCAGGGTGCTGATCCTCGGCGCCGGCGCCGCGGGCATGATGGCCGCCGCCCACGCCGGGCCGGACGTGATCGTTGTGGACCATGCCAAGTCACCGGGCGAGAAGATCCGAATTTCCGGCGGCGGGCGCTGCAACTTCACCAACCTTGAGATCGAACCGCACAAGTTCCTGTCGCAGAACCCGCATTTCTGCAAATCGGCGCTGTCACGCTACACCCAGTGGGACTTCGTCGAGCTGGTCTCGCGCCACGGGATATCATGGCACGAAAAGACGCTTGGCCAGCTCTTCTGCGACGAGAAGGCGACGCAGATCGTGGCGATGCTGCGGGCCGAGATGGAGAAGGCGGGCGCCCGGTTGTGGCTGCAGACCCAGGTGCAGGAGGTGACCCACGCCGACGGGCGGTTCCGCGTCCGGCTTGATCGCGATGGGCAGACGGTCGAAGTCGTCTCTCCCGTGCTGGTGCTCGCCACCGGCGGCAAGTCCATCCCGAAGATGGGTGCCACGGGCCTTGCCTACGACGTCGCACGACAGTTCGGCCACCAGATGGTGGAGACGCGCCCCGCCCTCGTCCCCTTCACCTTCGACGGCCAGCCCTTTGCGCCGCTCGCGGGCGTCTCCGTCCCCGCGCGCGTGTCCGCCGGCGGCACCTCCTTCGACGAGGCGCTGCTGTTCACCCATCGCGGCCTGTCCGGCCCGTCCGTTCTCCAGATCAGCAGCTACTGGCGCGAGGGAGAGAACGTATGCGTCGATCTGCTGCCCGGCACAGATCTGGCCGCCGTGCTCAAGGCAAAGCGTCAGGAAGCGGGCCGCCGCGCACTGTCGACTGAGCTTTCGGCGCTACTGCCCTCGAAACTCGTCGGTTTCCTGCCGTTGGAAGAACCCGCAAGCATCAACCTGGCCGATCTGTCCGACAAGCGGATCGACGCGCTGGCGGACAGGCTGCACCGCTGGCTCCTGAAACCCACCGGCACCGAAGGCTACCGCACGGCCGAGGTTACGCTGGGCGGGATATCCACAGAAGGGCTGGACAGCAAGACACTCATGTCGAAGCACCTTCCAGGACTATACACAATCGGAGAGGCGGTGGACGTCACCGGCTGGCTCGGCGGTTACAACTTCCAGTGGGCGTGGTCCTCTGGCGTGGCGGCAGGCCAGGCCATCGCCGCGCACGGACATTAGCCTTTCGCCAGAACCTTCTGAACGTTCGCCACAAAATCCTCTCCGCGCTTCTCGAAGTTGTCGTACTGGTCGAAACTGGCCGCGGCAGGCGCAAGCAGCACAACGTCTCCGGGCTGCGCATCCTCCGCCGCCCGCGCCACGGCCTGGTCCATCGTGCCGCAAAGTTCGGCTTCGACGCCGCCCAGTTGCAGGGCGAACCCCTCGGGTTCGCGCCCGATCACATAGGCCTTCGCCACGTGGTTCAGCCCCGGTTCAAGCGCCGCAAGCCCGCCCTCCTTCATCAGCCCGCCACAGACCCAGCGGATGCGGTCGAAGGCCAGCAAGGCCTTCAACGCGGAATCCACGTTGGTCGCCTTGGAATCGTTGACGAAGATCACCCCGCCCTGCTCAGCGATGCGCTGCGACCGGTGCGGCAGCCCGGCAAAGGACCTTAGCCCCGCCTCGATCTCGCGCGGGCCAAGACCCAACGAACGGCAGGCGGCCCAGGCGGCACAGGCGTTCTGATGGTTGTGCGCACCAGGCAAACCGGCCACATCGCGCAGATCGACCGACGCGATCTGCCGGCCCTTGCGCCACTCCGACAAGAACCCCTTGCGGGCAAAGACCATCCAGCCCGGCCCGGTCAGCTTGTGCGTCGCGACCCGGATCACCCGGTCGTCGGCACGCCCCTCGGCCATCTGTCCGGCCAGGAACTGACCCTCGACCTCGTCCACGCCGATCACGCACCGATCCGGCCCACCCTCTGCGAAGAGTCGCCGCTTGGCCGCGAAGTAGCCGCCAAGGCCGCCGTGCCGGTCCAGGTGGTCCGGCGACAGGTTGGTGAACACCGCCACGTCCGGCGTCAGCGCCCGCGCCAGCTCCGTCTGGTAGGACGACAGCTCCAGTACGACGACGCCGCCGTCTTCCGGCGGGTCGATGTCCAGCACGCCGCGACCGATGTTCCCCGCCAGCTGGCTGCTGCGCACGCTGGCGGTCAGGATATGGTGGATCAGCGCCGAGGTGGTCGACTTGCCGTTCGACCCGGTCACGGCCACCACGCGCGGCGGCCTCTCGAATCTGTCGAAGTCCGCCCCGAAGGAACGGAAGAACAACCCGATGTCGTTGTCGACCGGCACGCCCGCCTTCAGCGCGGCGGCGGTCGCCGGGTTCGGCGCCGGGTAGAGATGCGGAATGCCGGGCGAGGTCACAAGGCAGGCCACGTCGTCGAAGGCGCTCTCGCGGTTCAGTTCGCGCACCTCGAAGCCGTCTGCCTCGGCGGCCGCGCGCGCCCGGGGCGTGTCGTCCCAGACCACCACCTGAGCGCCGCCCGCGCGCAGCGCCCGCGCTGCCGCCAGACCGGAACGTCCCAGTCCCAGAACGGCGACGGTCGCCCCTTCAAATCCTTGAACAGGTATCATCTTTCGCTCCCAGAGTGGACGGATGCGGCCCGAGGAAGAGGCCGCAGGCCGATGACGAGACAACCTGCGCGCGCGGCACGCGCGCTCCTTTGCGTCAGCGTACTTTCAGCGTCGCAAGGCCGATGATGGCGAGGATCAGCGAGATGATCCAGAAGCGGATCACGATGGTCGGCTCTGCCCAGCCCTTCTTTTCGTAGTGGTGGTGGATCGGCGCCATCAGGAACACCCGTTTGCCGGTGCGCTTGAAGTAGAGCACCTGGATGATCACGCTCAACGCCTCCACCACGAACAGCCCGCCGACGATGCCCAGAACGATCTCGTGCTTGGTGGCGACCGCGATCGCCCCCAGCGCACCGCCCAGGGCGAGCGACCCTGTGTCGCCCATGAAGACCGCCGCCGGAGGCGCGTTGTACCACAGGAAGCCAAGACCGCCGCCCACGACGCCCGCGGCGAAGATCAGGATCTCGCCGGTGCCGGGCACGTAGTGCACGTCGAGGTACTCGGTGAAGTCGACCCGCCCCACGGCATAGGCGATGATCCCCAGCGTCGAGGTCGCGATCATCACCGGCATGATCGCCAGCCCGTCCAGCCCGTCCGTCAGGTTCACGGCGTTGGCCGCGCCCACGATCACGAACATCGCGAAGGGGATGAACAGGAAGGACATGTTGATAAGCGTGTCCTTGAAAATCGGCAGGGCAAGCTGATAGCTCAACTCGGTCGGGTGGTAGGCCGCGGCCCAGAACCCGGCGATCCCGGCGATCAGGAAACCCAGCAAAAGCCGCACCTTTCCCGGCACACCGGCCGAGTTCTGCTTGGACACCTTGGCATAGTCGTCGGCGAAACCTATGGCGGCGAAGGCCATGGTGACGAACAGCACGATCCACACGAACGGGTTGTCGAGCCGCGCCCACAGCAGTGTCGAGGTCACCAGAGCGCCGATGATCAGCAGGCCGCCCATCGTCGGCGTGCCCGCCTTGACGAAGTGGCCCTCCGGCCCGTCTGTGCGGATCGGTTGCCCCTTGCCCTGCCGCTTGCGCAGCACGTTGATCAGCGGAAGCCCGAAGAGGAAGCCGAAGACCAGCGCGGTCAGGAAGGCGCCACCGGCCCGGAAAGTGATATAGCGAAACAGGTTGAACAGATCGCCGCCGTCACTGAGTTCGGCCAGCCAGTAAAGCATGCTTGGTCCTCTCAACCGTCCACATCTGCGGGGGCTTGGCGCATTTTCCGGATCGCGTCAACCACGCGCCCCAGCCCCATCGAAAGCGATCCCTTGGCCAACACGACGTCGCCTGCGTCAAGGTCGCGGACAACCCCTTCCGCCATCTTGTCGGCGGTCTCGGTCCAGTGTCCGCGCTTCTCGCGCGGCAGCTTCATCCACAGCGCACGCATCAGCGGACCGACGCAATGCACGAGGTCGATCTTCTCGATCCACGGGCTGGTGGCCAGCGCCTCGTGCAGCGTGACTTCCTGCGCGCCCAGTTCCTTCATGTCGCCCAAGTAGGCAATCCGGCGCCCCTTGTCGCGGCGCCCCACGTGGTCGTGGGTTCCGGCGGCGGCCAGCACCTCCAGCGCCGCACCCAGGCTCGCCGGGTTCGAATTGTAAGCGTCGTCAATGAGTTCCAGGGTCAGACGGTCGTCCACAGGGTCCAGCCGGATCTGTTCGCGCAGGCCGCGCCCCGCGCCCGGGTTCCACTGCGCCAGGGCGTTGACCGCCAGTGCCCGGTCGAGCCGCAGTGCCGAGATCACCGCCATCACACCCATCGCGTTCATCGCGAAGTGCCGCCCCGGCACCATCACCTTGAACAACAGTGGAACGCGCCACGCCCGGCCCGTTGCCACGGTGCAGGCGTCCATGACCTGGACCGAGGTCAGGCGGTGATGCGTGCCCGCCGTTTCGCCGAAGGAGATCGACTTCCGTGCAGTCTCGGCGGCCTTGTCGCGCAGGATGCCGCTGACCGCCAGATCGCCGTTGTAGATCGCGATTCCGTCCGGCTCCAGCCCCTCGAAGATCGACGCCTTTTCCCGCGCGATGCCTTCGAGGTTCTCGAAGGCGGCAAGGTGCGCGGGCGCGACGATGGTGACCATCGCGACATGCGGCCGGGCCATGCGGGCCAGCGGTGCGATTTCTCCGGGATGGTTCATGCCGATCTCGATCACCGCGAAATCGGCGTCCTTCGGCATCCGCGCCAGCGTCAGCGGCACGCCCCAGTGGTTGTTGTAGGATTTCTCGGCCGCGTGGACCGTGCCCTGCTCCGACAGCACCGTGCGCAGCATCTCCTTGGTAGAGGTCTTCCCCACCGATCCGGTCACTGCCACGACACGCCCGCCGAACCGCGCGCGGGCTGCTTCGCCCAACGCTTCAAGTCCGGTCTGCACGTCATCGACCAGCAACAGCTTTTCAGAGTTGTCCACACCCTCGGGAATGCGGCTGACCAGCGCCGCAGCCGCGCCTTTCTCAAGCGCCTGAGCGACGAAGTCATGCCCGTCCCGCGCCGCCTTCAGCGCCACGAACAGATCACCGGGTGCGATGCTGCGCGTGTCGATCGACACGCCCGACGCCACCCAGTCTGACGCCACGCGTCCGCCGGTGGCCGCCGCCGCCTCTGCCGCCGTCCAGAGCATCACAGGCCCTTTCCGTCCAATGCCGACACGGCAACGCTGGCCTGCTCCGCGTCGTCGAAGGGAAAGACCGTGTCACCCACGATCTGCCCGCTTTCATGCCCCTTGCCGCAAATGAGCAGGGCATCCCCCGGCCCGAGGGCGTCGACGCCGCGCAGGATCGCTTCTGCCCGGTCGCCCACTTCCAGCGCCTCCGGGGCGCCCTCCATGACCATGGCGCGGATCGACGCCGGGTCCTCCGAGCGCGGGTTGTCGTCCGTCACGATCACGCTGTCGGCGAACTCTGCCGCCGCCTGACCCATCAGGAGCCGCTTGCCCTTGTCCCGGTCGCCGCCGGCCCCGACAATGGCCACGAGCCGTCCCATGACATGCGGGCGCAGCGCCTTGATGGCCGTCGCCACCGCATCCGGCGTATGGGCATAGTCGACGAAGACCGCCGCGCCATTGTCGCGCATCGCGGCAAGCTGCATGCGCCCGCGCACCGTGCCAAGCATCGGCAACACATCGAAGACGTCGTCCGGGTCGCCGCCGCAGGCGATGACCAGCCCCGCCGCCAGCAGGACGTTGTCGGCCTGGAAACCGCCGATCAGGCCAAGCCGCTCCTGACGCACTTCGCCCTCGAAACTCAGCCGGATCTCCTGGCCCGTGGCGTCGAAGCGCTGCGCCTCCAGACAGATGTCCGCAGCTTCGCGGCCCACGGTCAGCACCTCCTGCCCGCGCGCCCGCGCAATCGCCACCATGTCGACGCCGCGCGGATCGTCGATGTTGATGACGGCCACCCCGTCCTCCGGAAGGACACGGGCGAAAAGCCCCGCCTTTGCGGCAAAGTAGTCCTCGAAGCTCGCGTGATAGTCGAGGTGATCCTGCGTGAAGTTCGTGAACCCCGCCGCCATCAGTTGCACCCCGTCGAGCCGCCGCTGCGACAAGCCGTGGGACGAGGCCTCCATCGCGGCGTGGGTCACGCCCGACTCCGCCGCACCGGCCAGCATCCGGTGCAAGGTGATTGGCTCCGGCGTGGTGTGTTTCAGCGGCGCGGTCCAGTCGCCCTCGACCCCCGTGGTGCCCAAGTTGACCGCGCGCAATCCCAGCTCCTGCCAGATCTGACGCGTGAAGGTCGCCACGGACGTCTTGCCGTTGGTCCCGGTCACCGCCACCATGGTCTCGGGCTGCGCGCCGAACCACAGGGCGGATGTATAGGCCAGCGCCTGGCGCGGATCTTCGGCCACGATCAGCGCCGCGTCGGCACCGCCCAGCACATCCGCGGCGATCTTCGCCCCGGCGGCATCCGTCAGCACCGCCCCCGCGCCCATCCGCAGCGCGTACTGGATGAATTCGGCCCCGTGGACGCGCGTGCCCGGCAGGGCGGCGAACAGGTAACCTTCCCGCACATCGCGGCTGTCGACAGCAAGGTCGGTGACCTTGACGTCGCGCCCGCCCCGGGCCGTCAGGCCCAGATCCCTCAGGCTTTTCACCACTGTCCCGTCAGACGACATCTTAGATTTCCCGGCTTTTCGCTGGCACATTTCCCCCTGCCCCGGCGGCGGCCAGATCCCTAGTCCGAGGCATTCATGCTCATGTCCAATTGCCCCGTTTCATAGTCCGGACGCAAGCCCAACAGCGGCGCGATCCTGCCGATCATCTCGGCCGCGACCGGCACTGCCGTCCAGCCCGCGGTGCGGCGCGGCTTGGCGCCCGAGGTCTCCACCGGTTCGTCCAGCGTCACCACCAGCACGTATTTCGGATCGTTTGCCGGGAAGATCGAGGCGAAGGTCGCGATGACCTTGTCCTTGTAGTAACCGCCCCCGCGCTCCTTCGGTTTGTCCGCCGTGCCGGTCTTGCCGCCCACGTGGTAGCCGGGCACCTCCGCGAAGGAGGCCGTGCCGTCCTCGCTGGCCACAACCTGCCGCAGCATGTGCAGCGCATCATGGGCCACATCCTCGCGCAGGATCACATCCTGGTAACGCGGGCCGGACTGCTTCAGCAGCGTCGGTTTCACGATGTGACCGCCGTTGGCGATGGCCGCGTATCCGGCCGCAAGGTGCAGCGGTGTCGTGGAAATCCCGTGCCCGTAAGAAATCGTCACCGCCGAAAGATCGGTCCAGCGCGACGGCCAGAGCGGCTTGCCCCCGGAGGCCTCGACGATCTCCAGCGGCGTCGCGTCGAACAGGCCCAAAGCCTTCAGGAAGTCCTGCTGGCGGGTCGGGCCGATGGCCAGCGCCAGCTTGCCCGTGCCCCGGTTCGAGGACTTCACGATGATCTTCTCGACCGACAGCTTGCCGTAGTTGTGGTTCTGGAACTCGCCGATCCGGTGGCCCCCGACCTTGAAGGGCGGCGAGGTGTCGATCACCGTGCTCGAATTGACCAGCCCAAGCTGCATGGCCTGCGCGGCGGCGAAGATCTTGAAGGTCGAGCCCAGCTCGTACACGCCCTGTACCGCACGGTTGAACAGCGGCGAGTCGGACGGGCTGCCTTCGGTCGGCGGGCGCGGACGGTCGTTCGGGTCGAAATCCGGCAGCGACACGATGGCCAGCACCTCTCCGGTGTGCACATCCAGAAGGACAGAGGCCGCGCCCCTGGCGTTCATCAGTTTCATACCCGCGTTCAGCACTTCCTCTGCCGCCGCCTGAACCGTCAGGTCGATGGACAGGGTCAGCGGCACACCCTCGCGGGCGGGATCGCGCAGGTCCTTGTCAAAGAACTTCTCGATCCCCGCGGTGCCGATCACCTCTGCGGAATGCACACCCTCTGCCCCGAAGGAGGCACCGCCCAGAACGTGCGATGCCAGTGCGCCGTTGGGATAAAGCCGCATCTCGCGCGGACCGAACAGCAGCCCCGGCTCACCGATGTCATGCACGGCCTGCATCTGCTCGGGGCTCAGTTTCTTCTTCACCCACAGGAACTTGCGCTTGGGGTCCATGAACCGCTTGGCCAGCTTCTCGCCGTCGAGATCCGGGAAGATCTCGGCCAACCGCAATGCCGCGCGCTCCGGGTCGATCATCTGGTTGGGGTGCGCATAAAGCGAATGCGTCGACATGTTGGTCGCAAGGATACGCCCGTGGCGGTCCACGATGTCGGCGCGGCTGGCGATGATCGAGGCGCCCGAGGTCTGGGCCCGCGGCTCTTCGGGTTCGGAGGCCGACAACATGCCCATGCGCGCCCCGATCACCCCGTAGGCACAGAAGAACATCATCGCCAGCACCAGCAGCCGGCCCTCGGCGCGCAGGCGCATCCTGTCGCGCATCGCCTCGTGGCGGATGCGGCGGTTTTCCTTCTCGATGGCGTCCGGGTTCTCGCCCTTGCGACGGGCTTCGAGAATGCGCGCCAACGGGCGCAACGGCACGCGTGTCATGGGTTGGTCGCTCCCCTCGTGGTGACTTCCTCGACCCCGTCCAGGGTCAGCTCCGGCGGCAGCGGATAGGCCACCTGCACGATCAGCCCGAACTGGTCGGGACGCAGGGACAGAAGCTGCAGCTTGTCGAAGTTCATCTCGGCCAGGTCGCGCAAACGGTCGGGGCGGTTGAGATAGGCCCACTCCGCCCTCAGGATCGACAGCCGTTCGCGCGCCGCGCCGATTTCGCGGCGCAGTCCGGCGACGTGGTCCAGCTCGTCCTGCGTCTGGTAGTTCTCGCGGTAGGCCCAGTAGCCCGAGCCGATCACCGCCAGCGCCGAAAGGATGAACAACAGCGTGCGCATATCAGTTTTTCCCCTTTGTAGTCGCTTTGAGCATGGGCATGGCAATCTCGTCCGCGGCGACCGCCTCGGCGGGCAGGTCGGTGCGGCGCGCCACGCGAAGCTTGGCTGACCGTGCGCGCGGGTTCGCGGTCAGCTCGTCCTTGTCCGGTCCGACGGCCTTGCGCGTGACGATCTCGAACGGCGCCTCGGCCTCGGGCGTCTCGGTGGCATACCGGTTGACGTGGCGTTTCCTGTCGCCATGCAACTGCAGGAAACGCTTCACCATCCGGTCTTCGACCGAATGGAAGGTGACCACCGCCAGCATGCCGCCGGGCTTCAGCACCCGTTCCGCCGCCATCAGCCCCTGCCAGAGCGCTTCGTATTCACCGTTCACCGCGATCCGGAGCGCTTGGAAACTGCGGGTGGCCGCATGGGCCTGACCCGGCTTGGTGCGTCCGATCGTCCGCTCGATCAGCCCGGCCAGTTCCAGCGTCGTCAAAAACGGGCGATGCTCCACGATCCGGCGGGCGATCCGGCGCGACTGCCGCTCTTCACCGTATACATAAAGAACGTCCGCCAGTTCGCTCTCAGACAAGTCATTTACAAGATCGGCCGCCGTCGGCCCCGCCTGCCCCATCCGCATGTCGAGCGGCCCGTCCCGCATGAACGAAAATCCGCGCTCGGCCAGATCGAGCTGCATGGACGACACGCCAAGATCCAGCACCACACCATCGGCACTGTCGGCGACCTTGTCCATATTGCAGAAATTTTCCCGAACAAGGGAGATTGCCGGCCAGTCGTCCAGCCACGCCGCCGCCATTTCGTGCGCCAGCGGATCGCGGTCTATGCCGATGACGCGCTCCGCCCCGGCCTCCACCAATCCGCGTGCATAGCCGCCCGCGCCGAAGGTCCCGTCGATCCAGACGCCGCGGACCGGCGCGACCTCTCGCAACAGCGGTGCCAGCAGGACGGGAACGTGCGGTGCCTCCCCCTGGATGCGATCCGCGGCTGCCATTTACAGCCCCGCCCCATCCAGCAATTGCGCCGGATCGAAGTCGTCGGGCAGGTCGTCGAGATACTCCTCGGTCTGCGCCAGTTCCTCCGCCTCGTAAGTGGCGGGCTGCCAGATCTGGAAGGTATCGACGTTGGAGGCAAAGTAGGCCTCGTCGCTGATGCCGATCTTGGCGCGCAGCTTTGCGGGCAGCACGATGCGCCCGGTCTCGTCGACGCTGGTCGTCATGGACTGGGTGGAATAGAGCCGCTCCAGCAGCTTGCGTTCCTGCGATCCGCGCGGCTTGGACGAGATCTTGTCCTCGACCGCTTCCATCTCCTGAATGGTGAAGCATTCAAGGTACTTGCGGCGGTGGTCGCCGTACACGATCACGAAGTTCGGATTCAGGCCCTCGGTCCAGTCGGGGTCGCCTTGCTCGAGGACACGGCGAAAAGAGGCCGGGATCGAGACCCGCCCCTTCGTATCGACCTTGTGTCGACTTTCGCCTCTGAACCTCAGCCTGCGGCCCACTGCCCTCGGCCCTCCAAGCCCCCTAAAAACGTAAATGCGGCGGGTTGATCTGCTGCCACTGATCAACCCGCCGCTGACCCGCATCGCGGGTGTCTCCGACTGCGCGCGCCACCTGGGGGGATGTCTGCTCGCCCGCGCGCCGGATCTCTTTGTTCACGAAGAAAGCGGGCGCCTGTATGAAACCTGCTATTGTTGTTTTTGGAGTTCGGTGTGAGGTCGTTAGCGCCTCGTTTGCCCGTCTCTCTTCGTGTGAGTTAGGTTTGCCATGGGAAATCATGGGAGGCAACAGGAATTCGCGGAAACCGCACCCTTCATCTGGTGCTGCGGACCGCTCCGGAGCAAGATTTTGTGCCGATTTTGGCCACATTCTTGCCCGATCTGGTGTAAAAGCGGGAAACTCTCAACAAGATGTAGGCGACTTCAGCACCCAAAATTTTTTCCCACAGTTTCCCATATGATTGCAGCCCCACCATGAATGTGGATCTTTTTTGTCACAAATCAGTGCCAGATATACGGCCTTATCCACAGAGAATCATCTCACCTCGCCGTGAATCTCTGCGACTCGGCCAATTCCAGCCGAGTCGCACGCAGAGGATTCGGCGAAACCACCCCTGTCCCATGCATTCCCACGCATCACCGGCCATGCCGTCCCATGGGATCCCGTGGGACGCTCATCTTGACCCTCCCGGCACGCTCCTAGATACCGGGCGCAAAGGAGGCCCCATGACGACGCCCCGCATCACCGACAGCCATTGTCACCTCGATTTCCCGGATTTCTCGGACAGCCGGCCCGAGGTCATAGCCCGCGCGCTCGACGCCGGCGTGCACCGCATGGTCACGATCTGCACCAAACTCGCCAACGAACCCGAAGTCCGCGCCATCGCCGAGCAGAACGACGCCGTCTTCTACGCGGCGGGTGTCCACCCCATGAGCGCCGCCGACCACCCGCCGGTCACCACCGACATGCTGGTCGAGCTGGCCCGACACCCGAAATTCGTGGGCATCGGCGAAACCGGCCTCGACTACCACTACACCGCCGAAAGCGCCGACATCCAGAAACGGAGCCTGCGCATTCATATAGAAGCGGCGCAGGTCACCGGCCTGCCACTCATCATACACGCGCGCGCGGCCGACGACGACATGGCCCGCATCCTGACCGAAGGCTACCGCGCCGCGCCCTATACCTGCGTGATGCACTGCTTCTCCTCCTCCGCCGAACTGGCGAAGGCCGCCCTCGACCTGGACTTCTACCTGTCCATGTCCGGCATCGCCGCCTTCCCCAAAAGCCAGGACCTGCGCGACATCTTCGCCGCCGCGCCCCTCGACCGCATCCTCGTGGAAACCGACAGCCCCTACCTCGCCCCGCCGCCCAATCGCGGCAAGCGCAACGAACCGGGTTACGTCGTGCACACCGCCGAAAAGGGCGCCGAGGTCTTCGGCCTTTCCTACGCAGAATTCGCCGCCCGCACCGAGGCCAACTTCGACCGCCTCTTCGCCAAGGCCGCCGCATGGCAAGGAGAACCGGCCAGCGAGGCACCTGCATGAGCGCGACCTTGCGCTTCACCATCCTCGGCTGCGGTTCGTCCGGGGGCGTGCCACGCCTCGGCGGCCACTGGGGCGAATGCGACCCGGCCAACCCGCGCAACCGCCGCCGCCGTTGTTCGCTGCTGGTGGAACGGACCACCGACGAAGGCACGACCCGCGTCCTGATCGACACCACCCCCGACATGCGCGAGCAACTGCTCGACGCCCGTGTGGGTCATCTCGATGCCGTGGCATGGACACACGCCCACGCGGACCACACGCACGGGCTCGACGACCTGCGCCAGATCGTCTTCAACACCCGCCAGCGGCTGGACGTCTGGGCCGACGGCGACACCCAGAACGACCTGATCGCGCGCTTCGGCTACGCCTTCATCCAGCCCGAAGGCTCGCCCTACCCGCCCATCCTCAACCTGCACACTATAGACGGCACCTTCACCATCGACGGCGCGGGCGGCGCTATCGCCCTGACCCCCTTCAGGGTCAACCACGGCAGCATCGACGCGCTCGGCTTCCGCATCGGAAACCTCGCCTACCTGCCCGACGTGATCCGCATCCCGGACGACGTCTGGCCGCATCTCGAAAACCTCGACTGCTGGATCCTCGACGCCCTGCGCCGCACGCCGCATCCCACGCACGCCCATCTCGACCTCGCACTCGAATGGATCGCACGCGCCGCGCCGAAACGCGCCGTCCTGACAAACATGCACATCGACCTCGACCACGACACCGTGGCCGCCGAAACGCCCGCGCATGTCACACCGGCGCACGACGGCATGACCATCAGCTATGCGGACTGACCGGGCGTCCGGGCGCACCGCCACGCCGACGCGACACGATACCCTTCATCTTGGCCTGAAATACCTCCGCCGGAGGCACCAGCCCCCGCCGTCCGGACACGCGTCCAGAACCGGGCGCCCGGCCGCACCGGCGCGCCACCGCGACGCGCGCAGCGCGGCGCAAACCCGCCCGGCACAACCGCATGTCCCTGGCCGACGCGCGGGCACAGCCGCATGACAACCGGATCGACCTGACCATGTTCGCGCTTCTCAGCGTCATCCTGCCCGTCTTCCTCGTCATCGGCGCGGGCTACCTCGCCGCGTGGAAAGGCGGGTTCGGCGACACCGCCGTCGACGGGCTGATGAAGTACACCCAGCATTACGCCATCCCCTGCCTGCTCTTCCGCGCGCTCTGGACGCTGGACCTCGGCCCCGAGATCGACCCCTTCATCCTCCTCTCCTTCTACACCGGCTCGGTGACCTGCTTCACCGTCGGCCTGCTGGGCGCGCGCCTCGTCTTCCACCGCGACTGGGAAGACTGCGTGGCCATCGGGTTCTGCTGCCTCTTCGCCAACTCCGTCATGCTCGGCCTGCCAATCACCGAGCGCGCCTTCGGCACGGACGCGCTGGCCGCCAACTACCTGATCATCGCCCTGCACTCGCCGATCTGCTACGGCATCGGCATCACCGCGATGGAGATCGTCCGGGCTCGTGGCGCAGGCACACCCAACTCGAAGCTGCCCGCCATGGTCGTGCGTGCGATGTTCCGCAACGCGCTGGTCATCGGCATCCTGCTCGGCCTCTTCGCCAACCTGGCGAGCGTGCAGTTGCCCGCGGTCATCACCGATGCACTCGACATGATGGTCCGCTCGGCGCTGCCCGCCGCGCTGTTCGGCATGGGCGGCGTGATGTTCCGCTACCGGCCCCAGGGCGACTTTCGGGTGATCGCGATGATTTGCGCGGTCTCCCTGATCCTGCACCCGGCGATCACCTGGACGATGGGAACGCTGACCGGCCTCTCCAATGGCGCTTTCCGGTCCGCCGTGCTGACCGCGGCCATGGCGCCCGGCATCAACACCTACGTCTTCGCCAACATGTACGGCCGCGCCCGCCGCGTCGCGGCCTCCGGCGTGCTGTTCGCCACGCTGCTTTCGGTGCTGACCGCCGCCGTCTGGCTGGCACTTCTGCCCTGAACCGGTCACAACACGGGGGCAAGGCGCATGGCCCATCCGGGCGATGCGCGCCCGACACGACGAAAGACAGGACGACCATGGACCGCAGGAACACCACGCTCGGCATCTTCTTCATGCTGGTCTTCTGTGCGCTGGCGCCGGTCATGGACGCCTCGGCCAAGGCCACCCCGCCGGAGGTTCCAGTCACCCAGATCCTCGCCTTCCGCTTCGGTGTGCAGGTGCTGCTGCTCTACCCGCTGGTGATGGCGCTGTCGCTGCCATCCCGCACCACGGTCCGTGACGGCCTCTTCCACCTGGCCCGCGCCGCCACGCTGACACTGGCCACCTACTGTTTCTTCACCGCCCTGCGCTTCATGCCGGTGGCCGACGCCATCGCGATCTTCTTCGTCTCGCCCTTCATCGTGACGCTCCTGGGCGCGGTCTTCCTGAAAGAGCCGATCGGCTGGCGCCGCAGCCTCGCCAGCCTCGTGGGATTCGGCGGCGCGCTCCTGGTGATCCGGCCCAGCTTTGCCGACCTGGGTGCCGTGGCGCTGCTGCCGCTCGCCACCGCGCTGATGTTCGCGATCTACATTCTGATGACACGGTCCATGTCGCAAAGGGCGCATCCGCTGGTGCTGCAGGCACACACCGCGCTGGCCGCCAGCGTGCTGACCGTCCCGCCAATGCTGTTGCTCGACGGCACCGGCCTGACATATGTCGACCCGGTCTGGCCCAGCCCCTTCGCCTGGATGACCCTCATCGCCGTCGGGACCGTCGCCACGATCTCGCACGTGTTCCTGACCTTCGCGCTGCGGCTGATCCCGGCGGGGACCGTCGCGTCGCTGCAGTACTTCGAGATCATCGGCGCGACCATCGTCGGGTTCCTGATCTTCGGAGACCTGCCGACCCCGCTGACCTTCCTCGGCATCGCGATCATCATCGCGTCTGGCCTCTACAACATCGCACGTGAAAGCCGCCTGTCGGACATCCCCGACCGCGCGCCGCCGCCGCCCCCCTGACCCGCCCCGGACCTGCCCCTGTGACCCGGACGCCCCTGACGCAGACACCCGAGGCGCGGCCTGCGGGATGGCGGGTGGGGCGATGCGCGCAGCGCGAGCGTCCGGGTGAAACCCGGCCCGCCCGCCAGTCCCGCCTTCGGACCGCCCGCGGTTTTTGAGCGCCATCCGTCTGGACCCGGTCGGCGCCGCCCCATAGGGTCGCCCCATGTCCAGTGATCGTCCCCTTCTCGGCATCGGTCTGATGCTCGCTTTCTGTTTTCTCGCCCCGTTCGGCGATGCGCTTGCCAAGCTCCTCGGCCCTCATCTTTCGGTCGGCCAGATCACCACCCTGCGCTTCGTCGCGCAGGCCATCGTGCTGGTGCCCCTGTCGCTTGTCCTGCGCAGGTCGTGGCGGATGAGCGCGGGCACCTTCGGGCTGCTCTTCCTGCGCACGTTGATGCACATCGCGGGCATTGCCTTGGTGGTGACGTCGCTGCTTTACCTGCCGCTCGCCGACGCCATCGCCATCGCCTACGTGATGCCGTTCATCGCCCTTCTGCTGGGTCACCTGTTCCTTGGCGAAACCGTGGGCCCGCACCGGCTGGCCGCCTGCGCCGTCGGATTCGGAGGCACGCTCCTCGTCCTGCAACCCGCTTTCGCCGACGTCGGCGCGCCCGCGCTGATTCCGCTGAGCGTGGCGTTGGTCTTCTCGATCTACATGCTGCTCAGCCGCAAGCTGGGCAGCCGCCTCGACCCCATCGCCCAGCAGGCGGCGGCGGCCCCCATCGCTCTGGCCATCCTGATACCGGTCATGGCGCTCACCCCCGAGACCATGACCCACACCGGCTGGGTCGAACCGACGCCGCAACTCTGGGGGCTGATCGCTCTTATGGGTCTCGTCGGCAGCACCGCGCACCTGACCATGTCCTGGGCGCTGAAATACGCCCCGGCCAGCACGCTTGCGCCGATGCAATACCTGGAAATCCCCTTCGCCACCTTCGTGGGCTACCTGATCTGGGGCGACCTGCTCGGGCCGCTGGCCACGCTGGGCGTCGCGGTCACCATCGGTTCGGGCCTCTACATCGTCATGCGCGAGCGGGCCACCGCGGCGCGTGCTCCAGCCCCGAAACCAGTGCATTCAGGTGCGCCACCGACAGGATGATCAGCATCGACGGCGTCCCGAAGGTCAGACGCACCGGGCCTGTCGCTTCGTTCGACGTGCCGATGGCGTCTCCCGGGAAGAAGCGCAGACCGTCCAGCGGCCAGCGCAGCCCCTCCGACTGTCCCCGGGCCTCGGCCAGCGGGAACAGCGACACGCGCTCCCCCGGACCGAGGTCCAGCGTCAGTTCCGGCGGGCAGAGGCAGACCACGTCCTCCGGCCCGATCAGCACGCAGCGCCGGTCCGGACGCCGTACCAGCACGTTCATGGCCGCAAGCTGATGGTCCAGCCGCGCGCCCAGAAACCCGTAGCCCAACACCAGCGGCGCCTCGATGTGGCGCAGGCATTTGTCGAAGTCGGTGCTGTCCTGCTCGGGGACCGGCCGCAGCACACCCGGCGCCAATCGCGCCTGGATATCTCCGGACAGCGAGTCCATGTCGCCAAAGACCGCCTCCGGCATATGGCCGAGGCGCAGGACTTGAGCGGCCCCCCCATCCGCCGCAACAACCGGACTGTTGCTGGCAAGCGCAACAGTCAGAGCGTCATCGCGGCACTCTCCACCGCCGACCAGCACGACTGGTCCCGAACTCTGAACAATTTTAGTCTTCATGTCCGCTTAATGGCCTTCTGGGAAACAGATCACAATCTGGTCACGAAATGATACCCTTAACGGCATAGATTCGGTCAGCTTTGGCCCGGGTGATCGTGGTAAACGCTCTGTTGTATACCGAATGAAAGTGAGCAGCACATGGTGAGTTCGAGCAAAATCCTTACCGTTTCGTACGGCACCTTCTCCTGTACGGCTGAAGGTTTCGACGATCCGCTCGCCGTGGTGAAGGACACGACACATTTCTTTCGCGGTGTCGTCAACGCCGATCGCTTCTTCGGGGCGGAACCGCCACAATTCGATGCGGAACTTGCGACCGAAATGATGCGCGAACGCCTCGCCGCCGAAGGTCGTGAGGGGACGCTGACACTCGGCTCCGCCGCGGCCGCCTCGTCCGGCGCCCTTGCCGCGGCCCTTGCCGCCGGTCCGGCCCGCGCGATGGCACGCCAGCCGGAAACCGCCCCCGAAACCTTCGACGACGACCGCGACAGCGCGGGCCTGCTGCCTGATGACGACACCATCGAGGCGACCGCTGTCCTGACCGAACGCACGGTCGACCTGGACGAAACAGACATGACCGGTGCTGCATCCGGGATCATGGACGACACGGCGGGCTCGCCCGCCCCGGAGGTCTCCGCGCCTGCTCCGCGGACCTCCACCTCTGCAAGCGTTGCGGCGAAGCTCGACCGCATCCGCGCCGTCGTGGCCAGCACCGCCGCCGCCGGGGCAGCCCGCTCCGCAGCAGCCGCGCAGGAAACGCCGGACGAAGAAACCACCGATGCGGCCGAATCCGTCACCGGTTTCGAAGACGAACCCGCGTTTGTCTCCGACGTCGAACTGGAAGACCAGCTTGAGGCCGAAGAGACGCCGGACACCGCAGACGCGGCAGACGACGTGCCGGCCATCGCCGGGGACGACACCGCTCACGTCGACGAGACAGCCACCGTCGACACGACGGATGACCTGACGACCGCCCGGCCGGACGACCTGTCGCAACCCGCGCACGCGGAGGCAGAGACAGACGAGGACTTCGGCGACGACACCGACGACGACGCCCTCTCCGCGCTTCTCGGCGAACTGGAAAGCGACAGCCGCGACAGCTCCGTCTTTTCGGACAAGTCTCTGAGCGACGACATGTCCGGCGCTCCGGTCTCCGAACCGATGGACGACAGCGCCTTTGCCGACAGCATCGCCAGCTTGCTGGGCGAAACTGAAGAGGACGACGACGAAACGCTTGTAGCCGATGCCTCCATCGCCGCCACTCTCGCCGGACTCGAAGACGATACCCACGAGGACGCGGCCGTCTCTACAGAAGAAGACGCGCCCTACGACGAAGCGGACGACACGGAACGCCACGACACCGATTTCGCCGCTGACGAGGCCGAGGACGATATCGCACGCGACGCGCCCTACCTGAACCCGGACGTCGACAACGTCTTCGCCGAGGACATGACCGACGCCCCCGACGCCTCGCCTACCCCCCAGCCCCGCGCCCGCGTGGTGAAGGTCAAGCGCGCCGATTTCCTTCGCGCGGTCGAAGCTGGCCAGTTCGAGGAGGTCCAGGACGAGGACGACAGCGCCGTCGTCGCCCCCGCCGCCGTCCCGATGGCTGACCTCAGCACCCTCACACCCGAGGAAGAGGACGAACTGGCCCGCGAACTGGCAGCGGTGAAGGCCGAGCTGGCCGGCGAATTCGACAACTGGGACGACAAGGACGACAGTGCACCCTTGGCGGCCGCCGCGCCGGTCGAGGACGAAGACGGCACATGGGACGCCCCCTATGGCACCTCGGTTGCGACCGAAGACGCCGCCTACGCGGAGGAGGACGACGAAACCTACCTCGACGATGACGACGCCATGGACGATGAGGAGGACGACGACCAGCCCCGCGCCACCGCGCCGCTGCGCCTCGACAACCCGGTCTCCACACCCGATGCGCTGGACGATGGCGACGCGGACGAAGATTCCGTCTCGGCGCTGATCCGCGACACGGCCCGCAAGACGGTCAAGATGGCAAGCCCCGCACGCGCCCTGCTGACAGAGCGCGAGGTCGAGGACGACGACACCCTGCGCCTGATGGACCAGACCGACACGGAGATGAAAGAGCCCGAGGGCAGCCGCCGCCGCACGGCGATCGCGCACCTGCGCGCCGCCGTCGCCGCGACCAAGGCCGACCGCCTTCTCGGGCGCCGCGCCGACGCTGCCGAGGAACAGGAACCCTACCGCGAGGATCTGGCCAACGTGGTGCGCCCGCGCCGCCCGCAGGCCGCCGCCCCACGCACCGAACGCCCTGCCGAGGTGGCCCCGGTCACGCGCCCCGCACCGCTGAAGCTTGTGGCCGAGCAGCGGGTCGAGGACCGCACCGACGGGACCACGCACGCACCCGCCGAGCTGCCCCGCACCGTGCCGGTCCGGCCGCGCCGCGTCCGCCGTGTCGCCGACCTCCCGCCTCAGGATGACATGGCAGAGGACGCCGCCTCCGCGGACGGATTTGTCGCCTACGCGGAAAAGGTCGGCGCATCCGACTTGCCTGAACTCCTCGAAGCGGCGGCAGCCTACATGGCCTACGTCGAAGGACGCGACCAGTTCTCGCGCCCGCAGCTCATGTCGACGGTGCGCATGGCCGAAGCCAGCGAATCCAGCCGCGAAGACCGGCTGCGCAGCTTCGGGCAGCTCCTGCGGGAAGGGAAGATCAAGAAGACCGCCGGCGGCCGGTTCACCGCGTCCGAACGGATCAGCTTCAAGCCCGACCGCGCCGCAGGGTAATCCGCGCGATCCCGAGGCACCGGAATACAAAGACGCCCCGCCGGTCGGACCGGACGGGGCGTTTTCGTTTCTTCGCGGTATGGACGGATCCCGAAGCGGACCCTCGCGGGACGGTGGGCGGGGCGCCTTTGCCGTCAGGCAAACAGCGCCCGCCCGGCGTCACTCCTCGTCGCGCGGCGCGTCCGGGTCGGCCTGCCCGACGCCCCGAAAGACGAAGCGGAAGGGCACCGCCCAAAGCACGCCCAACACGACGTATACGAGAAACTCCAGCCAGATCGCCGGTCGGTCGAGCCAGTTCACCAGCGTCACCGCCGCCACCACGTAAAGCGGCATTCCGATCACCAGGATCACCAGCGACCACCGCCGCCGCGCTTTGTAGGACAGGGCCATCCGCTCAGTCCGCGAACGGATCGGTCACGAGGATCGTGTCGTCCCGCTCCGGCGACGTCGACAGCAGCGCCACCGGGCAGCCGATCAGCTCCTCGACCCGGCGCACATATTTGACCGCGGCGCCCGGCAGGTCCGCCCAGGATCGCGCGCCTTCCGTCGATTCCGACCAGCCCTCCATCTCCTCGTAGACCGGCACGCAGCGCGCCTGCTCTTCCGAGGCGAAGGGCAGGTAATCCAGCCGCTTGCCGTCCAGGTCGTAGCCCACGCAGATCTTCAGGGTCTCGAACCCGTCGAGCACATCCAGCTTGGTCAGAGAGATGCCGTTCACGCCGCTCGTCGCGCAGGTCTGGCGCACCAGAGCCGCGTCGAACCAGCCACAGCGCCGCTTGCGGCCCGTCACCGTGCCGAACTCGTGACCGCGCTCACCCAGGCGCTGGCCGTCGTCGTCGTCCAGTTCGGTCGGGAAAGGACCTTCGCCGACGCGGGTCGTGTAGGCCTTCACGATGCCGAGCACGTAGTCGATGGCACCCGGGCCGATGCCGGTGCCCGTGGCCGCCTGCCCGGCGATCACGTTCGACGAGGTGACAAAAGGATAGGTGCCAAAGTCGATGTCCAGCAATGCGCCCTGTGCCCCCTCGAACAGGATACGCGACCCGGAACGACGTTTTTCGTTCAGCACCTTCCAAACCGGGGCCGCGTAGGGCAGGATCTGCGCCGCGATCTCCTTCAGTGCCGCAATCAGCGCCTCGCGGTCCACCGGCGCGATGCCAAGTCCCTTGCGCAGCGGATCGTGGTGCTGCAACGCCCGATCGACCCGCGTGACCAGCGTCGTCTCGTCGGCCAGGTCCGCCACGCGCACAGACCGGCGCCCCACCTTGTCCTCGTAGGCAGGGCCGATGCCGCGCCCGGTGGTGCCGATCTTCGTCCCTTTCGAGGCCGCCTCTTCGCGCGCCCGGTCCAGTTCGCCGTGGATCGGCAGGATCAGCGGAGTGTTCTCGGCGATCATCAGAGTTTCGGGCGTGATCTCGACACCCTGTTCGCGGATCGTGGCGATCTCTTTCACAAGGTGCCACGGGTCCAGCACCACACCATTGCCGATCACCGACAGCTTGCCGCCGCGAACCACGCCGGACGGCAGCGCGTTCAGCTTGTAGACCTTGCCGTCGATCACCAGCGTATGGCCCGCGTTGTGGCCCCCCTGGAAACGGCAGATCACGTCGGCGCGCTCGGACAACCAGTCCACGATCTTGCCTTTGCCCTCGTCGCCCCACTGGGCGCCCACGACAACCACGTTTGCCATATCCCCGAGTCCCTCCGGTGTTTTCAAACCCGCGCACGTATAGCGTCGGTGCCACGGGCGCGAAACCGCAAAATGTGCGGCATCCCGCGCCGCGCGCCGCGCATCGGGGACTGGACAGCCGCCGCCGCACGGGCCACCTAGGACCAAACCAGACGGAGACGCCCATGTCCTTCTTCGCCCGCTGGCTCTTTGCCTTCCTGCTGCTGGCCGCCACCTACAACCCGACACCGTGGAACTACACCCGGTGGGCGCTCGCCAATTACGAGACGCAATTGCCCCTGACCGTGTTGCTGGGCCTCCTGCTTTTCGTCGGCTACGTCATCTACCTGCGCGCCACGCTGCGTTCCATCGGCGCGTTCGGCATGATCCTCGTGCTGGCGATCGTGGGCGCGGCGCTCTGGGTTCTGTGGGACTTCGGGCTGATCGACCTCTCGGATCCCGGGTTTGCCACGTGGATCGCGCTTGTGGCGCTCTCGGTGGTTCTGGGCATCGGCCTGAGCTGGTCGATCATCCGCCGCGCCCTCTCCGGCCAGATCGATACCGACGACGTAGAGGAATAGACCCGGCGCAACACGTGCGGGTCGGCGGGCGGGCGCTTTCGGCCAGAGGCCGAACAGAGCCGCACCGACCCGACCTCCCGCCCCCGCGACCCGGCGCCGCCCGTCATCGGCTTGCGTATGCCGCCCCATTCCCCTACATGACCGCAAACCCGAAGCGTGACCGCGAGCACCCATGCAAAACGTCATCCTGATCATCCACCTCCTTCTCGCCCTCGGCCTGATCGGAGTCGTGCTCCTCCAGCGCAATGAAGGGGGCGGCCTTGGCATGGGCGGCGGTGGCGGTCCGGCAGGCACCCGCGCGCCCACCACGCCGCTGGCAAAGGTGACCTGGGTGCTGGCCATCGCCTTCATCGTCACCTCGATCACCCTGACGATCATCGCGGCGCAGAACTCCGCCGGGACCTCGATCCTCGACCGTCTCGCACCCGCGGGCCGCGCCACGCAGGAAGAGCCCGCAACCGCGCCCGGCGCCGACATCAACACCGACGATCTGCTGGCGCCGCCGTCTTCCGGTGGCAACAACGACGCGCCGCTGGTCCCCAGCGCCGACTGACACGCGCCACATCGGCGAAACGCATGACAAAAGGCGGCCTCCGGGGCCGCCTTTTCCGTTTTCGCAGGACCGCCGTGATTCAGCCGAAGTCGAAATACCCGTCGCCGCTGCCGAAGGCATCGAAGCCCGGTCCGTCCTCCACCTCACCGGCCGGGTAATCGTCCGCGCCGCTGGAGCCTCCGGTCTGGACGGAGGTCACGAAGACCGGCTCCAACTGCACCGCGTCGCCGTCCCCCCCGTTGTCCCGGAAGTCGAAACCGTCGTCGTCCTCGCCGAAGTACCGCCGCACCGGCACATAGCGATACTCGTTCTCGTTGCCCGCCGCAGCACCCGCCGTGCCGCCATCGACGACCTCGGTTTCGGTGCCCAGCCCAAAGACGTCGGAGAATCCCCCGAGCCTCTCGCTCGTGTTGTAGGTCCCGTCGATCTTTCCGTAGTTCAGAGAAAGCGTTTCCATTGTCATGCCTTGCGTTGAAAATGTCTGGTTCGGTCAATGCGGCAATCCTGACGCATGTTTTGCGCAGGCGACAGTCGGCCATTCCCGACCTTGAACCATGTGCCCCGCCGCAACACCCGGCCCCGCGCCGCCCCTGCCGCTTCCGGTTCCGATCCGCCGACGCACCCGACCTGCGCAGGCCCTTGGGACCCGGGACGCGCGAACCGGACCTACAATCCCTTGCCCCGTCGCCCGCAACGGCCAACATCATATTGCGCCCCGGCTGGACTTTTCGGTCCGAATCCGCTACAGGTCAAATCCCGTGTTGCAGCCGATGACACATGCGGTACAAGCCGCCTGTTCAACGGCCACTCACCCGGTCGGACGACACTCGAACGACCGGAAATACAGGCAAAGACACGGGGTTTCCTGATGGCGCGTTTCATCTTCATCACCGGCGGTGTGGTCTCTTCGCTCGGCAAGGGACTGGCTTCCGCCGCGCTGGGGGCGCTGTTGCAGGCAAGGGGCTTCTCTGTCCGGCTGCGCAAGCTCGACCCCTACCTGAACGTCGATCCCGGGACCATGTCGCCCTTCGAACACGGCGAAGTCTTCGTCACCGACGACGGGGCGGAGACCGACCTCGACCTCGGGCATTACGAACGGTTCACCGGCGTACCCGCGCGCATGACCGATTCCATCTCCTCGGGGCGGATCTACACCAACGTGCTCGAAAAGGAGCGCCGCGGCGACTACCTTGGCAAAACGATCCAGGTGATCCCGCACGTCACCAACGAAATCAAGGACTTCATCTCCATCGGCGAGGACGAGGTCGACTTCATGCTCTGCGAGATCGGCGGCACCGTCGGAGATATCGAGGGCCTGCCCTTCTTCGAGGCGATCCGCCAGTTCAGCCAGGACAAGCCGCGCGGCCAGTGCATCTTCATGCACCTCACGCTGCTGCCCTTCGTGAAGGCCTCGGGCGAGCTGAAGACCAAGCCGACACAGCACTCCGTCAAGGAACTGCGCTCCATCGGCCTTGCCCCCGATATCCTCGTGTGCCGCTCCGAAGGGCCGATTCCCCAGAAGGAGCGCGAGAAGCTCGCCCTGTTCTGCAACGTCCGTCCCGACAGCGTGATCGCGGCACAGGACCTGAAATCCATCTACGAGGCGCCCATCGCCTACCACCGCGAAGGTCTGGATCAGGCCGTGCTGGACGCGTTCGGGATCACCCCCGCGCCGCGCCCGAACCTGGCCAAGTGGGAAGACGTCAACGACCGGATCTTCAACCCCGAGGGCGAAGTTACCGTCGCCATCGTCGGCAAGTACACCCAGCTTGAAGACGCCTACAAATCCATTGCCGAAGCGCTGACCCATGGCGGCATGGCCAACCGCGTCAAGGTCAACGTCGAATGGGTCGACGCCGAGCTGTTCGAACGCGAAGACCCCGGTCCCTACCTCGAAAACTACGATGCCATCCTGGTCCCCGGCGGCTTTGGCGAACGTGGGACAGAGGGCAAGATCAAGGCCGCGCAATACGCCCGCGAGCACAAGATCCCTTACCTGGGCATCTGCCTGGGCATGCAGATGGCGGTGATCGAAGCCGCCCGCAATGTCGCGGGTGTCAAGAAGGCCGGCTCCGAGGAGTTCGACCATGAAGCCGGAGAAAAGCGCTTCGAGCCGGTGGTCTATCACCTCAAGGAATGGGTGCAGGGCAACGAGAAGGTCAATCGCAAGCCGGACGACGCCAAGGGCGGCACCATGCGCCTCGGCGCCTACGACGCCGTGCTGACCGAGGGGTCCCGCGTGTCGAAGGTCTACGGTCGCACGACCATCGACGAACGCCACCGCCACCGCTACGAGGTGGACATCAAGTACAAGGACGCGCTGGAAGCCTCCGGCCTGCGCTTCTCGGGCATGTCCCCGGATGGCCGCCTGCCGGAAATCGTCGAATGGCCCGATCACCCGTGGTTCATCGGCGTGCAGTTCCACCCCGAACTGAAGTCCAAACCCTTCGACCCGCACCCCCTGTTCCGGGATTTCGTGCGCGCTGCAAAGGACGTGTCGCGGCTGGTCTGAGTGTCGCGGCGGGGCCGCCCCGGCGGGCGACCGGTCTGAAAACCGGATTACGCCGGGGCACTCCCCCCTCCCGTTGCGCGACTTTTCAGGTGGTGCCGGGGCAGATTCTTGCCCGGTTACCCGAACCTTAACGAAAAACCCGGAACCCTGACGCAATGTCACAGTCCAAAGGTTAACAACCGGCCGGTTCGGCCCCCCAAACCGGCCGGTTCACCCCTTCCAGCCCATCAACTTTCGTTGGGAAGGGGTTAACTTCTGCCGCAAATGCCCGCCCCGAAGGCCCGTTGCATGACATCGCGCGCTGCATTAACGACGCTCAGGTGCGCCAGACTTCTCCGGTTCGTGCATTGATGACATAGACCTGTTTCCCCGTGCCATTGTCACAACTCACGCGGTACACATGTTGCGTCGGCGTCGGTGCGACGGCCTTGACCTCGACGCATGTAAACCCGCTCGAAGAGATCATGTAGTCGGACAAAGCGTGCATGTCCGCCCGCGTCAGAGACGCCACGGCGCCAGCTGAGAACCCAAGAACAACCGTCGAACACAGCACGATATCGAGTACTTTTCTGAACATTGCTCACTGCCTCTTTTGTGCGTTTCCCTGAGGCTGACGACGCAAAAAGGCAAAATCTGGGCAGAGCGTTTCGCCCGGAGGCAACCTCAGAGTTGCATTTTTTCGGTGTTGCTGGATCAACCTATGAGTGATCATCTGACGTGACCATCCCGACCTTTGATTGCAGGAAAGCAGAAGATCCGCCCTTTGCCCGTAGAAGACGCGGCGCACAACATCCACGGTCGCCGCCGCGTATGCCCTGCCCTTCCTGCCCGCCACCATCGAATCATACCATTGATTTTATAGGAATAATTGAAATTCCATCGCGAGGCATAGCGGGGCTTCGGGCGCGAACCAAGCCACCGCAAAACCAGCCGCCCCCTCGAATTTCCGATGCCGGCATCATGACGCTTGCCCTGGAAACGGGCGCGGCTTACCCAGCTTGCATGCTGTCCTATCAACACGCCTATCACGCCGGGAACCTGGCGGACGTCCACAAGCACGCAGCTCTTGCGTGGGCGCTGGACTACATGATGAAGAAGCCCAAGCCTCTCACCTACATCGAGACGCACGCCGGGCGCGCGCTCTATGATCTTGGTGGCGCGGAGGCACGCAAGACCGGTGAGGCGGCGCAGGGCGTTGCGCGGATGCTGGAGCAGGTCCCCGCCACACACCCTTATCGCGTTGCGGTTGAGAAGGTCCGTGCGGACCATGGCCCGGAGGCCTACCCCGGATCGCCGTTGATCGCCCAGACGCTCCTGCGCGACGACGACCGCCTGCACCTGGCCGAACTGCATCCCCAGGAACACGCGGCCCTGCGCACAAGCCTCCGCAACCGCACCACGCAGATCTACAATCAGGACGGTTTCGAGCTTGCGCTGTCGCTCACTCCGCCCGAACCGCGCCGGGGACTGATGCTGATCGACCCGAGCTGGGAGGTGAAGTCCGACTACGTCACCGTGCCCAGGACGGTGCAGTCCATCGCGGCAAGATGGAACGTCGGGATCATCATGATATGGTATCCTATCCTGACGGAGAAGCCACATCTGCCAATGATCCGCACGCTTCAGAGCGCCTTCCCTGATGCGCTGACGCACGAGGTCGCCTTTCCGCCGGCGCGCGAAGGGCACCGGATGGTCGGCTCCGGCCTGTTTGTCACCAATCCTCCGTGGGGTCTGGAGGCAGAGTTGCAACACCTCTCCGGAAGTTTGTTTTCGGACCGGAAACCGCCCCGACGCGGCGGACGTTGAGAGTATTCTGACCGCCGACAACACGGGGGATTCCATGTTCCAACGTCTGACGACCTTCTTCCGCAGCAAACCGACTGCGCCCGCCGCCCTTCCCGAGCTGGACGCCAAATACGCGCTCGGGACACTGCTGGTTCGGGTGGCACAAGCGGACAGCGCGTATCTTTTCGAGGAAATTGAGCAGATCGACCGGACGCTGGCCGAGTGGAACGACCTGAACCCGGTCGAGGCCGCCAAGATGCGCGCCATGTGCGAACGGCTGGCCCAGACGATCACGGACGACGCCGAACTGGCCGGCCTGATTCGCAACCATGTGGACTACGCACACCGTCTGGAGGCCGTGCAGGCACTGTGGCGGGTGGCGCGCTCCGACGGCATTACCGATGCCCGTGAACAGGCGTTGGTCGATCTCGTGGAAACCCACTTGGGAATTGAACGGACGGATTCCGAAGACGCGCGGCTGGCCTCTGTCATTCCGTGACCCCCTTTCAACGATGCCACTTGCCGCCACCGGGAGAGAGGTTATAACCGCCTGATGTTCGCCGATTTTCTGAAAAGACTGACAGATCCCCAGCCCGAGCAGCTTCACGATGATGACGCCCGGCTGGCCCTGACAGCCCTGTTGGTGCGGGTCGCCCGCGCCGATGGTGTCTACGACGCGGCCGAAGCGCAGCGGATCGATCGGATCACGACAGCGCGTTACGGGCTCAGTCCCGAAGCCGCGCAAGACCTCAGGGCGCAGGCCGAAGAGCTCGAATCGCAGGCGCCCGACACCGTCCGCTTCACCCGTGCCATCAAGGATGCCGTTCCCTATGACCATCGCATCGCGGTGATCGAGGCACTTTGGCTGGTGGTTCTGGCGGACCATGACCGCGACGCACGCGAAGACGCGCTGCTCAGGTTGGTATCGAACCTTTTGGGCGTCAGCGACGTCGACAGCGCAATGGCTCGCCAGAGAGTCGAAGACAAGGAATGATCGCTGGCCTGCCATAGTATTGAAGGCAGGACGATGCGACGGCTTGGCTGCGGCTCCGGACACGGGTGTTGGATTGTTGCACGGATGTGTTTTTTAGGCGGCTTGCGCAGCCTCGTCGTCAGAGTACCCTTGGCGGACCTCTTGGCCCGGTGGTTCTGGGCGTGGGCACCTGTCTGGATCTGCCCATCCCCGCGCCGCCGCCCGTTTGACGAAACGTCAGGCATGGCTTTTTGACCTCTGCCCTCTTGCCAACATCACGCGATTGCGCGTTGATACCCGGCAACGCGCCAGACCGGACCCGCAAGAGGCCTTCTTGACCGAAACACCCGTCATCGAAATCCGCAATCTTCACAAGGCTTATGGCAGTCTCGAAGTGCTGAAGGGCGTGGACGTGACCGCCCGGAAGGGAGACGTGGTGTCGCTGATCGGATCGTCCGGGTCTGGCAAGTCCACGCTGCTCAGATGCTGCAACCTGCTTGAGGACAGCCAGCAGGGCGACATCGTCTTCAAGGGAGAACCGGTGCACTGGAAGGGATCGGGCCATGCCCGCAGACCGGCCGACCCGAAGCAGGTTCTGCGCATTCGCACCAACCTGTCGATGGTGTTTCAGCAGTTCAATCTTTGGTCCCACATGACCATCCTGCAAAACGTGATGGAGGCGCCCCTGACCGTGCTGGGCCGCCCGCGCGATGAAGTGGAACAGGCCGCGCGCGGTTACCTCGACAAGGTGGGGATCGGCGACAAGTGCGATGCCTACCCGGCGCAGCTTTCTGGCGGCCAGCAACAGCGCGCCGCAATCGCCCGCGCCCTGTGCATGGAGCCGGAAGCGCTGCTGTTCGACGAGCCGACGTCGGCGCTCGACCCCGAGCTGGAGCAGGAAGTGGTGAAAGTCATCAAGGCGCTGGCCGAGGAAGGCCGCACCATGCTGATCGTCACCCACGACATGAAGATGGCCTCTGACGTCTCGGACCATGTGATCTTTCTCCATCAGGGTCTGGTCGAGGAACAAGGCCCGCCAGAGACGCTCTTCGGCGCACCGAAATCGGAACGGCTGCAGGGGTTCCTGCGGTCGACCGTTCATGCGTGAGGCGGCAACGACCGTCTGACCAAATACGCCGGGCCGGACAATGGGACGGGACCCGGTAAACTCAGGGAGCAAGACATGAAGAAACTTCTGATCGGAACCGCCGCGCTGGCGATGATGGCCGGTGCAGCCATGGCCGAGAGCCACTCGGTTGTGCGCATGGGGACCGAGGGCGCCTACCCTCCGTACAACTTCATCAACGACGCGGGCGAGGTCGACGGCTTCGAGCGCGAGCTGGGCGACGAGCTGTGCAAACGCGCCGAGCTGACCTGCGAGTGGGTGACGAACGAGTGGGATTCGATCATCCCGAACCTTGTCAGCGGCAACTACGACACGATCATCGCAGGCATGTCGATCACGGACGAACGCGACGAGGTGATCGACTTCACTCAGAACTACACTCAACCGGACCCTTCCGCCTTCCTGGCCATGGACGGCACGGAACTTGACCTCGAAGGCGGCGTGATCGCGGCGCAGGCCAACACGATCCAGGCATCATACGTAGCCGAACAGGGCGCGACGTTGCTGGAGTTCGCCACCCCGGACGAAACCATCGCTGCCGTGCGCAACGGCGAGGCGGATGCGGTCCTGGCCGACAAGGCCTACCTCGAACCGATCGAAGCAGAGAACGCCGACCTCGTCTTCGTGGGCGAAAACGTCCTGATCGGTGGCGGCGTCGGCATGGGTGTGCGCGAAAGCGACGGCGAGCTGCGCGAAAAGTTCGATGCGGCGATCCAGTCCATGAAGGATGACGGAACGCTGAACGAGCTGATCGCCAAGTGGGAAATCGGCGAACAGTTCTGATCCCGGCAAGGGCCGCGCGCGCTGCGTGCGGCCCGGTTTCTTCGGGATGCGCGGCCGAGTGGGAAGGCCATCAGGCCGACGGCGCATGTGTCCTAGAGCCTCGGTCCACAGCTGTCTTGCCAAGGGCCCCTATTGCATCCACCGTGGAGCCGTTCGCCCAAACGCCTTTGTGAGACCCGTCCGCCCCGCCGGACGATCCGGACCGGACAAGACGCGCAGAGGTGTCACGACCGGTCGCCGCCCGCACCCGGGCGCAGCAGGAGCCCGGAATGTTCAATTTCTGCACTGACCCGAGCGTTCTGGACGGTCTCGCGTGGCTGTCATGCTACCTGACGACGGGCAAGCACCTTGCGATCTACTGGTCCATCGGAACGGTCTTGTTGCTGCTGGCGATCACCGCGCCCGTTGCGCTGGCCTTCGGTCTGGGCGGCGCGATGGCGGCGCGCTCTCGGTTCCTGCCGCTGTCGCTGTTCGGCCGTGGCTACATCGCCATCGTCCGCGGCGTGCCCGACATCGCCTTCTTCCTGTTCTTCGTGATCGCGCTGGACCAGTTCTTCGAATGGATCCGGCACGAGATCAAATGCCCTGACTGGGACATGCCGATCCGGCAGGGCAACGACTTCGTGGTCTGCGCCGCCGCCAAGCTGCCTCTGGGCAACGCCCCGCAGTGGCAGCACGAGACATACGGTTTCCTGCTGGCGGTGCTGACGTTCGCCATCGTCTTCGGAGCCTTCGCGGCAAACGTGCTTTTTGGCGCCATGCGGGCGGTCCCGCGCGCGCAGCTGGAGACCGCCGAGGCCTATGGCATGTCGCCGCGCCAGACGACTTGGCGCATCCTTGTCCCGCAGATGTGGGTCTATGCCCTGCCCGGCCTGTCCAACCTTTGGATGGTGCTGATCAAGGCGACGCCGCTCCTGTTCCTGCTTGGCGTCGAGGATATCGTCTATTGGGCGCGCGAACTGGGCGGAGCCAAGACGGCGCGATTCACCGATTACCCGCACGGCGACTGGCGCATGTGGTACTTCCTGGCGCTGCTTGTCTTCTACCTGCTGTTCACGTGGGTTTCCGAAAAGGTTCTTGCGCGGATCATGCAGCGGCTGACCCACGGACAGGCCACCATGGGCGGCGAAGCACAGAGAAAGACGGCATGATGAATTTGACGGTGCCCCGCATTTCGCCCCATCCGACCATGCCTGCGCGACCGCAGGAGTACAGCGCATGAGCTGCTGGGACACGGTTCAGATGTACGCTTTCCGGTCGCTGGGATATGGCGAACGGCTTTTGCCGCGCGACGATTTCACCCTGTGCAAGCAGGTCGTTCTGATCGGGTCCGGGATGATCTGGAACGTGTACTTCGGGCTGCTTGCGCTGATGACCGGCTTCTTCCTTGCGACGGCGCTGGCGCTTGGCAAGGCGTCCGTCCGCCCGTGGCTGCGCAAACCGGCAGAGTGGTTCATCTTCGTCTTCCGGGGCAGCCCGCTGTTCATCCAGTTCTTCTTTGCCTACTTCACCTTCCAGTCGCTGAAGTCGGTCTATCCGTTCTTCGATCCTTTCACCTCCGCATGGCTCGGCGCGCTGATCGTGCTGTTCCTGAACACCGCCGCCTATTCCGGAGAGATCTTCTACGGCGCCCTGCTGTCGGTGCCCAAGGGCGATCTGGAGGCCGCCGATGCATACGGCTTTGCTGGGTGGGCGAAGTTCCGCAAGATCACCTGGCCGACGATGCTGCGGCTGGCATGGCCCGCCTACACCAACGAGGCGATCTTCCTGTTCCACGCAACCACGCTGGTCTTCTTTTCGGGTTTCCCGGCACGCCAGCAGGGTGGCGATGCGCTGTATTACGCGCAGTATTTCGCGGACAAGACGTTCAATCCCTTTGTCCCGTACCCCATCCTCGCCGGCTTCTTCATCCTTGTCACGCTCGCGATCATCTCGGTGTTCGGGCTCGTGAACCGGAGGTTGAACCGCCACTTGCCAAGCACGGTACGTCCGAGGTTGCGGCTGAAACCCCAGATCCTCCTGCGCTGACACGCGACCGTCTGGCAGGGATCCGCGCATGTCTCGGTTCCGTGAAACTTATGCCCGCATAACGTGTGCAAATTACGGCGAATTCAACTCATATTGGTAGGAAGCCTCGTCGGGTTCCCGGCGCAGGACGGCTTGGGCTCTGGTTTGTCCCTTATCAGGACGCATGATTTCTTTGCGTCCGAAGTCCGACTGCCATTGAACCGGGCAATCGGTATTGCTGCCCGGCGCCCAGCACTTGCAGTGTCCGTGGCTTCGTCAACTATGTCTCATAAGGCCGATACGAAAGACGCCGAACAACCTGAATGGAGCCCCGGCAATGACAGTCACACTCGTCCTAGCCTTGTTCGCCGTGAGAATGGCACTGATCATTTTGACATACCTCGCGATGCAATCCTCCACTGGCTATCAGAACATGACGCGCGTCGGACGCCGCCGAATGTTCTTTACAGTCATCGGTCTGCTGCTGCTTCCGGTCGAATTTGCGTCGGCGCTCCTCTTTTCCGGCGTCGAGACACAGTAGCGGCCTTGTCAAAGAGGGCTGCTTCTCGTTATCAGTAATTTGATCAAAAAACGATAACGAGGCCCACAATGCCCGCCCCCGCTGCCTCCTGGCTGCACGAGCGCCCGCAGATCCGTACCATCCGAGCCGCAGCATGCGACCTTAACGGCGTAGCACGCGGCAAGCGGATGCCCATTCCTTCCGCCGTCAA
Organism: Sagittula stellata E-37; assembly: GCF_039724765.1. NCBI lineage: Bacteria > Pseudomonadati > Pseudomonadota > Alphaproteobacteria > Rhodobacterales > Roseobacteraceae > Sagittula > Sagittula stellata. The sequence goes on along the minus strand of NZ_CP155729.1, from coordinate 1,653,007 downwards.
GCTCCTGTCGGAGGGAACGCGCTTTCCGTATTCCGCCCTGTCCGTCGACATCTGGGGCGAGGACATCGAGGACAGCCCTCTCGTCTTGGATTCAGGAGACCGCGACGCCACACTGTTCCCGACGGAACGCGGCTTCGTGCCCATGCCATGGCTGGAGGCGCCCTCGGCCATGATACCGCTGTGGATGTTCCACGAGGACGGGCGTCCCTACGACGGGGACCCGCGTCACGTGCTCAACGCGATCCTGCAACGCTATGCCGAGCGTGGCCTGACGCCGGTCAGCGCGGTGGAACTGGAATTCTACCTGATCGACGACAGCGGGCGCACACTTCGCGTGCCGGTATCGCCCCGCTCGGGCAAGCGGCGCGACATGGCCGAGGTCCTGTCGATCCGGGCCCTCGACGCCTTCGATACCTTCTTTACCGATCTCTACGAAGCCTGCGAGATGATGGACATCCCTGCGGACACGATGATCTCGGAGGCCGGTCTGGGCCAGTTCGAGGTGAACCTGCTGCACCAGGAGGATGGCCTCAAGGCGGCGGACGACGCATGGCTGTTCAAGACGCTGGTGAAAGGCCTCGCCCGCAAACATGGTTTCGCCGCCTCCTTCATGGCGAAACCCTATGCCGACTATGCCGGCTCGGGGATGCACGCGCATTTCTCGGTGCTGGACAAGGACGGGAGGAACATCTTCGACAACGGCGGGCCCGAGGGGACGGATGTCCTGCACCATGCCATCGCCGGCTGCCTGAAGGCGCTGCACGACAGCACGCTGATCTATGCCCCGCACCTCAACAGTTACGAACGGTTCGTGCCGGGTGCGCATGCGCCCGCGGCCCTGTCCTGGGCCTACGAGAACCGCACCGTGGCGATCCGGGTGCCCTCGGGCAGTCCGGCCGCGCGCCGTATCGAACATCGCGTCTCCGGCGGCGACGTGAACCCCTACCTCGCCCTGGCTGCGATCCTCGGCGCGGCGCTGATGGGGATCGAGGACGGCGAGCTGCCGCCGGCCCCGATCACCGGCAACGCCTATGCGCAGGACCTGCCTTCGATCCCACGCGACTGGGACAGCGCCATCGACGCCTTCGAAAAAAGCACCGTCCTGCCGCGCATCTTCCCGCGCGAGATGATCCGCAACATCGTCATGCTCAAACGCCAGGAAAGCCGCGACATGGAAGACCTGACCGAGCAGGAGCGCGTCGACATCTACCTCGACACCGTCTGAACCCGCCTCTGCGCGCCCCCTTGCGGTGCGGCGCCGAGACGCATAACGTCCCGACAAACCGTGGTGATCCATGAAGATCGGTATTCTGCAAACCGGCCCTGTTCCTGCTGATCTCGTCTCCGAGTTCGGCGAATACCCGGGATTTTTCGTCCGTATGTTGAAACCCTACGGCTTCGACTTCGAAAGCTGGTCGGTCGTCGATGGCGTCTTTCCGGAAAGCGTCGAGGATGCCGACGGCTGGCTGATCACCGGCTCGCGGCATGGGGTCTACGAAGACCATCCGTGGATGGAACCGCTGATGCAGTTCATCCGTGACGCCATTGCCGCCGACAAGCCCATGGTCGGCGTCTGTTTCGGCCATCAGGCCATCGCGCAGGCGCTTGGCGGGCACGTCGAGAAATTCAAGGGCGGGTGGTCCATCGGACCCGTCACCTACCGCTTCCCGAGTGGCGACAAGGTGATCCACGCCTACCATCAGGACCAGGTCATCACGCCCCCCGCCGGAGCCGAAACCATCGCGTCCAGCGATTTCTGCACACATGCCGCCCTGCTGTATCCCGGCAAGGCGCTGAGCGTGCAGCCCCATCCGGAGTTCGGCGACGCCTACACCCGCGCCCTGATCGAAAAACGCGGCCCCGGCGTGGTGCCGGACGACACTCTGGCGGCGGCTGCAGCGAAACTGGGGACGCCCCTCGACAGCGGAGAGATCGCCGAGATGTTCGCGCGGTTCTTCCGGGAAAGGACGATTTCATGAGCGGATTCGAGGACGACCTGCCGGAGGCGGCACGGGACTACCTTGCGCAACGGCGGCTGGACGAGGTGGAGTGCATCATCTCCGACCTGCCGGGCATTGCGCGCGGCAAGGCGGTGCCAGCCTCGAAATTCGCCCGTCAGAAGCACTTCCACCTGCCGGACTCGATCTTCTACCAGACGATCACCGGCGACTGGGGCGAAGCGGCTGGCGACGACGGTTTCATCGAACGGGACATGATCCTGAAACCGGATATGACCACCGCGACGGCCGCGCCCTGGACGGGCGACTGGACGTTGCAGGTCATTCACGACGCCTTCGACAGGCATGGAGAGCCGATCCCCTTTTCGCCGCGCAACGTGCTGAAGCGGGTCGTGGCGATGTACGAAGAGAAGGGCTGGACACCTGTCGTGGCGCCGGAGATGGAGTTCTTCCTCGTCGCGCGCAACATCGACCCGGCGCATGACATCAAGCCGATGATGGGCCGTTCGGGCCGTCCGGCGGCGGCGCGCCAGGCCTATTCGATGACCGCGGTGGATGAATTCGGCCCGGTGATCGACGACATCTACGACTTTGCCGAGGCGCAGGGCTTCGAGATCGACGGCATCACGCAGGAAGGCGGCGCTGGACAGCTCGAGATCAACCTGCGGCACGGGAGCCCGGTCCGGCTGGCGGACGAGGTCTTTTACTTCAAACGCCTGATCCGGGAAGCCGCGTTGCGGCACGACTGCTTTGCCACCTTCATGGCCAAACCGATCGCGGACGAACCCGGCTCTGCCATGCACATCCACCATTCGGTGCTGGACCTGAAGACCGGCCAGAACGTGTTTGCAGGGCCGGAGGGAGAAGAGACCGCGATGTTCCGCCACTTCATCGGTGGACTCCAGCGGCACATGCCGACGGCCATCGCGGTGATGGCGCCCTACGTGAACAGCTACCGCCGGTATGTGAAGGACCACGCGGCGCCTATCAACCTCGAATGGGGCCGCGACAACCGGACGACGGGTATCCGCGTGCCGCTGGCCTCGCCCGACGCGCGCCGGGTGGAGAACCGCGTCGCGGGCATGGACTGCAACCCCTACCTGGGGATCGCGGCTTCGCTGGCCTGCGGTTACCTCGGTCTGGTGGCCGAGTTGGAGCCTTCGGACGAGTTCATGGGCGATGCCTACGAGGGCGACGGCGATTTCCCGCAGGTGCTGGGACAGGCGCTGGAACTGTTCGAGGAGGCCCACGCCCTGCACCAAGTGCTCGGGCCGGAGTTCTGCCGGGTATACGGGATCGTCAAGCGGGCGGAATACGAGGAATTCCTGCAGGTGATCTCTCCGTGGGAACGGGAACACCTGCTCCTGAACGTATGACCCCTGTCGCGGGCGCGCTGTCCACTGCCGCGCCTGGAACCCGGCGCATCACGGCGCGCAGCCATCCGACCTTTGGCCAAAGACATGTGGAGGTCCCGTGAACCTGTTGTTTTCAAACGACCGCCGCGGTGAATACCCGCAAAGCTGGTACGCCGAGACGGCGGACCCTCTGCCGCCATTCCCCGTGCTCCAGGGCACCGTCAAGGCGGACGTCTGCGTGGTGGGCGGCGGCTACACGGGCTTGTCGGCCGCCCTGCACCTCGCCGAAGCCGGTCTCGACGTGGTGCTGGTCGAGGCGCATCGCGTGGGCTTCGGCGCATCGGGACGGAACGGTGGACAATTGGGCTCCGGCCAAAGGCAGGACCAGTTCACCCTGGAAAAGATGGTTGGGCCGGACGAGGCGCGGCGCCTTTGGGAGCTTGGCGAGGACGCCAAGGCGCTGGTCCGGGATCTGGTGGCACGGCATGACATCGACTGTGCACTGAAACCGGGCGTGGCCTGGGCTGCAACCTCGGCGGACTCCGCCGACTGGATCCACCGCTACGCCGCGCACATGGGCGACCGCTATGGCTACCCGATCGAGGCGATGGACAAGGAGGCTTTCCACGCGGTCTGCCCCTCGCCCGCCTATTGCGGCGGTATGCTCGATATGGGGGCCGCGCACCTGCACCCTCTGCGGCTGGCGCTGGGGCTGGCCCGGGCGGCGGATGACGCAGGGGCGCGCATCTTCGAACGTTCGGCGGTGCACCATATCAAGGAAGGCGCCCGCGTCACGGTCCAGACAGAGGCCGGACGGGTCGAGGCCGACCACCTGATCCTTGCCACCGGAGGCTACCTTGGCGGGCTAGACACCAACGTTGCCGCGCGGGTCATGCCGATCAACAATTTCATCGTCGCGACCGAACCGCTGGGGGACGCGGCAAAGAAGGTGCTGGCGCGCGACGTGGCCGTCGCCGACGACCTCTTCGTGGTCAACTATTTCCGCCTGTCCGAAGATCGCCGCCTGCTGTTCGGCGGCGGCGAAAGCTACGGCTACAGGTTCCCGAAGGACATCCGCGCCACGGTGCGCAAGCCCCTCTCGCAGATCTACCCCCACCTTGCGGAGGCGCCCCTGACCCACGCATGGGGCGGCACTCTGGCGATCACTATGAAACGCCTGCCCCACTTGGCACGGCTGGGGTCCAACGTGCTGTCGGCCTCTGGCTATTCCGGGCACGGCGTCGGCAACGCGGTGCAGGCTGGCCGCCTTCTTGCAGAGGCGGTGCGCGGCCAGTCGGAGGGGTTCGACACCTTCGCGCGCCTGCCCACGCCGGTCTTCCCGGGCGGCGGCGCCTTTCGTTCTCCGCTGTTGGTGCTGGCGATGACATGGTTTTCTCTGCGCGACCGGCTGGGCATCTGACACCTTCAGTCCCGTCACCCATAGGCCACAAAATCCCTGACCGTCGCGTCCTGCGGCGCAAAGACCCTTTGCGCTGCGCGGCGGCTTGTTTTACATTTCCGAAAACGGATCTTAAGGAATTTGAAAACCGTGCTTCCGAACATGCATGACGCAGAGCCGATCCCGCCCGAGGCCCGCGCCGAGATCGACCGCCTGCTGCAATCCGGCGACCTGTTCCGTTACACCGCGCCTCAGGACGCGCCCGTTGCCCTGCTGGAACGGGAATTCGCCGCCGAAATGGGCGTGAAATACGCTTTGGCAGTGTCCTCGTGCTCGGCCGCACTGTTCCTGTCGCTGAAGGCGCTGGGTCTGCCACGCGACGCGCGCGTACTGATCCCGGGCTTTACCTTCGCCGCCGTGCCATCTTCCATCATCCACGCCGACCTCATCCCGGTGCTCTGCGAATGCGGTGACAACTACCGCATCGACTTGGATGACTTCGCGGCCAAGCTGGACAGCGTTTCAGCGGTCATCGTTTCCCACATGCGGGGGCACACCTCCGACATGGATGCGATCATGGCGCTCTGCGACGCGAAGGGCATCCCGGTCATCGAGGACGCAGCGCATTCGCTGGGCACCACTTGGCACGGTCGCAAGATCGGCACCATCGGCCGGATCGGCTGCTTCAGCTTCCAGTCCTACAAACTGCTGAACGCCGGCGAGGGCGGCATCCTGATCACCGACGACGCGGAGATTGTGGCCCGCGCCGTGATCCTTTCCGGCGCTTACGAACACATGTGGCAGAAACACCTGCGCCCCGGCGACAACACTGCCGAGCTTGGGGCCGCTTTTGACCGCTGGCAGAACCGCCTGCCGCTTTACAATCTGCGCATGTCGAACCTCTCGGCTGCGGTGATCCGTCCTCAAATTCCCCATATCGCGCGCCGAGTGACCGACGGGCGACGCAACCATGATCGGGTGGCCACGCAGATCGACGCCTCGCCCTGGCTGCATGTCCCGGCCCGTCTCGAGCCGGAGATGCGGGCCCCGGACTCGCTTCAGTTCAACGTCGTCGGAATGGACGAGGCACAGACGCGCGACTTCGTCTCGATGGCGGCAAGCAATGGCGTGAAGGTTCAGGTCTTTGGGCTCAGCACGGACAACGCCCGCGCCTACTGGAACTGGAAGTTCTTGCCGGAGATGCCCGATCTGCCCCGGACCCGCGCCATGTTGATGTGCGCCTGCGATACCCGACTGCCGGCGCGCCTGACACCGGAAGACTGCGATGCAGTCGCCGCCGTGTTGATCCAAGCCGCCGAAAGCGTCATGGGCGACCAACTGGCCTACGGCACCTGATCATTCGAGGCCTATAGGAATAACAAAGGCGCGCACCGGTCATCCCGGCAGGCGCGCCTTCGATGGAACACCGCTTTACTTGTCCAGCTTCGACAGCTTCTTCTGCAGTTCCGCCAGCTGTTTCTTTATGTCGTCCAGATCGTCGCCACCATTGGCCGGCGTTTCCATCGTCGGACCGGTGGAACCGGCGACCCCGCCTGTCATCGCTTTCAGGAATGCCTCCTGCTGCGCCTGCATTGCCTCAAGGCTCTTGGCCATGGACGGGTTCATGTTGCCCATGTTCTCCACCCACTTGGACTGGCTGTCGCGAAACATCTCGAAGGTCTGGGCAAGGAACTGCGGGACCGAACTGGTGGCCTGCGTCGTGTAGCTGCGCACCAGATCGGTCAGCACGTTGATCGGCAGAACGGACTCGCCCTTGCTTTCATGCTCTGCAACGATCTGCAGAAGGTACTGCCGGGTGAGGTCATCGCCTGACTTCAGGTCGACGATCTGCACGTCCCGCCCATCACGAATGAACCCAGCGATATCCTCCAGCGTCACGTAGTCGGAGGTCTCGGTATTGTACAGGCGCCGACTGGCGTAACGCTTGATCAAAAGCGGTTTTTGGGTCTCGGCCACGGGTTCCCCCTCCTCCGGAAAATGCAGCGATGCAGCAAAGCCTATGCGAGCGCAGAAGAAAAGGAAACCCTTCTATGAGCAGGGCTTCCATGCGCTGAAAGCGTGACGTGGCAGGAGGTTAAGGCCGGCGCAACGCTCAGAACAGGCTGCCTTGCTCCGGTGGCTTCCGTTTTGCCTTGCGGCGCGCGGGGGCCGCCCCGCCAAGTTTCATGCGCCCGTCGGAGAATTCCACTTCCAGCCCAGTCGCCTCATCGGCGGCGGCGCGGCTGGTGACGACCCCGCTGTCCGACCAGACGACGGCAAAGCCCCGTTCCAGAGTGGCGCGATACGACAGTGTCTCTGCGAGGCGGGCAAGGGCCTCCAGTCGTTGGCGCGTGTCTTGGATGCGGGCCGCCTGCGCCGCATCCAGTCGCTGGGACAACCGGTCCAACCGTTCGCGCCCGGTTCCGATGTCGCGCAGTATGGCGCGGGGGGACAGGCGTGCGGCCCGGGCCTCCAGCGTGTCCCGCCGCACCTTTACGGCCCGCGCCAGTGCCGGCCCGAGGCGGGCGGACCGTTCGTCCATCCTCCCGCGTTCCACTGACACGGCACGGCGCAGGATCGCAGGCCGCAACGACCCGACCGTTTCCGTCAACCGCAAACGCTGTCGGTCCACAGCGCGGGTCAGCGCCGCAGGCAGTCGGTCGCCCATGACATCCAGCCGTTGCCGAGGTCCTTCGACCAGTTCCTCCGGGCGCGGTAGCGCTCGGGCAAGATCGCGCAGCCGCTGCCCGCGATGCTCGACCCGAAGCCCCATGGCGCGGGTCATTCGTGCGCCAAAGTCCCGGATCTGTGCCGCAAGTTCCATCCGCACGGGCACCGCCAGTTCCGCGGCGGCGCTCGGGGTCGGCGCCCGCCGGTCAGAAACGAAATCGATCAGCGTGGTGTCCGTCTCGTGCCCCACCGCGGAAATCAACGGAATGTGCGAAGCGGCTGCCGCGCGTGCGACGACCTCCTCGTTGAACCCCCAAAGATCCTCGACGGATCCGCCGCCCCGCGCCACGATCAGCAGGTCCGGTCGCGGCAGGGTGCCACCCGGCTGGAAGCGGTTGAACCCTTCGATGGCCCGGGCCACCTCCGGCGCGCAGGCCGCGCCCTGCACCGCCACCGGCCAGATCAGCACCTTGCGCGGGAACCGGTCACGCAGGCGGTGCAGGATATCACGGATGACCGCGCCCGAGGGAGAGGTCACGACACCGATGATCTCCGGAAGATAAGGCAAGGGTTTCTTTCGCCCGGCGTCGAACAGCCCCTCTGCCGCCAGCGCCGCTTTGCGCTTTTCCAGCATCGCCATCAAGGCGCCCGCGCCCGCCGGACGGATGTCTTCGAGCACGATCTGGTACTTCGACTGCCCCGGGAAGGTGGTCAGCCGCCCAGTGGCCACCACCTCCATCCCCTCTTCAGGCTGGGTCTGCAAGCGCGATGCGACGCCCTTCCACATCACCCCTGAAATCACCGACCGGTCGTCCTTGAGATCCAGATACACATGGCCCGACCGCGGCCGCGACACGCGGCCCACCTCGCCGCGCACCCTGACGAAACCGAACTCCCCTTCGATCACGCGCTTCACCGCGCCCGAAAGCTCGGAAACCGAGAATTCCGGCGTGTTGCCGTTCGTGCCGTCGTCGATCAGGTCCATGTCACGCTCTCTTGCCCTCACTTCGCCGGAACCTTAAAGCACCCGTAAACCGATCAAAAGCGCCCCCGTCCTTCATCTTGGTGACAAATACCTCGGGGGTCCGGGGGCCGGCCCCCGGTCCCACCACGGCTATCCGCCCCGACCGCAACACTGGAGCACGCCCATGAACATCCTCATCCTCGGCAGCGGCGGACGAGAACACGCCTTGGCATGGGCCGCCCTGCAGAACCCGAAATGCGACAAGCTGATCGTCGCGCCGGGCAATGCGGGCATTGCGAAGATCGCGGAATGTGCCCGGATCGATATTGAGGACGGTGGCGTGGTGGTCGAGTTCGCCTCGGATAACGCCATCGACCTGGTGATTGTCGGACCGGAGGCGCCACTTGCCGCGGGTGTCGCCGATCGTCTGAGGGAGGCCGGCCTGTCGGTCTTCGGCCCGTCAGCCGCGGCGGCCAGGCTCGAGGCTTCCAAAAGCTTCACCAAGGAAATCTGCGATGCCTGCGGCGCACCTACAGCAGCCTACGGCCATTTCACCGACCTCGATGCAGCAAAAGCCCATATTCGTGGAGGAAGGGCCCCGGTCGTGGTCAAGGCGGACGGTCTGGCCGCCGGCAAGGGCGTCATCATCGCGGAAACCCTGGAAGACGCCTGCGCTGCCGTCGATGACATGTTCGGTGGCGCCTTCGGCGGTGCGGGCGCCGAAGTGGTGATCGAGGAGTTCATGACCGGCGAAGAGGCGTCTTTCTTCGTCCTGGTCGACGGCGAAACCTGCCTGCCGGTCGGAACGGCGCAAGACCACAAGCGTGTCGGCGAAGGCGATACCGGCCCGAACACGGGCGGTATGGGCGCCTATTCCCCCGCCCCGATCATGGACGATGCCGTGACGGCGAAGGCGCTCGACCAGATCGTGCGCCCCTGCATGGCCGAAATGGTCCGGCGCGGCACCCCTTACCAGGGGGTGCTCTATGTGGGCCTGATGATCGAGAACGGCCAGCCGCGGCTTGTCGAGTACAACGTGCGGTTCGGCGATCCGGAATGTCAGGTGCTGATGCTGCGGCTGGGTGGCCAGGCGCTCGATCTGATCCACGCCTGCGCAGAAGGGCGGCTGGCCGATGCGCAGGTCAACTGGGCCGACGATCATGCGATGACCGTGGTCATGGCCGCCGACGGCTACCCCGGCGGTTACACGAAAGGCACCGTTATCCGCGGGCTGGACGCCCTGACCGAGGACAGCTTCAACGTCATGTTTCACGCGGGCACGACGGAGGCCGGCGGCGCGGTGACGGCCACGGGAGGACGCGTCCTCAACGCAACTGCACGTGGCGCCACGCTGCGCGAGGCGCGTGACAGGGCGTATGGTATGGTCGATGCAGTCGACTGGCCCGAAGGGTTTTGCCGCCGCGACATCGGCTGGCGCGCGCTCTGATCCGCGTGGAAAGGCGGGACAGTCGGTTTGCCAGAGCCTGGTTTCAGGGTTCGATGATTTCCCGCTCGGTCACGATCAGGTCGAGCGGTTGGTCGGTGTCCTCCAGCGGAAGATCAACCATTTCCTGACCGGCAAAGGCAAACCCTATGGCAAGGGTCGGCCGTTTGGCCCGCATGCGTTCCAGCGTCCGGTCGTAGAATCCGCCGCCATAACCAAGACGGCCCCCGCTCCGGCTGAATGCGACCAGCGGCACGATTAGGATCTCCGGATCCATCATCTCGCCTGACGCCGGGATACGCGCACCGAACGGGCCGTCCAACATCTCACAATCCGGCTCCCAAACGGCAAAACTGAGTGGCAGACCCGGACCGGCGATGACCGGCACGCCGACGGGGCCATAGGCGGAAGCCTCGGCCATGGCTGCGAGCGGGTCGATCTCGGTCCGAATGGCCATGTACCCTGATAACGGGACGCCACGGTGTCCTGCCAGTATTTCACTCAGACGTCCCGCCTGACCGGGCAACCGTGCCTCGAACGCCGCTTTTCTTGCCGCAAAGGCCGCCTTGCGGGCAGCGGCCTTGCGCTGTTCCAGGCTCACAGAAGCACCACGACGGCCAGACCGAGAAAGGCGAAGAAGCCGACCACGTCGGTCACGGTGGTCACGAAGGCGCCAGAGGCCAGGGCGGGGTCGACGCCGACCTTTTCCAGCACCACCGGAATAATGATCCCCGCCAGCCCCGCGATCACGAGGTTGATGACCATGGCCGATGCGATAACGCCACCCAGGGCAGGCGACCCGAACCAGATGATCCCGACGATCCCCATGATGACCGCGAAGGCCACGCCGTTGATCAGGCCCACCGCACCCTCGCGCCGAATCACGCGCCACAGGTTGGAGCCGGTGAGGTCCTTGGTCGCCAGCGCACGAACCGCGACGGTCAGCGACTGCGTCCCGGCGTTGCCCCCCATCGACGCCACGATCGGCATCAGCACCGCCAACGCCACGACCTCGGCGATGGCTGCCTCGAATTGTGCGATGACGAGGCTGGCCATAACCGCTGTCACAAGGTTGACCGCCAACCAGGGAATGCGGCGTTTGACCGTGTCCACGACCTTGTCGGACAAGCGGCTTTCGCCGTCCACCCCGGCCAGGCGAAGGATGTCTTCCTCGTTCTCCTCATCGAGCACCGCCATTGCGTCGTCGATTGTGATTTGTCCGACAAGGCGGTCGTTCTCGTCCACCACCGGGGCGGAGATCAGGTGGTACTGGTTGAAGGCATAGGCGACCTCGCCCTCGTACTGCGCCACCGGGATGGTGTGGAAGGATTCCTCCTGGATCGATTTCAGCGTCACGTCGCGCTTCGAGGACATGAGCCGCCCGAGTGTGACGTTGCCAACGGGCCGCAGCCGCGGATCGACCAGCACGATATGATAGAACTGCTCCGGCAAGCTCTTGGACGAGCGCAGGAAATCGATGGCCTCGCCGACGCTCCAATGCTCCGGCGCCATGACGACTTCGCGCTGCATGAGGCGGCCGGCGGAAAACTCCGGGTAGGCCAACGACTGCTCGACCGCGGCGCGTTCGCTTTCCGGCAGAGCGTCCAGGATCGCTTCTTGCTGCGGCGCGTCGAGGTCTTCGATCAGGTCGACAACATCGTCGGAGTCGAGTTCACGGATCGCCTCGGCCAGCACCTGCGGCGTCAGGATTCCGATGACTTCCTCGCGCAGCGCCTCGTCCAGCTCCGAGAGGATATCGCCGTCCATCTCGTGCCCGTAGAGGCGGACCAGGCGCATCCTGTCGTAGGCGTTCACCTGTTCCAGAAGGTCGGCGATATCGGCCGGGTGGAGCGGCTCCATGAGCGCGACAAGTTGCTCCCGGTCGTCGGTATCGACGGCGTACAAAATGCGCGCGACAGCCTTTCGGTCGAGGTCGTACCCCTCGTCGCGCGCCTCTTCCAGCGCGTCCTCTTCGGCCGCTGCCTCGCTTTCGTGCGCCATGTGCCTGCCCTTCCGCGTTTCTTGTCACGGAGACTAGGACAAGCGCCCAGAAAGCAACAGGGCAGATTGTCCTTTTCGCGCCGGACCCATAGGGTCGGAACGGTTTGCGTGGGAAGGAGATCGCAATGACCTCAAAGCTGCATCTCGGACAACTGATCCGGTTCCGTGCGAACCCTTTCCACGAGGGAGACGAAGCGGCAGAGCACGTCACTTCCGGCGCGATTCTGGTCGTTGACGGCAAGATCGGTGACATCGGCGGGGCGGACGCGCTCAGAAAACGGCACCCCGAGGCCAAGGTGGAAGACCATGGCAACGGGCTGATCCTGCCCGGGTTCGTGGACGCCCATGCGCATTACCCGCAAACCGCGATGATCGCGAGCTGGGGCAAAAGGCTGATCGACTGGCTGAACACTTACACCTTCCCGGAGGAAAGCCGATTTAGCGACCCCTCCTATGCGCAGAAGATTGCGGGGCGCTACCTCGACCTTCTTTTGGCGCACGGGACGACCACGGTCTGCACGTACTGCACGATCCACCCGGCGTCCGTCGATGCGATCTTCGAGGCGGCGGCGGTGCGCGGCATGCGGGTGTTCGCAGGCAAGACCTGCATGGACCGCAACGCGCCGGACACGCTGCGCGACAACGCGCAAAGCGCCTACGACGACAGCAAGGCGCTGCTCGACCGCTGGCACGGGCGCGGGCGGGCGTCCTACGTTATCACGCCGCGATTTTCCCCCACATCGACACCAGAGCAGCTTGCCGCGCTCGGCACTCTGTGGGCAGAGCATCCCGACTGTCTTATGCAGACGCACCTGTCGGAGCAAACCGAAGAGATCGCCTGGGTCAAAGGGCTGTATCCGGAGGCCCGCGACTACCTCGACACCTACGAGGAGCATGGCCTGCTCGGCGCTGGCGGTCTTTACGGCCATGCGATCCACCTGGAACCGCGCGAACGCGACCGGCTGCGCGAGGTTGGCGCTGCGCTGGTGCATTGCCCGACGTCCAACACCTTCATCGGCTCCGGTTTGTTCGACATGGACGGACTGATGGCCGATGGCCACCGGATCGGGCTGGCGACCGACACGGGCGGCGGGTCCTCGTTTTCCATGCTGCGCACCATGGCAGCAGCTTACGAGGTCGCGCAGTTGCGGGGCCGGGCCCTGCATCCGGCCGAACTGCTGTGGCTGGCGACCGAAGGGTCGGCGCGTGCCTTGCGACAAGACAGCATCGGTCGGCTCGAACCGGGGGCAGAAGCGGATTTCGTCGTTCTCGACCTCGCCTCCACGCCCGCCATCGCGCAACGGTCCGCAGTGGCCGAAACCGTATGGGAGGCGCTCTTCCCGACGATCATGATGGGCGACGACCGCGCGATCAGGGAAACCTACGTGATGGGCAAACCGTCGAAGCCGTGAGCTGTCTCAGCAGCCGTCGCGGCCAAGCACGAGCACCCAGACATCGCCCGGTGCGCGGACCAGCCCGTACTCCCTGACTTCCGGATTCACCATGTTGTCACGATGCGGCGGAGAGTTGATCCAGTCGCCCAGCACCTCGGACAGGGTTGTCTGCCCCTTGGCGATGTTCTCGGCCACGGCGCAAGCGCCATATCCCTGCCGCCGAACGCGGGCCATGATGTCGCTGCCGTCCGATCCCTGATGCGAAAAGAAGCCCTTGCGGGCCATGTCGAGCGCGTGAGCCTTGGCGGCTTCCTCAAGCCGGGGGGAAGCTGTGACAGGATCAAGCCCCTCTTCGGCGCGCAGTCCGTTCAGCATTTGACGGACCGGTTGAGCGGCGGCACCGCCAGCGGCAAGAATAGCCGCAAGACATAGACCATAAACGAATTTCACAGAATATTCTCCAGACGACGCACAAGCGAGTTCTGCCTTTTTATGGCAGCGTCCAGATCGAAAGTCACCATTTGCCCATCCCGGACCACCTGCCGCCCCTCAACCAGAAGGTGTCGGACCTTTGGAGGACCCGCCAACAGGAGCGCAGCCGGATCCCAGCTTCCGGCCGACTCGACGCCCGACACATCCCAGAGCGCGATATCCGCCCGTTTGCCCACGACGATCTGGCCGCAATCGTGGCGGCCCAGCACTTCGGCCCCGCCGCGTGTGGCGATGCGCAACGCTTCCCGCGCGCTCATGGCATCGGCGCCACGGGTGACACGTTGCAGGAGCATGGCTTGCCGCGCCTCTGCGACAAGACTGCCCGCGTCGTTGGAGGCCGACCCGTCGACACCCAGGCCCACCTTCACACCGGCGTCGCGCATGGCGCGGACCGGCGCGATACCAGAGCCCAGCCGACAGTTGGAACAAGGGCAATGGGCCACTCCGGTCCGGCTGCGGGCGAAGAGGTCGATCTCGGTCGCATCGAGCTTCACGCAATGCGCATGCCAGACGTCGTCGCCGGTCCAGCCGAGATCCTCGGCGTACTGGCCGGGCCGACAGCCGAAATGCGCCTCGCTGTAAGCGATATCCTCATCGTTCTCGGCGAGGTGCGTGTGCAGCATGACACCCTTGTCGCGGGCCAGCAGCGCCGCATCGCGCATCAGATCGCGACTGACCGAGAAGGGCGAACAGGGGGCGATACCGACCCGGACCATGGACCCCTCGGTGGCATCGTGGAAGGTGTCGACCACGCGGATGCAGTCTTCGAGGATCGCGGCTTCGCGTTCCACGAGGCTGTCCGGTGGCAGGCCGCCCTCGCTTTCCCCGATGCTCATGGCACCACGCGTCGGATGGAACCGCAGCCCGACCTCGCGCGCCGCGGCAATGCTGTCGTCCAACCTCGCGCCGTTGGGATAGAGGTAAAGATGGTCGGAGGTCAGCGTGCATCCGGTCAGCGCCAATTCGGCCAGACCGATCTGCGCCGAGACGAATATTTCCTCGGGTCCGAAACGCGCCCAGATCGGATAGAGCGTCTGCAACCAACCGAAAAGCAAGGCGTCCTGCCCGCCTGGCACGGCCCGGGTGAGCGTCTGGTAGAGGTGATGATGGGTGTTCACGAGACCGGGCGTGACGACGCACGCAGCGGCATCGACGATTTCGCCCGTGGTGGTCAGGCCCGTGCCGATTTCCGCAATGATCCCGTCCCGCACGCGGATGTCGGTTCCGGCCGTCTCCGTCCCGGCGTCGTCCATGGTCAGCACGTGGCGGGCATTGCGGATCAGTATTTCGGGCATCGGCGCGGCTCCTCAATAGCCTTTCAGAATCTCCAGTGCCGCCGCGTGCAACTCCGGGTTGGCCGCTGCCAGGGCGCGGCCGCCGTTATGCACTGGCCTGCCCGCCCAGTCCGTCACGATCCCGCCCGCCGCCTCGATCACGGCGATGGGGGCCTGGATGTCGTAGGCCTGCAACCCGGCCTCGATGACGAGGTCGATCTGCCCGGCTGCCATCAATGCGTAGGCATAGCAATCCATGCCATAGCGCACCAGTTTGACGCGGCTCGCAACGGCTTCGAAACCCGCGCGGTCCTGTGGCTGGCCAACTTCCGGGAAGGTGGTGAAAAGCAGGGCGTTTTCGAGAGCGGCCGTCGGTCGCGTGGCCATCGCGCCCTGCCCGCGCGGACCACGCCACGCAGCCTGCCCCAGCCCGCCGAAGAAGCGTTCGCCCGTGTAGGGCTGATCAATGATGCCGAAGCGCGGACCGTTTTCGTCCGACAGAGCGACAAGCACACCCCACGTCGGTGTACCGGCAAGGAATCCACGGGTTCCGTCGATCGGATCGAGCACCCATGTCAGGCCGCTGCTGCCGGACTGCTTGCCATATTCTTCGCCGAGGATAGCGTCGTCGGGTCGACGTTCGGCCAGAACCTGGCGCATCGCCTGTTCCGCGGCGCGGTCGGCAACAGTGACGGGATCGAACCCATCCGCCAGCTTGTTGTCTGCGGTCAATCCGGCGGATCTGAAGTAAGGGAGTATGGCCGCCCCCGCTGCATCTGCAAGGGCGTGCGCAGTGCCGATCAAATTCTCGGCCAATCGTCCTGAAATGTCCACCTGTCGCCTCCTTGCGGTTCACCCCCGAGGGGCTAGCGCAGGTGGCGGGGCGGCTCAAGCCACGTCGGACAGAACGCGCGCGAGTTCGAAAAGGCGGCGTCGCTGGTTCTCGGGGATGGCGTAGTAGGACCGCACGAGGTCGAGCGCTTCCTTGTCGCCGAGGATGTCTGCCGGGACATGGTCGCCAGCGGCAACTTCGGCATTCTCGTTCTCGATACCTTCGAAGAAGAAGCTCACCGGGACGTCGAGTGCATCTGCGATATCCCAGAGCCGGGAAGCACTGACACGGTTCGCGCCCGTCTCGTACTTCTGGATCTGCTGGAACTTGATACCCACTTTCTCGGCCAGCTGCTGCTGTGTCATACCCACCAGCCAGCGGCGATGTCTGATACGTTTTCCAACATGAACGTCAACGGGATGCGCCATCGTGTGTCTTCCTATTTTAAAGTTTGGCCAAATGAGAGACCCGGTTTTCTTCACACCGTCCGACCAGCCTCATCCTGCACGTGTATGGCCTGATGTGCTACATCAAAACGGTCACTCATATCAAGACACACAACCACCTAATAATGGTAAACGAGAATCGAGAACAACACAAAGTTGAAAAAAAACAGGAATTGTTGCGGTTGCCAATTTGGACCTGCACATTGCACGACCGAGCCAAGAGATATTTGGCGATCTTCCAGCGCAAAAGGATAGGAGGCGCCTATGCGTGCGTACGTAAAATCTTTTCCGGACTCCGGACCGGAGTTGACGGAAATCGAGGTTCCCACCCCGAAACCGGGAGAGATTCGGGTCAGGGTCGCCGCTTGCGGCCTCAACTTCGCTGACCTTCTGATGGTCAAGGGTACCTATCAGGATACCCCGGACTGCCCGTTCGTGCTCGGAATGGAGGTCTCCGGCGTGGTTGATTCGCTCGGTGAGGGTGTCGAAAACTTCGCTCCCGGGGACCGCGTGGCGGTGTTCGGCGGGCAAGGCGGCCTGGCCGAGATGGCGTGTTTCGATGCCAAACGCGCCGTCCACCTGCCCGACACGATGGACTTCACCACCGCTGCCGCGTTCCAGATCGCCTATGGCACAAGCCATATCGCGCTGGACCACCGCGCGAAACTCCTGCCGGGAGAAACCCTCCTTGTGCTGGGCGCCGCCGGGGGCGTCGGGCTGACGGCGGTGGAAATCGGCAAGCTGATGGGGGCAACCGTGATTGCCTGTGCCCGTGGCTCCGACAAGCTGAAAGCCGCAAAGGCGGCAGGTGCGGATCATCTGATCGACGCGCGTACGCAAGACATCCGGGCCGAAGTAAAGGCGCTCGGCGGGGCGGACGTGGTCTATGATCCGGTCGGTGGCGAGCAGTGGGAAGCGGCTTTCCGTGCCTGCAAACCCGAGGCGCGTCTGCTGCCGATCGGGTTCGCTTCCGGCGACGTGCCGCAGGTCAAGGCCAACCACTTGCTGGTGAAGAACCTGACCGTGCTTGGTGTCTACTGGGGCGGATATCTCGCGTTCCGGCCCGACATCCTGACCGGCTCACTGGCGACGCTGATGGCCTGGCATGGCGACGGCCGACTGAAACCGCACGTGAGCCACACCTATCCGCTCGAAAAGGCGGCGGAGGGGCTGGCCCTGCTGCGTGACCGCAAGTCGACCGGCAAGGTGGTCATCACCATACAGGACATGTGACCAGACCATATTATTGACCCGGGGCGCAAAACCCGCGCCCCGGTCCGGCTTCATGCCTTTTCCGCCGCCCAGATCATGTCGATCATTTCCTGTGTCCCGCGCGAGAATTCCAGCGGACACGGATACGGAGCACCGTCCAGAACAGAGGCGTTGAAGGCCTCGACCTGGTGGACGTAATGGTTATCGGACGGGAAGCGCCATCTCGTCACCTTCAGGTCCGCGCCCTGCAGCTCTACCTCGGCCTGCCCATAGACCCCCGCGTTGAAAGGTGCCGAGAGGCGCATCACGCCGCCGTCGCCATGAAATACGACCTCCTGCCATGGCGCCATACGCATCGAGACCACGCCAGTGTAGTGAAAAGAGGGGAAGCGTGCGGTGATATGGCTCCAGACATCGACGCCGTTCTCACGCTCGATTTCCGTCGACAGGATGGACTGCGGCTCTTCTCCGGTGACGAAACGGACCGTCCCATACGCGTAGACGCCGATGTCCGGCACCGCGCCGCCGCCCGTCTCCGGACGGTTGCGGATGTTGTTGCTGTCGCTGCGATTGTCATAGGAAAAGGCCACAGACACACGTTTGAGCGCCCCGATGGCGCCCTCTTCGTAGAGCGCCTTGGCCTTCTTCCACTGCGGGTGGTGGACGACCATGTAGGCCTCCGCCGCGAGCTTGCCGGTCGCGTCCCGCGCGGCGATCACCGGTGCAAAATCGGCGGCCTGCATGGCCAGCGGCTTTTCGACGAGGACATGCTTCCCCGCCTCCAGCGCCTTGACGGTCCATTCCACGTGCAAGTGGTTCGGCAGCGGAATGTAAATTGCGTCGATTTCGGGATCGGCCAACAGGTCGTCGTAGGAAAGGTGCACCTTCAGCCCCGGCGCACGCTCTGCAAACGGGGCGGCCTTCTCCTCGCTTGAGGTCGCAAGCGCGCATAGGCGCCCCCTGCGAGCCTGATGGATGGCCGGACCCATGTGTGCGCGCGCGAAGTTCGCAGCGCCGAGTATGCCCCATCTCACGTAATCTGTCATCTTCAGCTCCCTGATGTTTGCGCTCACGCTAGACCAGTTGCGCCGGGGATGAAACGTGCCGCGCCTGTGATTTCCGGATGGTCGGCAGTCAGTCGGACAGGAGTGGCCAAGGGCTGCGGGTCTTGGCCTGACGCAAGACGAAATGCGTCTGGCTGACCCGCACCAGCCCACCGGCCAACATCCCGCGTTTCAGGAACGCTTCGAGATCTTCGGGATCGCGTGCCGCAACCTTCAGCAGGAAATCGCAGGCGCCGGTTACGGATTCGCATTCGACGATCCGCGCCTCCTGGTCCACCAGTTGGCCGAACGCTGCCAGCGTGTCATCCGAGTGGTCGACCAGGCTGACAAAGACATAGGCCAGAGCGCCCAGCCCCAGCGCCTTGGGATCCAGCCGGGCGACGTAGCCCCGGATCACGCCCTCGTCTTCCAGCCGCTTGATCCGCCGCCAGCAGGGCGACGTCGACAGCCCGGCCGCGTCCGCCAGCGTCTGGATGCTGGCCTTTCCGTCATGCTGCAAATGCGCAAGGAGTTTGCGGTCCGTGTCGTCCAGCTTCATGATCGGATAGTGCCCTTCATTCCCAAGTATCTGGAATTATTTTCCTGCAATCATTGGGAAACTCGGCAACTGGCTTTTCGGTTCCGACATCCTATAGAGAATACTGCACCTGCATTCCGTACTTTATTAATTGATCCTCACCCTATTTACTGAACGGTAACGAATGTATTGTTTAATACATCTGAACATTATTTTTAGCCCCAGGAATGAAAAGGCCCTCTCTGTTTCCAGAGAGGGCCGCCAGCGCCTTCGAACACATGAGGTAATCTTGGGAGTCCGCCGCTGAAACCGCCGGGCCACCGCTGCCGGCCCGGCGGAACGGTTCAGGCGCTGGTCAGCATGCCCTGCTCGCGGGCAAGGTCACGCATCCGCTTCTGTAGCTTCTCGAACGCGCGCACTTCGATCTGCCGGATCCTTTCCCGGCTGACATCGTACTGGCCCGAAAGCTCTTCCAGCGTCACCGCTTGGTCGGAGAGGCGCCGCTGGCTCAGAATATCCCTTTCCCTGTCGTTCAACACGTCCATTGCCTGCTCAAGCAGAGCGCGGCGCGCTTCGAGCTCATTTCGCTCGGCATATTCACCGGCTTGGTCGGCATCTTCGTCTTCAAGCCAGTCCTGCCATTGCATGGTCCCTTCGCCTTCGGAGCCGACCGTCGCGTTGAGCGAGGCGTCGCCACCGGAAAGGCGCCGGTTCATCGAGATGACCTCGTCCTGGGTCACGCCCAGATCGGTGGCGATTTTCTCGACGTGTTCCGGACGCAGGTCACCGTCCTCCAGCGCGCCGATGCGGCTCTTCGCCTTGCGCAGGTTGAAGAACAGCTTCTTCTGCGCGGATGTCGTACCCAGCTTCACCAGCGACCAGGACCGCAGGATGTATTCCTGGATCGAAGCCCTGATCCACCACATCGCGTAGGTGGCAAGGCGGAAACCCTTTTCCGGATCGAAGCGCTTCACCGCCTGCATCAGGCCGACGTTCGCCTCCGAGATCACCTCCGCCTGCGGCAAACCGTAACCACGGTAGCCCATGGCGATCTTTGCCGCGAGTCGCAGGTGCGAGGTGACAAGCTGGTGTGCCGCTTGCGTATCCTCGTCCTCGACCCAGCGCTTGGCCAGCATGTACTCTTGCTCGGGCTCCAGAAGCGGGAACTTCCGGATCTCCTGAAGGTAGCGGCTCAGACCGGCTTCCGGCGACGGTGCCGGGAGATTTGCGTAGTTGCTCATGCCTTGCCCCTCTCGTTCGACGCGTTTGCGCCGCTCATGTTACACGGTTTAACATCCAGATGGTCGTTGGCCGAAGTGGTTTCAAGATGCTTAACCAACAAACGTTGCTCAGTAGTTAAGGTTTCGTGAACGTCGGGGAACCCTTGTGTCAATGGGTTCACATGCACGTGCACTCGGTGACAGCCGGGTTTCCCCCATACATTTTCGCATGTTATTCATACGATATCCGGAAATTCCCATACACGATGTGACGATGTACTCACGGCCAACCTAAGTCCGAACGTCACGGAGTGTTAGCCCATGCCTGCCCTTGCCGCACCTCGCCAGATCCGCACAGCCGGTGTGCTGTACCTCGTCATCATCGCCTCGGGCCTGACCGCCGAACTGGCCCTGCGCGGCCCTGCGCTGGCAGCCGGTGCGGAATCGCTTGCTTCCCACCTTGCGAACATCCGCCTCAGCCTCTTGGCAGATGTTGTCATGCTCTTGGCGGACATCGTTCTGGCGCTGGTGTTCTTCACGCTGCTGCGCCCGGTGTCGGAAGGGCTGGCACGTGCCGCCCTGGTTTTTCGCCTCGGACAGGCGGCGTTGATCGGCACCAGCCTTGTGGCGCTCTCCGCCGTGCCGCAGCTGGTCGAAGACGGGCGGCCGGATCTCGCCCTGACGTTTGCCACACTCCACGCCAACGGCTACGACATCGGTCTGATCCTGTTCGGGGTGAACGCCATGGTGATGGCGAAACTGGTCTGCCTGTCGCGCGTGGCGCCGATGGTGCTGCCTGCCGGACTGATGCTGACCGGGCTGATCTACATCGCCGGGGGCATCACCCGCCTTGCCGCACCCGACCTGAATGCGTTGATGCAGCCCGCCTACCTCGTCTGCATCGTGACCGAGATCGGATTTTGCCTCTGGCTTCTGATCGCAGGGCGGCTCTGACCCCGGGCGGACAGGCCGGGTCAAAGCACCCGACACATCACGCCGTCGTCCGCAGCGCCGCCAGAAGGTCCCGCATGTCCGCGGGCAGAGGTGCTTCGAACAGCATCTCTTCCTCCGTCACCGGATGAACGAACCCCAGCTCTGCCGCATGCAGCGCCTGTCGGTCGAAAGCACTTGCGACGGCAAACGCCTCGGGCGAGAGCGCGCTGCCCTTCAGCTTGCGCCGTCCGCCATAGGTGCTGTCGCCGACCAAGGCATGCCCCGCATGGGCCATGTGCACGCGGATCTGATGCGTGCGCCCGGTTTCCAACCGGCATTCCACCAGCGCGAGACACTCCGGCGCGCCGAAAGTCTCCAGCACACGGGCATGGGTGATCGCGTGCCGGCCCTGCCCGACGAAGAAGACCGCCTGCCGCTGGCGGTCCGTCTTGTGCCGCGCAAGGCCCGAAGTGATCGTGATCCCGCCCCCTGCCCCGGCGGATACGCCGCGCGTGCCCATCAGCCGTGGGTCGGCCACGTCCGGCACGCCATGCACCACGGCAAGGTAGGCGCGCCGGGCGGTGTGCTTTTCGAACTGCCGCGCCAGCCCGTGATGCGCCCTGTCGGATTTTGCCACGACCAGCAGGCCGGAGGTGTCCTTGTCGATCCGGTGCACGATGCCGGGCCGCTTCTCGCCGCCGACGCCAGACAATTCGCCGCCGAAGTGATGCAGGAGCGCGTTGACCAGCGTACCATCCGGCGTACCAGGCGCCGGGTGCACGACCATGCCCGCGGGCTTGTTCACCACCAGCAGGTCGGCGTCCTCGAAAACGATCTCCAGCGGTATGTCCTGCGCGACGACGTCATAGTCCTCCGCTTCGGGCACCGCGATTTCCAGCACGTCGCCCTCTGCCACCTTCGCCTTGGGGTCGGTCAGCAACGCGCCGTCGCGGGTCACGGCGCCCTCGGCGATCAGCCGGCCAAGACGGGTGCGCGACAGGGCCGCGGCCTCTGGCACATCGCGGGCAAGGGCCTTATCAAGGCGTTGCGGCGGATCGGCCGCGATGACGACACGAAGGCGGTCCATGGAAACTCCCGAGCCGGAATATCAGCACCCGCCGGGCCTGCGGTTCCTGCAGGCGATGGTGACGGTGCTCATGGTGGTGATGATGGTCGGGATCGTGGGGATCCTCGGCCTGATCTGGCACCGCTATAGCAAGGCGCAGGCCCCGCTGCCAGAGGTCATCACCCTGCCGGACGGCGCAACCGCCACCGCCTACACGCAGGGCGTGGACTGGTATGCCGTGGTGACCGGCGACAATCGCATCCTGATCTTCGACCGGGGCACCGGCAAACTGAGGCAGGAGATCGCGGTCGAACCGGCGGAATGATCCTTCGGGCGCGCCCTCAATACGCCGTCATGCGAAACTGATGCCGACCTGACCGAAAGCGCCGAAGTCCGCCTCCACATGGCTGCCCGGCGGGCATTCGAGCGGCCGGATGAACGAGCCCGACAGGATCACCTGGCCCGGCCGGATCGCCTGCCCATAGGTGCCCATCCGCTCTGACAGCCAGACGAGGCCCATAACCGGATCGTTCAGCACACCTGCGCCCAGCCCGGTCTCCTCGACCTCGCCGTCGCGGCTGACGACGGCCCCGACCCAGCGCAGGTCGACCAGGCGCGGATCGTGCCGTGCCTCCCCCAGGACAATCCCGGCATTGGCCGCATTGTCGGAAATCGTGTCGGCGATCACCCGTGCCCTGCCCGTCGCCGGATCGCTGCGCTGGATGCGCGTGTCGAGGATCTCGAGCGCGGGACAAACGTAATCCGTGGCGGCGATTACCGCGTCCCGTGTAACCCGGCCCTCCAGCGGCGCTTTCATGACAAAGGCGATCTCTGCTTCCACCCGCGGCTGGATGAAGCGTCCCTCTGGCACGACACCGCCCGTTTCAAAGACCATGTCGTCGAACAGCACACCGGAATCCGGCGTGTCGATCTTCAGCGCATCCTGCATCGCCCTGGACGTCAGCCCGATCTTCCACCCGATCACCTTGCGGCCCTCGACCAGCTTGGCCGTCATCAGCGCAGCCTGCACCGCGTAGGCGTCGTCCATGGTCATGCCCGGATGCTGCAGGGACAGGAGCCCGATCTGGATGCCCATCTTCTCCGCCTGCAGAAGGGCGGTGGCGGCGGCGTGGATCTCGTCCTCGGTCATTCGTCCTCCACCCCGTTTCTCAGGATGCCTATGCCTTCCGCCTCTACCTCGACCACGTCGCCAGGCTTCAGCCAGATCGGCGGATCGAACCGCGCCCCCGCGCCGGTAGGCGTCCCGCAGACGATCACATCGCCCGACACCAGCGTGGTGAAGGTCGAGACGTAGTTCACGATGTAGCGGAAATCGTACAGCATCCGCGACGTGCGGTCCTTCTGGCGCACTTCGCCGTTGACCCGCGTTTCCAGCGCGATGTCGTCCAACTGCGCGGGATGGGTGAACGGCACCAGCCACGGCCCCATTGCGGCGGACCGGTCCCAGTTCTTGCCCTGAGTCACGTTGAACTTCGCATGGCGCACCCAGTCGCGGATCGTACCCTCGTTGCAAAGCGTCAGGGCCGCGATGTGGTCGTAGGCGTCCTCCCGCGCGATCCGCCGACCGCCCTTGCCGATCACGATGGCGATCTCACCCTCGTAGTCGAGCTGTTCGCTTTCTGGCGGCCGCAAAAGGTTTGTGCCGTGCCCGACAAAGGACCGCGGGAACCGGACGAACAGAGACGGCTTGCCCGGCGCTTCCTGCCCGTCCTTGTATTCCGCATTGCGGTCCGGGAAGTTGACCCCGACGCAGATGATCTTCTCGGGCGTGCGCACCGGGATCTCCAGCACCGCATCCGCATGAGCAATGTCCGCGGCCTTCCCCATGGCCGCCTGCGCCAACCCCTTCAACGCCCCGGCCGCGATCACCTCGCGCAGGTCCGCGTGGCCGTCAAAACCGGTCATGTCGACCAGCCCGTTGTCCTGCCACAAACCGTATCCTGCCCGTCCTTCATGGGTGAAGCTGACAAACCTGACCATTACATCGCCTCCGAAATCTCGCGGATCACGTCCGCTGCCATCATCACGTCGTCGCGCGTGCAGTCGAACTGGCCGACCTGGAAGCGCACCACCTTGCGCCCGGCGAACATGCCCTGCGTGACATAGATCCGCCCGTCCGCATTGATCGCATCGACCAGCGCCTGCTGCGCCGCATCGTCCCCCGGCCCCCGGAAGGTAAACAGCGACAGGATCGGTTCCGTCACGATCTCGAACCCGGCGTCCCGCAGCGCCTCGCAGACGTCGCCGGACCATGCGACATGGTTGCGAATACGCGCCCGAAGACCCTCCAGCCCGTAATAGCGCAACATGAACCACAGCTTGAGGGCGCGGAACCGCCGTCCCAGCGGGATGGTCCATTCGGAGTAGTTCACCACCTCCGACCCGGAGGTCTTGAGGTACTCCGGCTCGATCTTCAGCGTGTCGATCTGCTGGCGCGGGTCCTTCAGGAACTGGACCGAACAGTCGAACTGCGCCCCCAGCCACTTGTGCGGATTGAAGACGATGCTGTCGCAGGCCTCGACCCCCGGCCACATCGCATCGCGGATCTCCGGGCAGATCATCGCGGCGCCGCCCCAGGCCGCGTCGAGATGCAGGTACAGCCCCTCCTCCCGGGCAACCGCTCCCACAGCCGACAGATCGTCCCAGGCGCCGATTCCGGTGCCGCCGGTGATCGCGATGATGCCCGCCGGCACATGTCCCACCGCCCGGTCCGCCGCGATGGCCGCCCGCAGCGCGGCGACATCCACCCCGTAGGCCGGGGCGCCCGCATCCGGCAGCTTCACAAGGTTCTCCTGCCCGATCCCCGCCACCCAGCAGGCCCTGTCGATGGACGAATGCGCCTGACCCGAACAATAGATCCGCAGCGCCCCCTTGCCCGACAGCCCCTCGCGGTTACCCGACCAGCCGGTCGCCCGCTCACGCATGGTCAAGACCGCAGACAGAGTGGCCGACGAAGCTGAATCCTGGATCACCCCCGACCAGCCCTCTGGCAGGCCCACCGCCTGCCGCAGCCACTGCACCATGACGCCTTCCATCTCGGTCGCCACCGGCGAAGTCTGCCACAACATGCACTGCGGCGCCATCACGGTGACCAGCATCTCCGCCAGCATCGAGGGCGGCGCGGCATTGGCCGGAAAATAGGCGAAGAACCGGGGATGCTGCCAATGCGTCAGCCGCTCGGGGACCACGCGCAGGAAATCCTGCCAGATGGTCTCCATGCCTTCCCCGGCCTCGGGCGGTGCCGCCTCCAGCAGGGCTGCCGCCTCGCCGGGGCGAACATCCGGCCGCACCGGCCGATCCCTGAGCGTCTTGTGATAGTCGGCCCCGAAAGCCGCCGCCTGCGCGCCCCAGCGCGCGAATTCATCCCAGTCCATCTTCCCTCCGCGCAGCGCGCCAGACAATGCGCTCCCTGCCCTTCATCTTGGCCCAAATACCTCGGGGGCGCCGCCAGCGGCGGCGGGGGCAGAGCCCCCAACCCGGCCCGCAACCCGGCACCGTCTCAGACCGCAGACGCTCACGGCGCGGCCCAAAGGCCCACCCTCGACTTCCAATTATCGGCCCCCGCTCCCCCTCCAGCCACAGCACGTCTTCATTCTCTACGCACACGGGAACGACGTCCGGGGCGGCAAACACCAATCTACCCGCGCCAAGTCGCCCGCCCACCCCCGCGGCAGAAACACTCACGGCGCCACGATGGGCGTCGCCTTCAGTTCCGCCGCACGCGGTTCCACACCTTCGAAGACCGAGCCTTCCTCGAACCACGACCGCGGCGCGGGCGCCCCCCAAAGCGTCTGGCGCTGCGGATCCTTCAGGTCCCAGCGGATCGGTTCGAGGTCCGGATCCACCGTCTGGTAGTCCGAACAGTAGATTTCGATCCGGTGCCCGTCGGGATCGCGGATATACAGGAAGAACGCGTTGGAGATCCCGTGCCGCCCCGGTCCGCGCTCGATGTTGGCAAGGTATCCGGTCGTCGACATCAGATCGAGCAGGTCGATGATGTTGAGCGGGGTCGGCACCCAGAACGCCGTATGGTGCAGGCGCGGTCCCGTCCCGTTGGTGAAGGCCACGTCGTGCACGCCCCCCTTCCGGTGCATCCACGCCGCCCAGAGCTTCTTGCTCTCGTCGTCCTCGGTGTATTCCGTCACCCGGAACCCCAACTTGCCGTAAAAGGCCACGGCCGCGTCCACGTCTGGAGCGAAACAGTTGAAGTGGTCGATCCGCAGCGGCTTCACACCGTTGTACAGCCTGTACTGCTGATGGATCGGCGGCAGACGGTCCATTCGGTGATAGAACTCCATCGGCGCGCCAAAGCAGTCCACAGTGCGCAGGGTCCGCCCCTGGTGCGACCGCTCCACCCACTCGACGGCATGGCCCTCGGCCAGGAACCAGTCGTGCGCGCGGTCCAGGTCGTCGTCGGAATAGACCTTGTAGGCCAGATACCGCACCGCCGGTCGGGCCGCCTTGCGCAGAACCATGCAGTGATGGCCCCGCTCCTCCATCGCCCGCAGGCACAGCATGTCGCTGGTTTCCTCCGTCACCTGCAGCCCGAGCGTATCGACATAGAACGCCTTCGAGGCCGCCAGGTCGGTGACGCCGAACTCCACGTGGCTCAGGCGCACGATGTTGAAGGGCGGATAAAGGTTCGGTTCGGGAATCGGCATCTCTCACTCCTCCGCGACGGCCCACGCCGCCGCATCTCTCTCGCATCGGGTCCATAGTGCCGCGGTCGGGATCGGGCGCACACCTCCGGCCCGTCGACCGTCAACTGCCCAGCTTCGGGATCCGGTGCGCCGCCGTGGCGAAACAGACATTCACCGTCTCCATGTAGAAATCGAACGACCAGTCACCCCCGTCGCGCCCGATGCCGCTGGCCTTCACCCCGCCGAAAGGCGTGGGCAGATGCCGGACGTTCTCCGAGTTCACCCACATCATCCCGGCCTCGAGGGCCGAGGTCATCCGGAACGCCCGCTCCAGGTCGCGCGTCCAGAGATAGGCGGTCAATCCGTAGTCCGTGTCGTTGGCAATGCGCAGCGCGTCCTCCTCGTCCCGGAAGGGGATCGCCGTCAGCACCGGTCCAAAGATCTCCTCCCGCGCCACCGCCATGTCGTTGGTGGCGTCGGTGAACAGCGTGGGCGCCACATAGCATCCCGTCTCGCCCACCTTCTTGCCGCCGGTGGCGATGGTCGCACCCTCCGCCTTCGCCCGCTCGAAGTAGGACAACACCTTCTCCTCGTGCACCGGATGGATCAGCGGCCCGATCACCGTCTCGGGGTCGAGCGGGTGACCCACCCTGATCCGCGCCGCCCGCTCGGCCAACTTCGCGCAGACCTCGTCATAGACGGTGTCCTGCACCAGAAGACGCGAGGACGACGTGCACCGTTCGCCGTTCAGCGAGTAGATCATGAAGACCGCTGCATCCACCGCGCGCTCCAGATCGGCATCGTCGAAGACGATCACGGGGTTCTTGCCGCCCAACTCGAAATGCACCCGCTTCAGCGTATCGGCCCCCTGCCGCATGATGTGCGAGCCGGTGGCGCTCTCGCCGACGAAGGCCACCGCCTTGATGCCCGGGTGCTCCGTCAAGGCCCGACCGCAGTCCTCTCCGAACCCGTTCACCACGTTCAGCACACCCGGCGGCAGACCCGCCTCTTCGGCGATCTCCACCAGCAAACGCGCCGTCAGCGGAGAGAACTCCGCCGGCTTCTGGACGACCGTGCAGCCGGCTGCGAGCGCCGGCGCGATCTTCCAGGTCGACAACATGAACGGCGTATTCCACGGCGTGATCACGCCCACCGGCCCGATGGGACGGCGCGAGGTCATGTTGACCTGCCCCGGAGCATGCAGGGTCTGCCCGTCGCAGGCCTCCGGCGCCTTGTCGGCGAAAAAGCGGAAGTTCTCCGCTCCGCGCACCGCAGCCTTCGCCATGAAACGGATCGCCTGCCCGGTGTCCATCGCTTCGACAACCGCGATCTCATCCGCCCGTGCCACGATGGCATCCGCCACCTTGTGAAGGATGGCACGGCGCTCCTTTCCCGGCAGCGCTTTCCACGCGCCAAAGGCCGCGCCCGCCGCCTGAACCGCCGCGTCGATCTCGGTAGCACCGCCCCGGGCGACACGCGCCAGCACCGCTCCGTCGACCGGCGACACCGTCTCGAAAGAAGCGTCCGACCCTATGTCCCTGCCGCCGATACGGTGAGTCACACCGCCCGAAAAGCGCGCCAGCGCCGCCTCCGCCCGTGCCAGATTTCCCGCCAGATCCGCCATCTTCCCGGCCTCCTGCTTCATCTTGGTCCAAATACCTGCATGCCCGGCCTCAGCCGTTTGCGCTGTCCGCCGCCAGGCGCGCGTGGATCGAATTTGCCTTCCACGACAGCTCCGGGTCGATCTCCCGGATCTCCAGCGAGAGAAGGAAATGCGGCGCGGCAAGCTGGTCCGCGCAGACCGCCTCGGCCACCTGGAAAAGCTGCCGCCCGGCCTCTGCCAGCACGTCCTTGTCGCGGCCCGCACCCACCGAAAGTTCCAGCGCGAGGAAGTGGTTGACCACCCCGCGCCCCGGGTTGAGGTCGCCCACCATGGCCAGCGAACAGCGGTGCATCTTCACCCGTATACCGCCCAGCGGAAACACGCCCGTCCCGGCCATGGCGGTGTGCAGCGTCCGCCCGAGCACCTCCATGTCGAGGTGCGCCTCAAGGCCCGCAGAATATTCGCAGCGCAAGTGTGGCATGTCATCCTCCCTTTGACACTTAACATGTTAAGTTTTATTCTGGCTGTCAACAGGAGACTTCCCATGCCCGATTTCCCGCTGTCCCAGACGCGCCGGACCCTGCCCATCGCCCTCTTGCGGGCGCGGGAAGCGGTCATGGAACGCTTCCGGCCCATGCTGCGCGCCATCGACATGACCGAGGCGCAGTGGCGCGTGCTGCGGGTCGTGCAGGAGATCCCGGGTATCGAGCCGACGCGGTTGGCGGAACAGGCGGTGATCCTCGCCCCGTCCCTGACGCGCATCCTGAAAACGCTGGAATCACGGGGGCTTGTCACCGTGGAGCGGCTGGCGGAGGATCGGCGGCGCACCCAGGTCCGGCTTGCCCCCGGCGGGGAAAAGCTGCTGCGCGAGGCGTCACGCGAGAGCGCCGCCATCTACGCCGCCATCGAACGCGAACTTGGGCGTGAGGACATGGCGGCCCTCATAGACAAGCTCGACATCCTGCTGACGCGACTGGAGGGGCCGGACAAGACCTCCGGGGACTGACATCAGGCGCCTCTGCCGCCGCAACCCGCCCGCCTCTAGCTTGCATCGCTTGCCCCGGTGACGAGGCATTCCCGGCACGCTTTCTGCGGCGCAGCGGCGGTCACGCTTTCTTAAGCGATGTGAAACCCGGCCCCCGGGCACGCCGGTCGGGCAGCCGTATCCCGCGCCATCCCGCCGCGATGCGGCGCGAATTTTCAGCAGCCGATACAATTGCTTGGGAAGCATAGCAGCCATGCGCCCGGCAACGATTGACGCGGCGCGGCACAGGCGACACCCAAGGCCCGACCTTGCCAAGAGCGACAGGAGAGCGACGATGAAGACCGGAACCAAACTGCCCGACGTGACCTTCCACACCCGCGTGCGGGACGACAGCATCGAAGGACCGAACCCCTTCCGCTGGCAGGACATGACCACCGCCGACTACTTCGCCGGCAAGCGGGTGATCCTGTTCTCGCTGCCGGGCGCCTTCACGCCCACGTGCTCCACCTACCAGCTGCCGGGATTCGAGAACAACTTTGCCGCCTTCCAGGGGCAGGGCATCGACGCGATCTATTGCCTGTCGGTGAACGACAGCTTTGTCATGAACCAGTGGGCCAAGGCGCAAGGCATTGAGAACGTGAAGGTTATCCCCGACGGCTCGGGCGAGTTCACGCGCAAGATGGGGATGCTGGTCCACAAGGACAACCTGGGCTTCGGCGCGCGGTCCTGGCGCTACGCGGCCATCGTGAACGACGGCGCGATCGAGGCATGGTTCGAAGAGCCGGGCCTGATGGACAACTGCCCGGACGACCCCTACGGCGCCTCTTCGCCGGAGAACCTGATGGCACACCTCACGCAGGCCGTGGCCGCCGAATAAGGGCCTTTCCGAAGGACGGAGGAAGCCCCGCCCTCCCGGTGGGGCTTTTTGCTGCGCGAGCGAAAGATCGGGGCCGAATGTGGTGTCGTCAACGCAGCGCCCGCCCCGTTCATCACGGCGCGTTAATCATTTCTTATGGTGAGTCCCGGCCGGTTCGCCCCCCTCAACCGGCCGGTTGTTAACCTTTTGCGCCGCATCGCAGCACGGGCGAATCGGGTGGGAGCGGCGGGACCGGGGCGGATGCGTCGGTTTGCGGCGACACAGGTGCCAAACCCCGCACAGGACGGCGCACGTTTCCGTGAGCCGCGGATGTTTTTTCGCCCGGCCCCGGCTCAGAGGCTTTCGGCGTGTTTCTTGAAGTTGTTCAGGATCGCCTGCCATCCCTCGCGCTGCATGTCGACGGAGTGCTGCGCCTCTGCATCGAAGACGGTAACGACCTGCGTGCCGCCGTCGACCGGGGTGAAGGTGGTTTCCGCCACCCGCCCATCCTCCAGCCGGAAACTGGCCTTCTCGTGCGGCACGACCTCCTGATAGGTGGCGTCGAAGTCGAATCCGAAAGAGCCGTCCCTGGCCTCCATCCGGGCGCTGTAGGCGCCGCCCGGACGCAGGTCGACGGAGGCCGAAGGGCAGCACCAGTCGTCGCTGGCAAAGTTCCAGCGGGTGATGTGGTCCGGCGTGGTCCAGGCGGTCCAGACCGTTTCGGGCGGCGCGTCCACCTGCGCGGCGATGGTGACCTTTTCAAAGCTCATGCGGGCGACCTTTCGGGTTCGAGATTGGCGGGCAGCGTGTCGGGCCGCGTCTGCGTACCGCTGCGCACCCGGCCTCGCCACTCCGCGCGCATCGCTGCGGCGGCTTGGGAAAGGTGGACGGGGTGCGGTACGGGCGGCGGTTTCATGGCGCCATCATGGCGCGTGTCTTCGGCCAGGTGAATACGCAAGTGCGCGATCCGGGCCGGAGGGCCGGCGGCCCGCGCCGGGAGAGGCTCTGCCTCCCCCGGACCCCCTCCGAGGTATTTGCGCCAAGATGAAGGGGTCAGCCGCCCGGTTTGCGGAAGAGGCGGGTCTGTTCGAAGAGGCTGTCGAGCCGGTCGAAGCGGTCGCGGGTGGCGGGCCAGCGTTCTTCCTGTGCGGCGGCGATCAGCGCTTCGAGCAGCATCATGGTGGAGATGTTCGAATCCCAGGCGGAAGGGATTTCGACCCAGCAGTTGAAGCTTTGCGTGGCGAGGTCGGCGATGGGGCTGGACCACTGGTCGGTCAGCAGGACGACGTTCACGCCCTTGTCGCGCGCCAGTTCGGCGAGACGCAGGAGGTTCGATTCGTAGCGCCGGATGTCGAACATCAGGAGCGTGTCGCCCCGTTCCATGTCGAGCAGGTAATGCGGCCAGTTGGCCGAGGCGGAGGTGAGGTGGATCGTCTTCGGGCGCACCGCCTGCAGATGGGTGAAGGCATAGTCGGCCAGCGCATGAGTGATCCGGCCGCCGACGATGAAGAGCGTGTGGTCGCTGTCGGCGAGCAGGTGGGCGGCGGCGTCGAAGGTGTCGGAGGAGAGGTTGGAAAAGGTGGTCTGGATGTTCTGCGTCACCGCCTTGGCGAAGCGGTTGAGGAGGTGGGATTCCGGCGCCTCCGCCGCCCAGTTGGCGCGGCGTTCCGTGGGGCCGGAGACCTTGGCCTGCAGTTCCTTCAGCAGCGCCTGGTGGAACTGGGGGAAGCCCTTGAAGCCCAGTTTCTGGACCATGCGGGCGATGGTGGGCGTGGAGGTGCCGGTTTCCGCCGCGACGATGGTGATCGAGGCGAGCCCGGCGGCCGGGTAGTTTTCCAGGAGCGCGTTGGCGGCCTTGCGTTCGGAGGCGGTGAGGCTGGTGTAATGCGCCCGGATCAGGTCGCGGACGGTGGCGTTGGGCTGCGTCAAGGTCGGTCCCCCCCGGGCATGTGCTGCGGCATTGGGCTGCGGTGGCGGGGCGCAACCGAAATCCCGCGCCCACTCTTGAAGAAATATTGACACAAGCGGCGCGGATGTGGAGAGTTTTCTTCAAAGCGGGGAGAAAAGGATGTCCGAAGGGCCGGGCGGAGACCGTCTGAACGCGGTCGACGTGATGAACGAGACGGGGCGCGGCGGCGTCCTGCTGATCTGCGAGCATGCGTCGGCGGAGATCCCGGCGCGGTTCGGGGATCTTGGCCTGACGGCGGAAGCGCGGGTCAGCCATGCGGCCTGGGACCCGGGCGCGCGGGATCTGGCGGTGGTGCTGTCGGCGGCGCTGGATGCGCCGATGGTGGCGGGCGCGGTGTCGCGGCTCGTCTATGACTGCAACCGCCCGCCCGAGGCGCCCGGTGCCATGCCCGCGCGGTCCGAGGTCTTCGACGTGCCGGGCAACGCCGGACTGACGGAAATGCAGAAGGCCGAACGGGTGGAGATGGTCTATCGCCCGTTCCATGCCGCCGTGGCCGCCCGGCTGGACGAGGCCCGCGCGGTGGTGACGGTGCACAGCTTCACCCCTGTGTTTCACGGTGCAAAGCGCGACACGGAGATCGGCCTGTTGCACGACAGCGACGCGCGGCTGGTGGATCTGATGCTGCCGCACGCGCCGAAGGGCCGCGTGGTGCATCGCAACCGCCCCTACGGTCCGGAGGACGGCGTGACCCATACCCTGAAGACCCATGCCCTGTACCGGGGCCTGCCCAACGTGATGATCGAGGTACGCAACGACCTGCTGACCACACCGGAGGACATCCGGACCGTGGCGCGCGACCTCATGTCGATGCTGACCCCGGCGCTGGAGGCGACATGCCCCGCGTCCTGATCGGTTTCGTCCGCGCCGTCGAGGCGATGAACCGGGCCATCGGCCGGGTCGCCATGTACCTGATCTTCGCGCTGATCGGCGTGCTGCTGTGGTCCTCGGTGTCGAAGGTGGCCTTCCTGCCCTCGCTCTGGACGCTGGAGACGGCGCAGTTCGTGATGGTCGCCTACTACATCCTCGGCGGGCCCTACTCGATCCAGCTGGGATCGAACGTGCGCATGGACCTGTTCTACGGCAACTGGAGCGTGACGCAGAAGGCCTGGGTCGACGCCTTCACGGTTCTGTTCCTGATGTTCTACCTCGGTGTGCTGCTGTACGGCGCGCTGGGATCGCTGGCCTATTCCATGGGCTACTTCGGGATGCAGCCGCTGGAGTATTTCGCCGAATTCTTCGGCGCCTTGTTCACCGGCGGGATCGACGGCGCAGCCGGGAAGATCGGCTTTCTCGAACGGTCCTCGACCGCGTGGCGCCCGATGCTGTGGCCGATCAAGCTGGTGCTAGCCTTCGGCATCTTCCTGATGATTCTCCAGACACTTGCAGAGCTGATCAAGGACATCGGCCGCATCCGCGGGGTAGAGATCTGATGTCCTATGAAATGATCGCGATCACCATGTTCGCCGGCATGATGCTGATGCTGATGACCGGCCAGCGCGTGTTCGGTGCCATCGGTTTCGTCGGCGCGCTGGCGGGGCTGCTGCTGTGGGGCACGGGCGGCGTGGACGTGCCCTTCGCCGCCGCTATGAAGCTGATGAAGTGGTATCCGCTGCTGACCCTGCCGATGTTCATCTTCATGGGCTACGTGCTGTCGGAATCGAAGATCGCCGACGACCTCTACCGGATGTTCCACGTCTGGATGGGGCCGGTGCGGGGCGGGCTGGCAATCGGCACCATCGGCCTGATGGTGCTGATCTCGGCCATGAACGGGCTGTCGGTGGCGGGCATGGCCATCGGGGCCACCATCGCGCTGCCGGAACTGCTGCGCCGGGGCTACGACAAGATCATGGTGACCGGCGTGATACAGGCGGGGTCGTCGCTGGGCATCCTCGTGCCGCCTTCGGTGGTGCTGGTGCTCTATGCAATGATCGCGCGCCAGCCGGTGGGGCAGCTTTGGCTGGCGGGCGTGGTGCCGGGGCTGATGATGGCCACGCTGTTCGTCATCTACATCTACGTGCGCTGCCGCCTTCAGCCGGAGCTTGGCCCGGTGCTGCCGAAGGAAGAGCGCGACGTGCCCATGTCGGAAAAGCTGCGCCTCCTGCGTGCGGGCGTCCTGCCGCTGGTGATCTTCTTCGTGATGATGTTCCCCTTCGTGAAGGGCTGGACCTCGCTGGTGGAAAGCTCGGCCATCGGGGCGCTGGCGGCCTTCGTCGCGGCAGTGCTGAAACGGCGGATGACGCGCGAGGTGTTCGAGACCTCGGTGCGGCAGACGCTGGCGATTTCCTGCATGTTCATGTGGATCATCCTCGCCGCACTGGGCTTTGGCGCGATCTTCGACGGGCTGGGCGCGGTGCGCGCCATCGAGAACCTGTTCACCGAACAGCTTGGCCTTTCCCCATGGATGATCCTGATCCTGATGCAGCTGTCGTTCATCGTGATGGGCACGTTCCTCGACGACACGGCGATGCTGGTCATCGTGGCGCCGCTGTACGTGCCGCTGGTGGGAGAGCTGGGCTTCGACCTGATCTGGTACGGCGTGCTTTACACGATCACCACGCAGATCGCCTACATGACCCCGCCCTTCGGCTACAACCTGTTCCTGATGCGCGCCATGGCGCCGCCGGAGATCGGGCTGACCGATATCTACCGCTCGATCGTGCCATTTGCGCTGGTCATGGTCTGTGCATTGGCGCTGGTGATGGCCTTCCCGGAGATCGCGCTCTGGCTGCCGGATCTGGTGTACGGAAAATAACCCTCAGAAGCCCCGTGCAGGGGACGCATTTCAACAAGGAGACTGGATATGACGACCTCACGCAGAAAGTTCCTGAAGACCGCCGGTGTCGGCGTCGCCGCCGCGCCGCTGGCCGCGCCCGCGCTGGCGCAGTCGACGATCACCTGGCGGATGCAGACCTATGCCGGTGCGGCACTGGCCGAGCACGTGGTGAAACCCGCCATCGACACCTTCAACAAGATCGCCGGCGACCGGATGCAGATCGAGCTCTACTTTGCCGATCAGCTCGTGCCCACGGGCGAGCTGTTCCGCGCGCTTCAGCGCGGCACCATCGACGCGGTGCAGTCGGACGACGACTCCATGGCCTCGCCGACCGAGGTGACGGTGTTCGGCGGCTACTTCCCGTTCGGGTCGCGCTATTCGCTGGACGTGCCGGTGCTGTTCAACCAGTACGGCCTCGACGAGATCTGGAAGGAAGAATACGCCAAGGTCGGCGTGAAGCACATCAGCGCCGGGTCCTGGGACCCCTGCCACTTCGCCACGAAGGACCCGATCAACAGCCTGGCCGACCTGGAAGGCAAGCGCGTCTTCACCTTCCCGACCGCGGGCCGTTTCCTGTCGCAGTTCGGCGTGGTGCCGGTGACGCTGCCGTGGGAAGACATCGAGGTCGCGGTGCAAACCGGCGAGCTGGACGGCATCGCGTGGTCGGGCATTACCGAGGACTACACGGTGGGATGGGCCGACGTGACCAACTACTTCCTCACCAACAACATCTCGGGGGCGTGGATCGGCCACTTCTTCGCGAACATGGGCCGCTGGGAGGAACTGCCGGAGGACCTGAAGCTCCTGTTGACCACCTGCATGGAGCAGTCGCACTACTACCGCCAGTGGTGGTACTGGGGCGGCGAGGCCTCGCTTCGGGTCAACGGCGACAAGATGAAACTGACCTCCATCCCCGATGCGGAATGGGACCAGGTCGAGAAGGCCGCCCAGACGTTCTGGGACGAGATCGCGGCGGAGTCGGAGACCAAGGCGAAGGTCGTGGAGATCTTCAAGAAATACAACGCGGACATGGCCAAGGCGGGCCGTCCGTACCGCTACAACGTGTGATACCTCTGCCCCGGCGCGCGTGTGCGTGCCGGGGCGCTTCTGAAAGGACGACGACATGCCCGGCCCACTTTCTTTCGATGAACTCAAGGCACAGGTCGACGGCGGCCTCGTGGACACCGTGCTGGTGTGCGCGGTCGACATGCAGGGCCGCCTGATGGGCAAACGTTTCCACGCCGGGCACTTCGTCGCCTCGGCCTGGGAAGAGACGCATTGCTGCAACTACCTGTTCGCCACCGACCTCCAGATGGCCACCCCGGAGGGCTACGAGTCGACCTCGTGGGAGAAGGGCTATGGCGACTACGTGATGAAGCCGGACCTCTCCACGCTGCGACCGATGCCGTGGCTGGACGGCACGGTGATGGTGCTGTGCGACATCCTCGACCACCACACCCATGAAGAAGTGCCGCACACGCCGCGCGCCATGCTGAAAAAGCAGGTGAAGCGGGCGGAGGCCATGGGCTTCACCCCGATGATGGCGACCGAACTGGAGTTCTTCCTGTTCGAGAAGTCCTATCCGGAGATCCGCAAGTCGGGCTTCCGCGCGCTGGAAACGCTGGCGGGCTACAACGAGGATTACAACATCATGCTCACCACGCGGGAGGAGCACGTGCTGCGCCCCGTGCGGAACCACCTGTGGGCGGCGGGCATCCCGATCGAGAATTCGAAGGGCGAGGCGGAGACCGGGCAGGAAGAGCTGAACATCAAGTACGCCCCGGCGCTCGACACTGCCGAGTACCACACCATCGCCAAGCACGCGATCAAGGAGATCGCGCACCAACAGGGCCACGCCGCGAGCTTCATCGCCAAGTGGCACGAGGACAAGGTCGGCTCCTCCAGTCACGTCCACATGTCGCTTTGGGAGGGCGACAAACCGGCCTTCTTCGACGAGGCGGACAGCCTCGGCATGTCGGGGCTGATGAAGCACTACGTCGCGGGGCTGCTGAAGTACGCGCCCGACGTGACCTATTTCCTGGCCCCCTACATCAACAGCTACAAGCGCTTCCAGGTCGGCACCTTCGCCCCCACGCGGGTGATCTGGTCCATCGACAACCGCACCGCCGGATTCCGTCTGTGCGGCGAGGGCACCAAGGGCGTGCGCATCGAATGCCGTGTCGGCGGGTCGGACCTGAACCCCTACCTTGCCATGGCCGCGCTGCTGGCGGCGGGCCTGAAGGGCATCGAGGACAAGCTGGAACTCGAAGACGCCTACAGCGGCGACGCCTATTCCGGCAATGCCTCGCGCCTGCCCGCCACCCTGCGCGACGCGCGGCGCGAACTGTTGCAGTCCGACATGCTGCGCGCGGCCTTTGGCGACAAGGTGGTGGTCCACTACGCCCGCGCGGCGGAGGTGGAGATCGAGGATTTCAACCGCGTCGTGACCGACTACGAGATCGCGCGCGGATTCGAGATGTCGTGACCGGGCGGTCCCGTCTTGGGACACCCGAACTGATCCAGAGGATGGAATGACAAATACCCTGAAATGTATCTCGCCCATCGACGGCAGCGTCTTTGCGGAGCGCCCGGTGCTGTCGCTGGACGAGGCGAAGGCCGCAGCGGCGAAGGGCCGCGCGGCGCAGGCCGCATGGGCGGCGCGTCCAATCGAGGAGCGTATCCGTCTCGTGATGGCCGGTGTCGCCACCGTGGGCGCGATGAACGACGAGATTGTGCCGGAACTGGCGCACATGATGGGCCGCCCGGTCCGCTTTGGCGGCGAGTTCGGCGGCTTCAACGAGCGTGCCACCTACATGGCCGAGATCGCCGAGAGCGCGCTGGCCCCGATCGAAGTGGGCGAGGACGCAACCTTCAAGCGCTACATCAAGCGGGTGCCGCTGGGCGTCGTGTTCGTGGTGGCGCCGTGGAACTACCCCTACATGACGGCGATCAACACCGTCGCGCCCGCGCTGATCGCGGGCAACACTGTCATGCTGAAACACGCCACGCAGACCCTGCTGGTGGGCGAGCGCATGGCAAAGGCGTTCCATTCGGCGGGCGTGCCCGAGGATGTGTTCCAGAACGTCTTCCTCGACCATGACACCACGTCCGATCTGATCGCGGCCAATGCATTCGACTTCGTGAATTTCACCGGCTCCGTCGGTGGCGGCAAGGCGATGGAGCGCGCAGCGGCGGGCACCTTCACCGGCACCGGGCTGGAGCTGGGCGGCAAGGACCCGGGCTATGTCATGGAAGACGCGGATCTGGATGCCGCCGTCGACACGCTGATCGACGGGGCGATGTTCAACTCCGGTCAGTGCTGCTGCGGGATCGAACGGATCTATGTGCATGAGGCGCTGTTTGACGCCTTCGTCGAGAAGGCCGTGGCGGTGGTGAAGGGCTACAAGCTGGGCAACCCGCTGGACAAGGAGACGACCATAGGCCCGATGGCCAACGTCCGCTTTGGCGCCGAGGTGCGCGCCCAGATCGCCGAGGCGCTGGACGCCGGGGCCACGGCCCATATCGACACCTTCGCGGAAGACGACGGTGCCGCCTACCTGACGCCGCAGATCCTGACCGACGTGACCCACGACATGCGGGTGATGCGGGACGAAAGCTTTGGCCCCGTGGTCGGCATCATGAAGGTGAAGGACGACGAGGAAGCGATCCGGCTGATGAACGACAGCGACTTCGGTCTGACCGCGTCGCTCTGGACCTCCGACATGGAGCGGGCCGAACGCATCGGCGACCGGATCGAGACCGGGACAGTGTTCCTGAACCGCGCCGACTACCTCGACCCCGGCCTGTGCTGGACCGGCTGCAAGCAGACCGGGCGCGGCGGCGGCCTGTCGCAGATCGGCTATCACAACCTGACCCGGCCCAAATCCTACCACCTGAAGCGGCTCGGCACCGCATGACATCGGCGCGCCTTCGGGCCGTCACATCGAACAACGCAGACATCGAGAAGGTGACCACATGAGTCTCACCGGAAACTGGTCCTACCCGACCGCCATCAAGTTCGGCGCGGGCCGCATCAGCGAATTGCCCGGCGCCTGCGCGCAGGCGGGCATCACGCGGCCCCTGCTGGTCACCGACCGCGGGCTGGCCGATCTGCCGATCACGGCGCAGACGCTCGACATTCTGGAACAGGCGGGGCTGGGCCGCGGGCTGTTCGCCGAGGTCGATCCGAACCCCAACGAAAAGAACCTCGACGCCGGGGTGAAGGTCTATCGTGACGGCGGCCATGACGGCGTGATCGCCTTCGGCGGCGGCTCTGGCCTCGACCTTGGCAAGATGGTGGCCTTCATGGCCGGGCAGACGCGCCAGGTGTGGGATTTCGAGGACATCGGCGACTGGTGGACCCGCGCCGACGCGGCGGCCATCGCCCCCATCGTCGCCGTGCCGACCACCGCCGGGACCGGGTCGGAGGTCGGGCGCGCGAGCGTCATCACCAACTCGGAAACCCACGAGAAGAAGATCATCTTCCACCCGAAGGTGCTGCCCTCGGTGGTAATCTGCGACCCGGAGCTGACCGTGGGCATGCCCGCGATGATCACCGCCGGAACCGGCCTCGATGCCTTTGCCCATTGCGTGGAGGCGTTCTCCTCCCCGTTTTATCATCCGATGAGCCAGGGCATCGCGCTGGAGGGCATGCGGCTGGTGAAGGACTACCTGGCCCGCGCCTACCAGAACGGCCAGGATCTGGAGGCACGGGCGCAGATGATGTCGGCGGCGATGATGGGGGCCACGGCCTTCCAGAAGGGGCTGGGCGCGATCCACGCCATGAGCCACCCCATCGGCGCGCATTTCAACACCCACCACGGAACGACCAACGCGGTCTGCATGCCGACGGTGCTGGACTTCAACGCCGAAGCCATCCGCGAGCGGTTCGACATGGCGTCGGCTTATCTTGGGATCGCGGGCGGCTTCGACGGGTTCCGCGCCTTCGTGCAGGAGCTGAACGACAGCCTGGGCATACCGCGCCGCCTGTCGGATCTGGGCGTGACCGAAGAGGCCATCCCGGCGCTGGTCAAGGGCGCGATCATCGACCCGTCTCGCGGCGGCAACCCGGTGGAACTGACGGAAGAGAACCTCGAAGAGCTGTTCCGCAGCGCGCTGTAACACCGCCCTGAGACGTCTGTGCGCGGCGGCCCGCCCGCCGCGCACATTCCCCTGGGGCCGTGGCGCAGATCGTGCCGCGGCCTCTTTGCTTTTGTGACCTCTGCGATACTGGCGAGATCACGGGCCGGCGAGGTCACGGGGGCGTTCAGGACCGGCGGCGCTTGCCCTTGGTCAGGGTCTTGGACGACAGGCGGCGGGCGTTGGCCCCGGCGCTGGCCTCGATCGGGGCCAGGGCCGCTTCCATCACCGCGCCGTAGCCCTTGTGCCCCGCCATGGCGCGCATCGCTGCCTCCGTGCCGCGCATGAAGGCCGACGGTTTCTCGAACACCATGCGTGTGGCTTCGACCGGTTTCATCGTGCCCATCGCCATCTGCGCGACGCGCACTTGGATCACCGTCCCGGCCGAGATCATCATCCGCGCCCCGGCCATCGTGGCCCGCTGCCACTCGACGGCGGCTTTCATCATGTCTGGATACATTTCGCGACACTCCTGTCTTGCATTGGGAAACCCCTTGCGGGACATGTCGGTTCCGCGCCGCAGCATTCTTTTCCCGCCACCGGACAGGATGCCGCGCCCCCGCCCCTCGTCCCGGTCGCACAGAGGGCTCAGACCACGCCAGAGCGGCGCGCTAACCGGCACCCGACCGATCGCAAAAGCGCGCTCAGCGGCGCGCCAAGGGCATCGGTCCGTGTTGGGAACTGCGTCCAGAACTGTCTCTGCAAAACTGTGTGGAAATGGTACCACCTCCCCGGCTCGAACGGGGGACCTCCTGATCCACAATCAGGCGCTCTAACCAACTGAGCTAAGGCGGCACTGGCAGGCGATTTACAAACTGCGTCCTTGGAATGCAAGCGTTAATCCGGGAATTTTTTCGGCCCCGGCGCGTGCAGGTCGATCTCCCACCCCTGTTCCACCACCGGTCTGCCAAAGCTGATTTTCGGCTCCGACCGGAGCAACCGCCAACCCGTCGCGGCATAGAGCGCACAGGCGGCCTTGTGGCTTTCGTGCGTCCAGAGCACCATCTTCCGATAGCCCGCCTGCCGCGCAAAGGCCAGGTTTTCGGCCAGCAGGCGCCGGCCCAGCCCCTTGCCGCGCGCCTCCGGCATCAGGAAGAAAAGCCGCAGCTTCGCCGCGTCGGGATCGTCGGAGCGGGCGCAGAAGATGCTGCCCAGCCGCGCGCCGTCCTCCCACGCGATGAAGGCCCGTTCCCGCGCCGGATCGAACCCGGCTACGAAATCGTCCAGCACCTGCCGCACCAGAATGGGGAAGCTGTCGTCGAACCCCTCGTCCCGCGCATAAAGACGCCCGTGTTCGGCCACCAGCCAATCCACGTCGCCGTCCGCGAGCCCCCGCAATTCCATCGCCATCGGCGCATCCTCCTGCGCTTGCATCAAAGCGCGGCGCGAACTAACTGACAAGGGCACCGCGAGGGACAGCCATGAGCATCAACGACGAAAGCGAAATCGAGGCCAACCTGCAGATCGGCCCGACCGACCTGGGCATGGTCCGGATGTACATCTTTGCCGGGGATCTGGAGATCCCGATGGACTTCGAGCCCGAAGAGGCCGAGGACATCGCCGAGGAACTGCGCGCCGCCGCCGCCACGGCACGCGGCATGAAACCGAAGAAGAAAAAGCGCTGAACGCAGCCGCAGGGCGTTCTTGCCCTGCCCTGTGCGACCGAGCCGTCCTCAGCCGGGGCCGTCCAGTATCGCGCCCGGATCGCGCAAGCCCTGCAGGCGCCGGGCCGCGTGGAAGGCGAACTTCTGCATCAGGACCTTGCGCCGCGCGCCCGCCAGCTTGGTTTCCGGCGACATGCGGAGGATCTCGGCGTCGTAGCCGTCGGCAACGATCAGGCCGGTGCCCTCGGGCAGAAGATCCGTCGGAAAATCCTGGTCCACGGCCCAGAAGTAGCGGTCGCACCAGTCGAGGTAGCCCTGCCACTTGCTGTCGCACATGAAGTCCGCGCGCGAGGATTTGCACTCCACCACCCAAAGCTCTCCCTTCGGGCCAAGCGCCATCACATCGACCCTGAGGCCGCGCTCCGGCACGAATTCCTCGATCGTCGCGAAGCCGTGTGTCGCGAGGTGGCGGCAGACGCCCCGGGCCAGCACCTGCCCCGGCATCAGGCCGGTTTCCATTAGGGTGTCACGCAATTCCATGCTGAAAACATATGAACAATACGTGAACAAATGCAACCCCCACGGAGAGGGACGTTGCAAATCGCGCCCGGGAGGTCATGTTTTACGGGCCGGTCGATTTTGGCCGACGCTTATGGAGACCGCATGAGCCAGAGCCAACGACAGGATGCCGTGCCCCTCAGCCGGGAGGCTGCACGCGGTGTCCGCAATGCCCGCGACCTCGAAGGTCACATCACGTGGCTCGACACGTTTTCCGGCACGGCGCTTGGCGTGCTGTCGGTGGCCTCGGGCATCTATACCTACCTCGGTGTGTCTTCGCTTCTGGACGAGAACGGCGCCATGTCGGTCTTTGCCGCCATCGCCTATTCCACCGCCGTGTCCGTGGGCATCTTCGTCTTCTGGTCGTACATGCTGCGGCTTTTCCCGGCCGTCACCACGACGCGCGCCCGCACCGGTCTTCTGGCCGCCATGGGCATGGGCAGCCTCGCCATCGTCGCCA
Source organism: Sagittula stellata E-37 (assembly GCF_039724765.1). Lineage (NCBI taxonomy): Bacteria > Pseudomonadati > Pseudomonadota > Alphaproteobacteria > Rhodobacterales > Roseobacteraceae > Sagittula > Sagittula stellata. The sequence continues at coordinate 1,610,158 of NZ_CP155729.1, read as the reverse complement.
TGTCGTCCTGGCTGAACGCTGCGGCGCTGGCCGGATCGGCGGCGGTGGAGCAGCACCTCGCCAAGACCGTGCAGGATTACCAGACGGCGCTTGAACGCGCGCATGAGATCGCCCTGACCGGACAGGCGCTTGAACGCGACGTGGCCCGCGTGCGGCAGTCGTTCGAGGACCTGTCGGAACTGGAGGCGCAGGGGTCTCTCTCCGGCCTGGCCGGGCGCGGCGCGGTGTTCCGTGTGCTGCGCCAGAAATCGGCGGAACTGTCGGCGCTGGAAACCCAGATCGCAGAACAGACGCCGCTTGTCGAAAGCGCCTTTACGGAGGGCAACACCATCCTGTCGCGGATGCGCGCCCTGACCGTGGAGCCAGGCAGCGTGGAGGCCCGCTCCATCGAGTTTTCCGAGGCCGCCGTGCGCCTTCAGGGTTTGATCACACAACTTCGGCAACTGTCGGTGGCGCAGCTTGTGGAGCGGGCGGCGCAGGACCTCGCCGCCTCGGTCGTGCTGCCGGAGCTCGACAGTTCCACCGCCGCCGGGCGGGCCGACCAGTCTGCCACCATCACGTCGGTGCTTGAGGTGCTGGGCAGCCGCGCCGCGACGCTGGAACGGGCGGCGCAGAACGTGCAGGCGCTGGAAAGCCCGACCGACGTGACCTACACGCCGATTTCCGCCGCCGACGCAGTGATCCTTTATGCCCGCAATTTCGTGCCGTCCTGGGCGGGGGCCATCGCCATCGACCTTCTGCCCATGGTTCTGGTGTTCATCCTGGCGATCACCCACGGCGCGATCCGCCACGGGCGCGACGGTACGGGGATCGAGGACACGCTGACGCTGGCCGAGCTGCGCGCCGCCGTCACCGCCTTGCGCGACGTGGAGCAGCTTTCGGCCCCGCCGCCCCCTGCCACCACTGCGGCCCCAACGGTGCTGACGCCGGACGCCGCCCCGAAACAACCGCAGGAGCCGCCACGCGAGGCCGCTGAATGAGCGTCGGAGGAGCGCCATGCGGGCCGGCGTCGCCCGCTCGTGGGACGGACTGGATCGGTGCGGGAGGGACTGTCTGTATCTTGTCGCGCATCACCGCGACGGACCGCGTCTTGTCTCGCATCACCGCGACGGGCCGCGTCTTGTCGCGCATCACCGCGACGGTCCGTGTCTTGTCGCGCATCACCGCGACGGTCCGTGTCTTGTCGCGCATCACCGCGACGGTCCGTGTCTTGTCGCGCATCACCGCGACGGTCCGTGTCTTGTCGCGCATCACCGCGACGGGCCGCATCATGCCGTGCACCCGCACTCAAGGCGCCATCCGGGCCACCCGTCCGTCCCCCCCGGGAAAGGCACGGCCATGAGCACCCGCACAGCCCGCCCGGTCGCCCGGACGCTTGCCGCCGTGCTGATCTTTCAGGTCGGCATCGGCGTGCTGCTGGTGCTGGGCGACATTCGCAGCGCGCCCTTCTCGCTGCCGTTCTCGTCGCCGCAGGCCCCGCGACTGTCAGAGCCTGTGCGCCCCGGCGACCAGCGCCGCACCTTCAACCCGTCCCGCGACCGCCCCACGGTCCAGCCCAGCCGCGATCCGGGCGAATTGCCCGACCGGCTGACGCTGACCTACGAGGACGCCACGTGGCGGCTGGAGGGGGCGATTGAAGACGGCGACGCGCAGCGCCTCATGCCGCAGATAACCGCCGCCGATCCAAAGATCGAAACCCTCGTGCTGCAATCCCCCGGCGGGTCCGTGCGCGACGCCATCGACCTTGGCCGGCACCTGCGTGCCTCCGGGATCGCGACAACCGTGCTGTCGGGCGAAATCTGCTACTCCGCCTGCCCCTACCTCTTCGCGGGCGGCACGACCCGCACCGCCGAACCCTCTGCCTCGATTGGCGTGCACCAGCACTACTTCGGCGAAAGCACGATCCTGCCCGCTTTTGTCGCGGTCGAGGATATCCAGCGCGGTCAGGCCGAGGTCATGACCTACCTCGACGACATGGGGGTCGACGTGCGGGTCATGAGCCACGCGCTGGCGACCCCCTCGAACGAGATCTACATCCTGCTTCCCGAGGAACTGGAACGCTACGGGTTCACCACCCCGGAGACGTGAGGCAGCACACCTGCCCCGATGAGACGCCCGTGTGCCCCGGTCTGCGGCCCCCCAGTCGCGGATGTTCCTGCAATGTGTTTCGGGTGGTCGCGAAGGCTCCCGACGGCGCATCGGGCGGTACGTCTCGGACCCGCACATGACACTTTCCTCCCGATGCCGTCTGGGCTTTTCCGCCGGGTCGTTTTGCGCGCCCTTCACGAAATCGACAGGATGGACTTGCCGAGGCCGCGTCCCGGGCTTACCTGAGGCACTGGCGGGTTCTGCCCCTCACGTGAACGGGTACATTCCGGTGGCCTTAAGCAAATCCGAGGGAGCTGGCTCTGGCGTAGCCGTGGCTTCGTTACCTGGCGCCCACCTGTATATACAGGTCCTCGGGAATGCGTCACCCACACGGTCGTGGTGGTTCCCGCCGCTCATCGGGCCGGCCGCAAATTCTTCGCCGAAGAATTTGCGGCGGCACCGACTGCCCTTCGCACAGATGTACCGAAAAAGGCGCCGGCCTCTCCGCCCGCGCCCTCACAAATTTTCGACGAAAATTTTGGGCCCTGCGGCCCGGTCGGCACCTCAACGACGACGGAAGGCCCTGTCCCCTGCGCTCTTCTTCTCCACCGGCACGCGCAGCGCCAGAGGGGCAGGCAGATGCCCCGGCTGCCGCTTGCCGCCGCCTGGCGTGTCGTCCTCGCCCATGCGCATGACCGAGATCGCGAATTGCACGCCAGCAAAGACGATGCCGTTGGCGAAGAACAGCATCGCCACCGCGATCCAGCCCACCGGCGAAGTGCTCACAAGGTGCCAGAGGTTCGCCACATTGGCCCAAAGCAGCAGCCCCACGAAGATCGCCGATAGCCCGAAGCCCGCGCAGACCTGCAGGATGTAGAGTCGGATAAGTTTCGGCATGGCGCCCTCCATCATATTCGAGATGCAAGATACATCATGCGCAGACCAAGACAAGGGTGCACGGCGCCGCAGGGACGCCATGACCGACGCCGGCCTGCGCGGACATCACGCCGCGCGTGGCAGGCGCGCGTATCTTGCGTTGTGAAGACCCTTCAGGGTGCCTGGCCCCCGCGCGCCCCGACCTTCCGATGGGGTTGCGCCTTGCCACCGCGCGGTTCGGGTCAGAACGCCTCGGGCTTCGCCTCGCGTGCCATGTGGTCGAGCACGGCATTGACGAATTTCGCTTCCTTGCCGTCCGGGTAGAAGGCCACAGCCACGTCCACGTATTCGACGATCACCACCTTCGGCGGCGTGTCGGTGGCCACGAGTTCCGCCCCCGCCGCACGGAAGAGCGCGCGCAGCACCGGGTCGATGCGGGCGATGGGCCATTTCGCCACAAGCGCACGGTCGGTCATCTGGTCGACCTTGGCCTGCCAGTTCAGCGCTTCTTCGATCACGTGAGAAAACAGCGAAACATCGCCGTCGAGCATCTCGGTCCCGTCGTCGTCGTCGACCGCGCCAAAGCGGAACTCCAGGAACTCCCGGCGGACCTTGTCGACCGGAATGCCCGATTGCTCCATCTGGTAGAGCGCCTGCACGGCATAGAGCCGGGAGGCGGAGCGCATCTTGCGCTTCTGGTTACCGGACGGCTTGCCCGGCTGCGGTTTGGGCGCGTTCGCCTCGCTCATGCGACTGGACCTTTCCCGGACGTGGCGATCTCGTACTCGCCGCCGGACGGACGGAATCCGACGCCCTTCCGGGCCCCGCCGAACTTCCGTGCGATTGCAATAAGATGAAGGGCTGCCGCCGCTGCGCCGCCGCCCTTGTTCTGGCCATCCGATTCGGCGCGGACAGCGGCCTGATCGTACGTCTCGACCGTGAGGATACCGTTGCCGATGCACAGGCCCTGCAGGCCCAGCAGCGCCAGCGCGCGCGACGAGTCGTTGCAGACCGTCTCGTAATGCGTCGTTTCCCCGCGGATCACGCAGCCCAGCGCCACGTAGCCGTCGAAGTTGGACATGCGTTCCGCGATGCCGATGGCGGTCGGGACTTCGAGCGCGCCGGGCACCTCGATGATCTCGTGCCAGCCGCCGCAGGCTTCGACCTCGGCGATCGCGCCCTTCACGAGCTGGTCGGCGATGTCCTTGTAGTAGGGCGCCACGACGATGGCGATCTTCACCGGCTTGTCGAATTCCGCGCGCGGCAACGTGTAGTGGGTTTCGTTCGATGCCATCAGCCAAGCTCCGAAATCTTGCGGGTTTCAACGATCTCCAGACCGTAGGCGTCCAGCCCGACGACCTTCGGCTTCGGCGAGTTGGTCAGCAGAATCAGTTTCGACAGGCCCAGCGACGACAGGATTTGCGCGCCGAGGCCATACTGGCGCAGCGTCTTCGGAGAAACCTCCTCGCCCACGTCCAGCTTCGTCGAGGTGTCGCGCAGCAGCACAACGACGCCGCGCCCTTCCTCGGCCACGGCGTTCATCGCTGTGCGGAATTCGTCCGCCCGGCCCTTCAGCCCGGCGCCCACCACATCGAGCATCGGGTCCAGCGCGTGCATCCGCACCAGCACGGGCGCATCGTCCGAGAGATCGCCCTTCACCAGCACGATGTGTTCGTCGCCATGGGTCTCGTCGGTGTAGATCCGCATGGTCCACTCGCCGCCGAACTCGGACTGGACGACCTCTTCGGTGCGCACCTTCACGAGGTTGTCGTTGCGGCGGCGGTACTTGATGAGGTCGCTGATGGTGCCGATCTTGATGCCGTGCTTCTGGCCGAAGGCGATCAGCTCCGGCAGGCGGGCCATGGTGCCGTCGTCGTTGATGACCTCGCAGATCACGCCGGAGGGGTTCAGCCCCGCCAGCCGCGAGACGTCCACCGCCGCCTCCGTGTGGCCGGCGCGGACCAGCACGCCGCCGCGTTTGGCGCGCAGCGGGAAGACATGGCCCGGGGTCGCGATATCCGCCGGCCCTTTCGCGGAATCGATGGCCACCTGCACGGTGCGCGCCCGGTCGGCTGCGGAAATACCGGTGGTGACGCCTTCGCGCGCTTCGATGGAGGTGGTGAAGGCGGTCTCGTGCCGGGACGAGTTGTTCGTCGACATGAGCGAAAGGCCAAGGTCCTCGATGCGTTCCGGGGTCAGGGCCAAACAGATCAGGCCACGTCCGTAGAGCGCCATGAAGTTGATCGCGTCCGGCGTCGCCCATTGCGCGGGGATCACGAGGTCGCCCTCGTTCTCGCGGTCCTCGTGGTCGACCAGAATGAACATGCGACCGTTGCGTGCGTCTTCGATGATCTCCTCGACAGAGGAAATCGCATCGCGCCAGTTGTGCTCTACCGGGCCGGGGTTCTCGTAATCGGTCATAGCGTCTCGCCTCACTCAGGTCAGTCGCGGGATAATCCAGCGGGCACCTAAAGGCCAGAGGCTATGGCGTCCCACCGCCCCACGGGCACGCAGGGTCTTTCCCGAAAAATCGCACGATACGCCCGAAGGTCAGCCGAACCCGGCTGCCGGTCGAACCTGACCGTCAGTCGAAGATGTCGTCGAGCAGGTCGAAGGCCTCGTGCAGGAGACCCTTTTTCCGTTTCTTCCGTGTCTTCGAGGATTTGCGCAACGCCGTTTCCACCAGATCGAAAGGCGAATGCGCAGCGCGGCGTTTGCCCTTCCTACCTTTCTGCGGCATGCGATGTGCCTCTGGACGGACGGCGTCGGCGCGCAGCTTCTTCAGGTCGTGCAGCGGCGCCCCGCAGGAGGAACAGGCCAGTTCATGCGTCTGGTCGCCTTTCAGGACCAGCGCGGCGCGGGTTCCGCAATAGCAGCATGTGGCGATCTTGGTGTTCGGCATGCCCCTGACCTATGTACGCCGGGCGGGCGGGACAAGCCGCGACAGGTCGGGCCGTCAGGCCCGAACGGCATAAAGCGCCACCGCAGCCGCGTTCGACACGTTGAGCGAGCCGAATTCGCGGGCGAAGGGGATCTTGACCAGGGCATCCACCGTCTCGCGCGTCTTGGGGCGGAGGCCCGGCCCCTCGGCACCAAGGACCAGTGCGATGGGCCGGTCGCGCTTGCCTTCCACGGCGTCCTCGATGGTCGTCTCCGCTTCGCCGTCGAGGCCGAGCACGATGTAGCCGATGCCCTGCAGCGCGGTGATGGTGTCGGCGAGGTTGCGTTCGCGCAGGTAGGGCTGGCGTTCCAGCGCGCCGCTTGCCGTCTTGGCCAGAGCGCCGGTCTCGGGGGCGGCGTGGTGGCGCGTGCCGATCACCGCCTGCGCGCCGAACACCTCGGCCGAGCGCAGGATGGCGCCGACGTTGTGCGGGTCCGTGACCCGGTCGAGCAGCACCAGCCGCAGCGCGCCCTCGCCCGAGAGCGCCACGTCCTCCAGTTTGCCCCAATCCAGCGGTTTGACCTCAAGCGCGGCGCCCTGATGCACGGACTGCGGATCGAGCGGTGCGGCAAAGCGGCGGGGGTCGCTGATCTCGGGCTCCATCCCGGCCTCGGCCACGGCATCGCCCAGCTTTTCGGCGGCGTTGGGGGTCAGGATCAGGCGCAGCTTGACCCGGCGCGGGTTCAGGAGGGCATCGCGGACGGCGTGATGGCCAAACAGCCAGACGGTTTCCGCGGCAGAGGCGCGCTTGGCCTGTTCCTTCTCGACCACCCATTTCGGTTTCTTCGCCATGTCGCCTGCACCGCCCTTCGCAGCCTGTCCCAGAGAGCGTTCACTCATGCACGCGCGCAGGGTGGATTCCAAGGGATTTTCCTGTTGACGCCCCTTTGGGCCGGTTGTAATCAGCCCCCCACGTCCGGGGCCGCTGGCCTGCACGGACGCCCGGTGGGCGACAGGCCGCAAGGTGTGGCAGGGGACTGTAACTCCCTCGCGGAGACGCACGCTTGGTTCGATTCCAAGGTCGCCCACCATCTCCACTCTCACATCTACGCCTGACCCTGGACCGGGTCGCGTCGTGTCGGGATGTGTCGTGTGGTTCGTCCATTCATCCCTGAACCGAGGCCATGCACACTTCGCGGTTGTCCGACTCGGGGACCATCGTGCACCGTAGCGTCACCCTGCATCCAACGGGAGGACGCCAATGGACCGCCGCTCTTTCATCACAACCTCGCTGCTGGCCGCCGCCGGCGCCCTGACCGGCCTGCGAATCGCGCCAGTCGCCGCGCAGTCGGGCGCCCCCGGCATCGCCGTCGCGCAAAGCTTTCCCGTCGGCGGCGCGACCGTCACCGCCTTTTCCGACGGCTTCCTGCCCATCACCGCAGAAGCGCTGCAGGGCATCACGCCCGAAGACTTCAAAAGTCTCCTTCAAGCCGCCTACATCGACGGCGACGGCCATCCGAGCGGCGTCAATGCCTACCTGATCGAGACCGGCGGCGAACGCATTCTCGTCGACACCGGCACCGGGCAGCTGATGGGACCGGGGCTGGGACAGCTTGGCGCCAACATGGCGGCCTTCGGCTTGGACCCCGCCAGCATCGGCCGGATCGTCGCAACCCACCTGCACCCCGACCACATCGGCGGCATCCTCGGGCCGGACGGCAATCCCTACACCGGGGCCTCGCTGACCGTCAGCCAGCCCGAAATCGATTTCTGGCAGAGCGACGAGATCCGCAACGGCGCGCCGGAACAGTTCCACCCCTTCTTCGACCAGGCGCGGGCCGCCGTGGGCGCCTTCGGCGACCGGCTGGAGGTCGTGGCAAAGGACGCCGATCTGGGCAACGGCATCACGCTGGTGCCGCTGCCGGGCCACACGCTGGGACACACCGGCGTGATGCTGGAGAGCGAGGGCAGCCAGCTTCTGATCTGGGGCGACATCGTGCACGTCGGGCCGGTCCAGTTCGCCCGCCCCGAGGTCACCATCGTCTTCGACACCGCCGCCGACATGGCCGCGGCAACCCGGGCCGACATCCTCGCCCGCGCGGCGGCGGACCGGATGCAGATCGCCGGGATGCACATCGCCTTCCCCGGGATCGGCTATGTCGAAAAGGCGCAGGAAGGTTACCGCTTCGTGCCGCGCGCCTTCCCCTACGGCTGAGCCCTAAGGCCGGTTGGGGCGTCAGCGGCGCCCCCCGGCCACGGCGCTGACCGCGAACAGCAGGGCCGCCGCGCAGACCACCGCCGGTCCGGCGGGCAGGTCCAGCACCCATGCGCCCCACAGCCCGCCAAGCGCCGACAGGACGCCAAGCGCCGCCGTCCCGGCCAGCATCACCTCGGGCGTGCGCGACCACGGGCGCGCCGCCGCCGCCGGGATGATGAGCAACGCACCGATCAACAGCGCGCCCACCACCTTCAGCGCCACCGCCACGACCAGGGCGAGCGCCAGCATCAGGATCAGCCGCTCGCGCTTGGGGTCTATTCCCGCGGCAAAGGCCAGATCCTCGGACACGGTGGAAGTCACCAGCGCCTGCCAGCGCCAGCCGATGAGTGCCGCGACCACCGCGCCGCCGCCCCAGATCACCGCAAGATCGACCTTGCCCACCGCAAGGATGTCGCCGAACAGGTAAGCTTCGAGGTCGAGGCGCGGCCCCTCCAACAGAGACACCGCGACCAGACCGAAGGCCAGCGCGCCGTGGGCCGCCACACCCAGCACCATGTCGGCGCCATAGCCACGCCCCGCCAGCCGCGCCACCGTCAACGCCATGACCAGCGCCACCACCAGCGTCCCGGCAAAGACCGGCGCCGAGATGGCCAGCGCCAGCGCCACGCCCAGCACCGCCGCATGCGCCGTGGCGTCGCCGAAATAGGCCATGCGCCGCCAGACGACAAAGACGCCCAGGGGGGCCGCCGCCAGCGCCGCCCCGACCGCCGCCAACACCGCACGCACCAGGAAATCGTCAAGCATCAGTGGGCGCCCTCGTGCGTGTGCGCATGGTCGCGGGGATGGGTGTGATCGTGATCGCAGCCGTCGTGCCGGTGCGAATGCTCGTGCCGGTACAGCGCCAGCGCGCCCTGCGTACCGGTGCCAAACAGCGCGCGGTATTCCTCTGCCTGCGCCACCGTCTCCGGATGGCCTTCGCAGCAGATGTGGCCGTTCACGCAGATCACCCGGTCCGAGGCGCTCATCACCACGTGCAGCTCGTGGCTGACCATCAGGACGGCGCATCCCAGCCGGTCCCGCACCTCTTCCAACCGGCGGTAAAAGGCCGCCTGTCCCGGCTGGTCCAGCCCGGTTGTCGGCTCATCGAGGATCAGCAGGTCGGGACGGTCCAGCAGCGCCCGCGCCAGCAGCACGCGCTGGAACTGTCCGCCCGACAGCTCTGTCAGGGCGCGGTCCTCCAGATCCCCTGCCCCGGCCTCGTCCAGCGCCACCCGCCGCGCCTCGGCCGGCACCTTGCGCGGCAGGTTCAGGAACCGGCCCACGGTCATCGGCATCGACGCATCCAGCCGCAGGCCCTGCGGCACGTAGCCCACGCGCAGGCCCGGCTTCCGGGTGATCCGGCCCGACGCCGGCGGCAGCGCCCCGATCAGGGCGCGCAACAGCGTCGACTTGCCGGACCCGTTTGGGCCGACCACGGTCACGATCTCGCCGGGGTGAATGCTGAACCAGACCCGCTCCAGCACCACGCGCCCGCCTTGCGCGACGTCCAGAGCCTCCGTCCAGATGAGCGTTGCGGTCAAGCCTGCGCCTCTCGCGCCGCCTCGGGATGCTCCTGGCAGCTCGGGCAAAGCCCCTCGGCCTCGATCGCGACGCGCTCGACCTCGAAGCCCACTTCGCTCGCCGCGTTTCTCAGCGCCCGTCCGGCCCGCCATGCGGGGGTTTCCGCGACCGAGGAACAACTGCGGCAGATCAGGAAGGTCGGGGCGTGGCTCTCGCCCGGAGCGGCACAGGCGATGAAGGCGTTCAACCGCTCGATCCGGTGCGCCAGCCCGTTGGTCACCAGGAAATCCAGCGCCCGGTAAGCCACCGGCGGCTGCGAGCCGAGCCCCTCCTCGCGCAAATGATCCAGCACCTCGTAGGCGCCCATGGCCCGGTGTTTCTCCAGCAGGATCTCCAGCACGCGGCGCCGCACCTTGGTCAGTTGCAGCCCCTGCTCGTCGCAAAGATGCTCCGCCGCACCCATCGCGCTGGCAATGCACTGGGTGTGGTCATGCGCCTCGAAGCCCTTGGTTTCCATGCCTGTTCTCCCGCCTGACGTCCGCTGTTTCTTTTTCTCTTGAAGTGTTATGATATAACTCATAGCAAGGCCGGGACAAAAAGACAAGAAGGACCGCCACCATGCGCCTGCCGCTGTTTCCCGCCTGCAACGCCGCTGCCCTGAGCCTCGCGCTCATCGCCGGTCCGGCCATCGCCGAGGTGCCGCGCGTGATCACCGACATCCCGCCCGTGGCCAGCCTTGCAGCGATGGTGCTGGGCGATCTCGGCGCGCCCGAGGTGCTGGTGGCGCCGGGCACTTCCGCCCATGGCGCCTCGCTGAAACCGAGCCAGGCCCGCGCGCTGGAAACAGCGGACGTTGTGGTCTGGATCGGCCCGGCGCTCACCCCCGGCATCGCCCGCCAGATCGAGGCGCTGGCCGGCGACGCGCAGCGCCTGACCCTTTCCGAGCTGCCGGAAACGCACGTGCTGCCGTTCCGGGATGGCGGGCTGGCGCCGCACGATCACGGCGCAGAGGCGCAGGCCCACTACGATCATGCCCACGCCGACGACGACCATGGGGACGACATGGCCCACGAAGACCATGCGGAAGATATGCACGGCGCGGACACCCACCTCGACCCGCACCTATGGCTCGACCCGGAAAACGCCACCGCCTGGCTCTCGGCCATCGCCACCGCCCTCTCCGCTCAGGACCCGGAAAACGCGCAGACCTACGCCGCCAACGCAAGGGCCGGAGCCGCGCGCATCTCGGACGCCGCAAAGACCGCCAGTGTCGCGCTCGGCCCGGTGCGCGATCGTCCTCTCGCCGTGACACATGACGCCCTGCAATACTACGAGGCCGCCTTCGACCTCCAGGTGATCGGGGCCCTGACCGACGGCGACGACACCGCGCCGGGCGCCCAGCGGCTCGATGCGCTGCGCGCGCTCTACACAGACACCGCGCCGGTCTGTGCGCTGACGGACCCGGGCACCTCCCCCCGGCTGATGCACGCCGTGGGTCTCGACACGATCCCGCAGGCCGAGATCGATCCGCTCGGCAGCGCCCTGCCGCAAGGCGCGCCCCTCTACCCCGCGCTGGTCGAGGATATCGCGAAGCGCATCGCCGCTTGCGCCGGGCGATAACAGCCACCCGGCGCCGGCGCGCTCCCTCATCGGGGACCGGCCACCCCCTTCATCTTGGCGAAAAATACCTCGGGGGGCGCGGCACGCGCGGGGGCGGAGCCCCCTCTGCCCTCTCCGGTAAGACCACTAGGGCCAGACAACTTGGGCCAGACCGCTTGGGCCAGACCGCTTGCGGCCCTCAGATCGACCCGCGCCGGCCTTCGAAGGCCCGGACCGCGATGCCGGCCTCCACCAGCGCGGCGCGCACCGCGCGGGCGATCTCCAGCGCCGTTGCGCCGTCGCCGTGCAGGCAGATCGTGTCCACGGCCGCCGGGATCGCCTCGCCTTCCTCGGGCAGGATGGCGCCGGCCCGCACCATGCGCACGATCCGCGCCGCCGCGTGCTCCGGGTCGTGGATCACCGCGCCCGGCAGCGCGCGGTCCACCAGCGTCGCATCCGCGTTGTAGGCCCGGTCGGCAAAGATCTCACCGGCCCAGAGACACCCCAGCCGTTCGACCGCGCGCTGTTGCGCCGTCGCGGCAAGGATCATCACGATGATCTCCGGCGCCACTTCCAGCGCCGAGCCATAACAGACCTCCGCCAGCGCCTCGTCCTCCGACGCCATATTGGCGAGCGCGCCGTGCAGTTTCAGGTGCCGCACCTCCGCGCCCACCGCGCGCGCGATCCCCAGCGCCGCGCCAAGCTGGTACTGCACGAGGTGCCGGAGCGTCGCCTCCGGCAGATGCATCCGGCGCCGCCCAAACCCCTGCAGATCGGCAAAGCCCGGATGGGCGCCGATGCCCACGCCCTGCGCCCGCGCGACCTCCATGGTGCGGGCCATCACGTCCGGGTCGCCCGCGTGCATCCCGCAGGCCACATTGGCCGAGGTCACCACCTCCAGAAGCGCGGCGTCCTGCCCCATCACCCAGGGGCCGAAACTCTCGCCCATGTCCGCATTCAGATCGACCGATGTCATCGTGTCACCTCTCCATCCGTCACTCCACTGACCAGGTCGTGGTCCAGCAGGTTGATGTCCTTCGGATCGCGCACCAATGGCGCGATCCTCTTCGGCAGGCGGTTCAGCGCATCGCGCAGCCCGCGCTCCGCCGCCAGCGCCTCGTCCCGCGTGACGAAGCGAAAACGGATCTCCGCCCCCGGCGCCGCCTGTGCGACGTGCGGCAGGTCCGCCGGGATGACCGTCCCGATCCTCGGATATCCGCCGGTGGTCTGGCACTCGCTCAGCAGCACATAGGGCGCGCCGTCGCCGGGGATCTGGATGTCTCCCGGCACGATCACCTCCGACAGGATCCGCCCGCCCGCATCGAGCCCGAAGCCCGCGCCCTCCGGCACCAGCCGGACGCCCATCCGGTTGCCGCGCGCGTCGCGCCGGAAGGTCTCCGTACAGAACCGCGCCCGCATGTCTTCGGGGAAGACCTCGGTCTGCAGCGACGGCAGGACCCGCAGGGTACCGCCGCCGGACCGCGCCACCGGATCGAGCCCAAGACCCGTGGCCCCGCCCGCGTCCTGTCCCAGTGCCAGCCGGTCGCCTGCCGCAAGGACGCGCCCGATACCGGCGGCCAGATGCGCGCCCTGCGCGCCCAGAACCTCCGGCTGGTCGAAACCGCCGCCGACGGTCAGGTAGCCGTAGACCCCGTCCTGCGCCGCGCCGATCTCCAGCGTCTCGCCCGCAGGCAACAGCCAGCAGGCGTTCCAGCGCAGGGTCCGCCCGTCGACCGAGGCCGCCATGCGCGCCCCGGTCAGCGCGATGCGCAGGTCGCGGGTGGCACGGAACCGCCCGCCCATGCCCGCCAGTTCAAGCGCGACACCGGATGCCTGCCCCAGAAGGGCCGCGCCTTCCGCCAATGCCACACGGTCCGCCGCGCCGCCGCGCGACAACCCCTGCGCCAGCCATCCCGGGCGCCCCGCATCCTGCAGGCTGAGACCCGGGCCCGCCTGCAAGACCTCCAGAGCGCCGCTCATGTAAAAGGCTCCACGGTGATGCCGTCCCCGCCCGCCTCGCGCATCGCCTCGAAGGCGGCGCGGTCGACGGCGGGAAAACGCACTGCATCGCCGGGGCGCAAAAGGAAGGGCGCATCGGCCTCGGGACGGAAAAGGCGGGCATGGGTCTGTCCCACGTGCCGCCACCCGGTCGGCGTGGTGACAGAAAACAGCACGAGCTGCCGGATCGCCACAACCAGCGCCCCCACGGGCACCTTCGGCGTCAGCGCGGTCTGACGCGGGATGTCCCAGCACTCCGGCAATGTGCCGAGATAGGGCTGACCGGGCGCGAAACCGATGGTCGTGACCCGCACCTCCGCCTCCGACAGCGACCGGATCGCCGCGTCCTCCGACAGGCCCGCCGCCTCGGCGGCCTCCGCCAGTTGCGGCGCAAGATCCGTTCCGTACAGCGTGGGGATCGTGACGCGGCGCCGGCCCTCTGGCAGCTCTTCCGCGTACCAGTCGCGGGTGCCCAGCAGGTCGCTCAGGCGGCGCTCCAGCACATCAGGTGCCAGCGCCAGCGGATCGAATCGCACGAAGGCCGAGACCAGCGAGGTGGCGCATTCCTCCACCCCCTCGGGGGTCTCCCGCTCCAGCGCGGCGCGAAAGGCCAACGCCGCACGGTTGGCCCGCTCCGACAGGCTGTCGGCAAAACGCACCAGCAGGCCGTCGAGGCCCACGGGGTCGATCCGGGGAAAGGCGGTCTCAGCAGTCATGACGCAAGGGGATCACGCCGGGCGCAGGCTGTCCAGAGGGCGCAGGGCGGATGCCCTCCGCATCCCCCCGAGGCGCCGGTAACCGCCATGCCGGGGACAGGGCTACAGCCCCATCCCGTGGATCACCGAGAGGAAACGCCGCACCTCGTCGGGGCTGTTGTAATGTGCCAGCGACACGCGCACGCAGCTTTCCTGGCCAAGCGGCGTCAGGATGTTGCCAGAATAATGGTCGGCCTTGCGCGTATGGGTCCGGATACCTTCTGCATTCAACGCCGCGACGATCTCGGCCGCGGGTGTGTTGTCGCTCCAGAAGCTCACCAGACCCTCGCGCGCCGCGTTGTCCGCACCGCCCACGATGTGCACACCGTCGATGGACGCCAGCCCCCGCAGGTTGTCGGTGCCCTCGATCATCATCCGCGTCAGCGCGGTCTCATGGTCGTGGATCGCCTGGCCCGCCGCCTCGATCCGGGCGCTTGGGTCGGTGGCGTCGGAGACCTGCCCGCCCAGCCAGTCGAAATAGGCCACCACGTCGGAGAAGGTCGCATAGGCGCCGGTGTCCCGCGTGCCCAGTTCCCAGTTCCCCGCAGGCCCGCCGACAAGGCTGTCATGCGCCATGGCCGTCAGCCGGTCCGAGGCCCAGGCAAGGCCGTAGCCGTGCCGGGAGAAGACCTTGTAGGGCGAGACCACATAGGCATCGACACCGGCCGCCGCCACGTCGATCCGCCCGTGGCACGCGTGCTGGATGCCGTCCACGATGACGATTGCCCCGGGCGCCACGGCCCGCACCGCTTTCACGATGGCGGACAGGTCCATCCCCATGCCCGTGACCGGCGAGGTGTGCAGGATCGTCACCACCGCCGTCTCCGGCGAGACCGCCGCGGCATAGGCCTCCGCCGTCACCCGCCCCGTGGCATCGTCATGCGCGATCAGCACGTGGCGCCGGCCCGACACATCGGCCCACCGCGCCGCCGCGCTGCGCGAAGCCGGATGCTCCACCGTCGAACCAAGGACATCGCCGGGGCCCGCGCCCAGGCAGGCGTCGCGGATCACCCGGAACAGCAGCTCCGTCCCGCTTTCCCCGAACAGCACCGCCCCGCCTTCGGCGTTGAAGAACCGCCGCACATCGGCCCGCGCCCGGTCGATCACCGCGACCAGCGCCTGCGACGCCGGGTTGTCCCGGCCCTGGTTGTCGGGAATCGCCGCGAACCGCGCCGATGTCTCGACGACGGAGCGCAGCGTCAGCGCGCCCCCGGCGTTCTCGAAGAAAATGCGCGGCCCGGTGAAGGGACAGTCGTCCACATGGGCGAACCGCGCGCGGATGGCGGAAAGAAGCGTATCGTCGAACATGCCGGATGAGTACGCCTGCCGCGCGGCGAAGAAAAGCGCCATCGTCGGCCCGGCAAGGCGCAACCCGCACCTTCATCTTGGCAAAAATACCTCTGCCCGCGCCCGCCATCCCGCGCACCCCGACGGGACAAGGGCCACCCGCCGCCGCAGGCGGCGCGGATCGGCGCGCGCCAGCGCGGCGAAACCCGTCTCAGTGCGGTTTGCGCAATGCCTCTTCGGCAGCTTGCGCCGCCTCCTCCAGATCCTCCGGGTCGTCCGAGGGGATCGCGTATCCGCCCCCCAGCCACTTCGCGAGGTCCACATCGGCACAGCGCTTCGAACAGAAGGGCCGGACCTTGGGCTCTGTCGGTTTTCCGCAGATCGGACAGCTCACAGCAGCCCCCCGACCGGCACCCGGTCCCTTTTGCGCTGCAATTCCAGCAGCCCGAGGTTGGTCCAGCCGACGACGATGGTCTCCACCGCGTCCTTCTTCAGCGCCGCCTTCAGCGCACTCTCGACCTGGCGGCGGTCCTTCTTCGGCATCGGCGCCGGGTCGACCACCACCTGACCGCCCAGTCCCCGCAGCCGCAACTGGCGCGGCAGGTCGCGGAATGCGGCGATCGTCGCCTTCAGCCCGGCCGCCGGAGACGTATCGCCACCGGTGTTCACGTCGACCGCGATCAGCGCGGTGGTCGGCTCGATCACCATGGAGGCGTTGGCCCCCAGCGCCACGCGCGGCGACTTCAGCGCATCGAGCGCCTCGTCCACGCCGTGCCGTTCGAAGCTGCCCGGGGCGTCGTCGACCTCTGCCGGTTCGGCCCATTCACGCCAGGCCAGCGCGTGCGGGCCGTCGCCCTCGACCAGCAGTTCCGCGCCACCCGTTGTGTCCGACAGGACGGCGGCGGCCAGTTGCGACATGGCCAGGATGTCCTCGGCCACGGCGTCGTCGGCAGCGCCCGCGCAGGACGACCGCAGGATCAGGCCCGCGCCCTCCGGCAGCGGTGCCTCGGCCAGCACGTCGTGCGCCAGCTCCAGAACGGCTTCGCGCGCGTCGTCGTCCCGGATCTGGCGCGAGACGTTGATGCCGGGCGCATCCGCCGTGACGATGGCGTGGCGCGACTTGAACAACAGTTTCGAGGTGACCGGCAGCGCCTTGCCCGGCTCGGCGAAGCCCGTTACCTGCACAAGGATCAGTCCGCCCTGCGACAGGCCCTTGACCTGCCTCAGGAAGGCATTGCCGTCCGGCGTTTCGAGGAACATGCCCCCCTGCCCTTTCATCGGGCGTTGCGCGATGGCGCGGTAGAGACTGCCGGGGCGCGGCAGGTCGCCCTCGATGAAGAGGTCCTCCAGCCGGCCATCCACCATCAGCGCGGCGGCCTCCCGGCCGTTCCACGTGTCCAGAGCGATCGTGCGTCCCTTCATGGCGCGTCCTTGTATAGCGGGTAGCCCGCAGCTTGCAGCAGATGCGCCGTTTCGGCCAGCGGCAGGCCGACGACAGCAGTGAAAGAGCCGGAGATCCAGGGGATCAGCGCCCCCGCCGGCCCTTGTATCCCGTAACCGCCCGCCTTGCCACGCCAGTCGCCGGAGGCAAGGTAGGCGTTCATTTCCTCGTTCGACAGCATCTTCATCTTCACCTGGGTGACGACGTCACGCTCCCACACACGGTCGCCGCGGCGGACGGCCACGGCGGTGACGACCCGGTGACGGCGCCCGGACAGCAGGGCAAGGAACGCCGCGGCCTCCTTCTCGTCCTCCGGCTTGCCGAGGATGCGGCGCCCGAGGGCGACGGTGGTATCGGCGGAGAGCACGATTTCGTCGTCTTCCGCAGGGATCGCCAGGGCCTTTTCCCGCGCGAGCCGCACGCAATAGGGTCGCGGCAGTTCTCCCTTCACAGGGTCCTCGTCGATGTCGGGCGGACGGATATCGTCTGCCACGATGCCCAGCTGCGCCAGCAACTCGCGGCGGCGCGGAGAGCCTGACCCGAGGATGAGGCGGGGTTTCGTCATGTGATACCTTCCGGACCGTCGCTGCAAAGTTCAGCCGTGACCTACGCCACGCGGGCAGGATGATAAAGGGTGCGCCGCGCGTCGCGGGCGGCACGATCCAAGCGTCGGACAAGGAAAGACCGCGCCGAAAGCGCGGTCCATCTTCGTGGTCTCGGTTATTTGAAGCGGTAGTTGATGCGGCCCTTCGTCAGATCGTAGGGCGTCATTTCCACCTGGACCCGGTCGCCGGCCAGAACGCGGATGCGGTTCTTGCGCATCTTGCCTGCCGTATGTGCGATGATCTCATGGCCGTTTTCAAGCTCGACCCGGAACGTCGCATTCGGCAGGAGTTCCTTCACGACACCGGGAAATTCGAGCGTATCTTCCTTGGCCATGGTCTCTCCTTCGTGGTCCGCCCCTGCTGCGCAAGGGCAAGGCGCACCACGATATGGTCCGATCCCTTCCGGTTTTCAAGTCACATCTCGTCAGTGCGTCATTTCAACAGCGTGACAGGCGCCCTGCCGTCACGGCCGGACTGCTCTGCCCAATGGGTGCGGTTCAGGACGACGCCATCGCGCCGGACCTCCGCCACCGCTGCAAGATCCACCTCCGCAAAGGTCCAGCCCGGTGCGTTCAGCTTGCCCTCGGCGATCACGCCTGTCGAGGGAAAACCCCGGTCCGGGGGCGCAAACACACCGCCCGCGCCGCAATTGGTGTCGACCGCGTAGGACCAGTCGCAGGTGCCGACGGTGGAGGACATGGCCACCGCGCACTGCTGTTCCAGCGCCCGCGCCATCGAACCGATTCGCACGCGCCAGTACCCGGCCAGCACTTCCGTGCAGGAGGGCACCAGCAGGAGTTCCGCCTCTGACAGCCCGCGCGCCAGAAGCGGGAACTCCGAATCGTAGCAGATCAGCACGCCGATCCGTCCCAGGGCCGTGTCGAAGACCTCCAGCGGTGCGCCGCCGCGCACGCCCCACTCCTCGCGCTCGAAACGGGTCATGATCTGCTTGTCGATCGTCGCCATCGCGCCGCCCGGCGCGAAGAAGCGCGCGCGGTTGACCGGCAGCCCCTCGCCCGTCTCGACCGGCGCGGATGCCGCGAGGATGTGCACCTCGTAGCGCTCCGCCAGTTTGGCGTGAAGCGCATCGGCCTCCGGCACACGTTGCGACACCGCCCGGATGGAGCCCTGCAGGTCCATCGCCACGTCCCGCCCGGCCAGCGTCGCCAGTTCCATCGCGCCGTATTCCGGGAAGACCAGCAGGTCCGCGCCCTCGCCCGCCGCGCCGCTGACCCAGCGTTCAAGCTTGGCCTCGTAGGCGGCCCAGTCGTCGAGGAAATCCATGTTGTAGGCGGCGGTGGCGATCTTCATTCCGTGGTCCTCATGTCTTGCACCCTGTGCGGACGTGTCCCTGCCCCGGCCGGGACAGCGCCGCAAGGCTCAAAGCCGACGCATCCAGGCCTGAAGCCTGTGCGGGCGCTCCTCCGTGTCGCCCAGATCCGTCCAGTGGAACGTGGCGGTGACACCCTCTGCCTTTTCGTACCCGCGCTTGCGCCAGAACCCATCGAGCGGGCGGTAGCCTTCCGGGCGCATCGGATGATCCTCCGGGCGAACGACGCCACAGAACAGGGTGTAATCGAACCCCTGCTTCCGCGCCTCCGCCTCGCGCAGGTCAAAGAACGCGTGCCCCAGCCCATGCCCGCGGTAGTCCGGCAGCAGCACGCTTTCGGCGCAGTAGAAGACACGTTCGACCGACGGCAGCGGGCCGGAGATCTGCGAGGCGTCGGCGTGATCGGCCAAGGGCATGCCGGTCGCGGCACCCACGATCCTGTCACCGTCGCGCGCGGCCACCAGCACGGCGCGCGGGTTGTCGGAATAGGACCGCAGGTAGTGACGTTCGTACTCAAGATCCCCGTCGTAGAGATAGGGAAAGGCCCGGAACACCGAGATCCTCAGCCGCGCCAGATCGCCAAGCGCCGCCTCAAGCGCATCGCCTGTCAGACGTTCGACCTTCATGAGACCTGGCGCACCCAGTCGGCAAGGTTGTAGTAGGTCACGACGCGGGTGATCAGCCCGTCCTTCAACGAAAAGAACGACCCCGCAGGCAGGCGGTAGGTCTGGCCTTTGGCCTCCGGCAGGCCGGAATCGGTGGCCTTGTAGGTGCCGTTGACGATGTATTCCGCCGCGCCGCGGGTGCCTTCGTCATTGGCGAAGACCACCATGTCCGTGAGGTTCTCGGCGTAGCAGTGGCTCATGTGCGCGCAGAATTCCGCGAACTTGACCTTGCCGACGCGGATCTGACCCTCGTTGACGTGATGCTCCACGTCCGTGGCAAGACAGTCCAGCATGCCCTCCGTGTCGCCCGCGTTGAATGCTGCGAAATACCGCTCGATGACCTCGCGCCCCATGGCCGTCTCCTTCTGTCGATCCGATGGCCGCCTTAGCCGGTTTCGGCGCCGTGGAAAACACATCCGTCGGTCGGTAGGATCAGACGCCCCTCAGACGCCCCAGAGTTCCTGCACGCGCTTCACGATCTGGTCGCGCGTCTGGCGGTAGGCGTTCAGCTTCTGCTCTCGCGACTCGCCGATGCCGGTCGGATCCATCACCGGCCAGTAATCCACCGTCAGGTGATAATACCGTGTCAGTTCAAGCGCTTTGCGCTGCGAGGCCGGCGACATGGTGACGATCATGTCGAAGCCGGACAGCATCTCGCCCATCTGCTCCATCTCCTCGAAGGAGCGCGAGCGGTGCCGTTCCAGCGCGACGCCGATCTCCTTGCAGACAGCGATGGCGAAACCGTCGATCTCGAGGTCGTTGACCACGCCGACCGACTGCACGTAAGTCCGGGTGCCCACGAATTTCTTCATGATCCCCTCCGCCATCGGCGAGCGGACCGCATTGTGGTCGCAGGAGAACAGTACCGACTGCGGATAGTCCTTCAAATCACCCCCCGAAGTGCAGCACGCAGACCAGCGTGAAGAGCCGTCGTGCGGTGGCATCGTCCACCTCCACCTTGCCCTCCAGGCGTTCCTGCAGCACGCGTGCCCCTTCGTTATGGATGCCCCGCCGCGCCATGTCGATGGTTTCGATCTGGCCGGGAGCTGCGGTCTTTACCGCGTCGAAGTAGCTTTTGCAGATGGCGAAGTAGTCCTTGACCACCTGCCGGAACGGGCTGAGCGAAAGATGAAACTCCGCCGCCGTTTCTCCGTGCTCGGTCATCACCACGAAGACCAGCCTCTTGTCCCGGATCGACAGGGCGACGTTATAGGGCCCCGGAGGCACCACGCGGTCGTCGCGTTGCGGCAGGATGAAGGAGTTCTCCTCCATCAGGTCGAACATGGCGACGCGGCGCTCCTGCTCGATCTCCGGGGTCGGAGGCGGCAGGTTGGCATCGTCAAGCTGGATGTGGGCGATATGGCTCATCTGGACGTCTTTCGCATCTGCAGCAAAAAGGTTACCAGCCGGTTAACATTTTTGGCAAGGGCGCGCAGGGTCGTAAGGGCAACCGACTTTCGGATAAACCGTTTCCAGGGGCGCGCGCCGATCAACCGTTGAGTTTCTGCAACCGCGCGGTAACGCTCAGGCCATGCGCCTCCAGGCTTTCGGAGCGCGCCAGCACCTCGGCCGCGGGACCGATCGCGCCAAGCGCCTCCGGCGACATCCGGGCCATGGTCGTCCGCTTGAGGAAATCCATCACAGACAGTCCCGACGAGAACCGCGCCGACCGTGCCGTCGGCAGGACGTGGTTCGGGCCGCCGACGTAGTCGCCGATGGCCTCAGGGGTCCATCCTCCGAGGAAGATCGCACCGGCGTGCACGCATTTCGCGGCCAGTGCCTCCGGATCGGCGACGCACAGTTCCAGGTGCTCCGGCGCGATGCGGTTCGACAGGCGCGCGGCCTCGTCGAGGTCCGAAACGGTGATGACCGCTCCGAAGTCGCGCCAGGATGCACCGGCGATATCGCGGCGCGCCAGCGTTTCCAGCCGCTTCGCAACGGCGTCCGCCACCTTCTGGCCAAAGGCCGCGTCGGTGCAGATCAGCAGGGCCTGCGCCGATTCGTCATGCTCGGCCTGGCTCATGAGGTCGAGCGCCAGCCAGTCGGGATCGTTGTCCGAGTCGGCGATGACGAGGATCTCGGACGGGCCCGCGATCATGTCGATGCCCACCTTGCCGAACACGCGCCGTTTCGCTGCGGCGACAAAGGCATTGCCCGGGCCGGTGATCTTGTCGACGGGGGCAATGCTCTCGGTGCCATAGGCCAGCGCCGCAATCGCCTGCGCCCCACCGATGCGGTAGATCTCGTCCACGCCGGCGATCTTCGCCGCCAGCAGCACAGCCGGGTTCACCACACCGTCCGGCGTGGGCACACAGATCGCGAGCCGCTCGACACCCGCCACCTTGGCGGGCACTGCGTTCATCAGGACAGAGGACGGGTAGCTGGCCAAACCGCCGGGCACATAAAGCCCCGCCGCCGACACCGCCGTCCAGCGCCAGCCCAGCGTGGCGCCTTCCGGGTCGGTCCACGCAGCATCCTCGGGGATCTGGCGCACGTGGTAGGCGCGGATACGCTCGGCGGCGAGTTCCAGCGCACGAGCCTCGGCCTCGGGCACACGGGCGCATTCCGCCTCGATCTCCGCCGCAGTGAACCGCATGGTGTCGGATGTCAGGGCCAGACGGTCGAACTTTGCCGTCAGGGCAAGGACCGCCGCATCGCCCTTTTCACGCACGTCGGCAATGATCCCGGCGACGACATCGTCCACGTCCGGGCTGTCTTCGCGCTTGGCGGACAGGAGCGCCGCGAAACGGGTCTCGAAATCGGCGGACGTGCTGTCCAGAAAGACGGGCATTGGCAAACCTCCGTTGACGCTGGCTGACATAGCTTGCCGGGCGGCAAGCCTCAACACCCGGTCGCAGCGCGGGGCCGCGCCGTGGGAATCAGCCGTGGTCGGGCATCTTGCGCGACGGGGCGACGTAGGGGCGCGTCACGTCGCGCAGGCTGACCTCCAACGCTTCGACATGCGCGCGGAGCGCACCGTCCCCGGCCAGCGTCAGCACGACATGGCCAGCCGCATCCTCGCCCGCTTCCCAGTCGATGGACAGGATCTGCAGCACGAGGTCCCTGTCCGCCCGGTCGACGCCCTGGCTGGACACGCCTTGCACGTTGTCGATCACCAGGAGCGACTGCACCCGTTCCACATCGGGGGTGCCGACCTCGCGGCGCAGGCGATTGACCAGGAGCCCAAGCCGACGTTGCGCCTTTTGCCACTTGATCTCCGTCACCGGCAGAACCGCATCCTGCGCGAGGGCAGAGATAACCTGCAGGTCCTCCGCATCGAACGCACCGAGGTTCAGGGGGCGTTCGATGCCGTCTTCGAAACGCGCATCCTCGGTCATTGTCCGGCCACCCGTTCGATCCGTGCGCCCAGGGCCGACAGCTTGTCTTCGACATTCTCGTAGCCACGGTCGAGGTGATAGACGCGGTTCACGATGGTCTCGCCCTCTGCGGCGAGCCCGGCAAGGATCAGCGAGACAGAGGCGCGCAGGTCCGTCGCCATCACCGGCGCGCCTTTCAACCGTTCGACCCCGGTCACGGTCGCGGTGCCGCCGTGCACGTCGATGCTGGCCCCCATGCGGATCAGTTCCGGCGCATGCATGAAGCGGTTCTCGAAGATCTTCTCTTCCAGCACCGCTTTGCCGTCCGCCGTGCACATCAACGCCATCATCTGTGCCTGCAGGTCGGTGGGGAAGCCGGGGAACGGCTCTGTCACGACATCCACGGCCTTCACCCGGGCGTTCTTGCGCGCGACCTTCAGACCCTTGTCGGTTTCCTCGACCGAGACGCCTGCGGCATCCAGACGTTCGCAAAAGGCTTCGAGCAGGTCGATGCGCCCGCCGAGACAGGTGACTTCACCGCCACAGATCGCGGGGGCGAGCATATAGGTCCCAAGTTCGATCCGGTCGGTGACGACGCTGTGGGTCGCCCCGCCCAGCCGCTCGACGCCCTGGACCTCGATGGTCGAAGTCCCCTCGCCCGAGATCTGCGCGCCCATCTTCTGCAGGCAGTGCGCGAGGTCGACGATCTCCGGCTCCCGCGCCGCGTTCTTGAGAACTGTGGTGCCCTTCGCGAGCGTTGCCGCCATCAGCGCGTTTTCAGTCGCACCGACCGAGACGAAGGGAAAGTCGACCACGCCGCCCTTCAGACCGCCCGCAGGGGCCTTGGCGTGGACATAACCGTCGCGCAGGTCCATCTCCGCGCCCATGGCCTCCATTGCCTTGAGGTGCAGATCCACCGGGCGCGCGCCGATTGCGCAACCGCCGGGCAGCGAGACCTCGGCGTAACCGTACCGCGCCAGAAGCGGCCCGAGCACAAGGATCGACGCCCGCATCTTGCGCACGATGTCGTATTCCGCACGTTGCGAGGTAAGCGCGTGGGAGGACATGGCCAGCACCTTGCCGGCGTTCATGGCCGTCACCTCCGCGCCCAGCGACTGCAGGAGCAGCGTCATCGTGCGGATGTCCGAAAGGCGCGGCGCGTTGGTCAGCGTCAGCGGCTCTTCCGACAGAAGCGTCGCGGGCATCAGCGTCAGGCAGGCGTTCTTGGCGCCCGCGATGGGAATCTCGCCGCTCAACGGGCCGTTTCCCGTCACCAGAATGGAATCCATGCCTGCCTGCCTCTCAATCCGAATTCGAGTCGTTGTCCGTGGTCCGCCCGGCGTCTCCGGGCTCGTTTTCGGACCGGGCACGCGCCTGCGCCTTGCGACGCGCCAGATTCACCTTGAGAGCCGCCTTCAGGCGGTCCTCACGGCGACTGTCCTTGGACGCCTTGCTCTTGCGATTGCCCCGATCCATGGGGCGGATGTACCCCAGCCGCGATAACGGGTCCAGCCTCCGGAAAATCGCTGTACGTTTTTTCGCCAAACCCCTCTTGCGCGCTTCAAAGAGAGAGTCTAAACGCCCCCACACGGCGCTGCTGTAGCTCAGAGGTAGAGCACTCCCTTGGTAAGGGAGAGGTCGAGAGTTCAATTCTCTCCAGCAGCACCATCTCTCCTTTCTCCCTTGATGACACGTTTTGGGTGGCGCCCGTACGCGGTATCGTTGGCCATGTGTCGTGAAGCCGATCGGCTGCAGGCAAACGCATCCAAACCGACGCCGCGTGCAGGGCAAGGCCCGGATCGAAGGCCGTTTGAGCACTGCGCACCCGTGCACCTTGCCCGGAGCGCCCATTTGGGGACACGGGACGCTCCAGGCCATCGGAGCAAACCTTAAACCGTTGAATAAAATTCACTAAATCCGGCTCTCTGTGACGGAAACAACGCGGCACAACACCCTCCAGTGTCCTCGTTGCATACCCAATGACGCAAAAGCTTCGTCTTTGCGCCCCACCGCATCCGGATTCTCTCGCAAATCTTGCATCGGGTTCGAAACGCCCCTCGCAGCCGGCGCCTGAATGGTGGCCGCCCCATGCCGATCAGAAGGATCGCTCTTCCCTCAAGTCCCGACGTCCGTACCCGGCGGACGGCCCGTCATCGAAGAGAGCGACCATACATGTGTTTCCTTTGCCAAGCCCGCGACCCGTCGACATCCACCTACGACACCCACGGCGCCACCTCTTTCGATTCCAGCGGTGACGCGTCCGGTGCCAGCCTTTCGGCCACCCTGCCCAGTTATTCGCTGGATCAGGTCGCCGCGCAGTTGACGGACGGGTACTGGCACTCCACCGGCCGCGCGCGCAGGTCTTTCGATGCAGAGGCCGGTGACACGCTGACCTTCAACGTCTCGCAACTGGATTCGACGGGACGCGCCACCGCCATAGAGGCATTCGAGGCATGGTCCGCCGTCTCTGGCCTGAACTTCCAGATCACCACGTCCACCGGCGCCGATTTCGTCTTCACCGACGATTCCTCCGGGGCCTATTCCTATTCCTACATCGCCGGGCAGACGATCACACAGTCCTATGTCAACGTGAACACCGGCTGGCAGGGTTACGGCGACTACTACCTGCAGACCTACATCCACGAGATCGGCCATGCGCTCGGGCTGGGCCACGCGGGCAATTACAACGGGTCCGCCGACTTCGGCACCGATGCGCACTACCAGCAGGACAGCTGGCAGTATTCGATCATGTCGTACTTCGGCCAGTGGGAAAACCCGCACACCAACGCGTCTTCGAACTATCTCGCGACCACGCAGCTGGCCGACATCCTCGCGATCCAGAACCTGTACGGCACGCCCACGAACGTGAACACCGGAAACACCGTCTATGGCGACAACACCAACCTCGCGCAGAAGGGCATGGGTCTTTCGACGCAATGGGCCGTGGCGATCTTCGACAGCGCCGGGACGGACACGATCAACCTCGGGTCACGGTCCGCGAACCAGCGTCTCGACCTGCGTGACGGCACCTTTTCCGATCTGAACGGCGAGGTCGGCAATTTCGCCATTGCCCGCGGCGCGGTGATCGAGAACGCGACCACCGGTAGCGGGCGCGACAGCATCACCACAAATTCGGCCAACAACAACATCCATTCGGGCTCCGGAAACGACACCATCTTCGGGTCGGACGGAAACGACACAATCAACGGCGGCGCGGGCAGCGACCTGCTGGCGATGGGCGGCGCTTTCACCGACTACACCTTTGGCTGCAACGGCGCCGCGACGTTGACGGTGAACGGCAACACCACGCGCTTCACCGGGATCGAGACACTGACCTTCGCCGACGGCACGGCGGTTGTCGGGTCCTCGGCGAACGGTCAGACGATCACATTCACCGCAACGGGCGCCGACTATGCCGCATGCCGCGTGACGGTCGACACGAACAACTCCGCCAACTGGAGCGCCTACACCGACACCTTCGACAGCTCCGGCACGCTGCTGACCCGCACCACACTGAACGACGATGGCACAATCCGGACCGAGAGCTTCGTCGGCACCGCGTATTCGACCACGGCGACCGACGACGGCGATCAGTTCGATTGGGATACGATCACCTACGATTACGATGCCGACGACACCTTGCTGCGGACCACCACCGTCATGGACAACGGCGTGCGCCGGGTTGCGGAGTACGCGAACGGCGTTGCGACGCACATGACAGCCACCGACCTGTCGGACGTATACGACTGGGACAGCTACACCGACACCTATGCCGCCAACGGGGCGCGCGTATCGCAAGACATGACCCTGGACAATGGCTTGGTGGTCGAAACCGCGTTCTCGGGCGGGCAGCGGTCCTCCGTGACGGTGTCCGACGCGCAGGACACCCGTAGCTGGACAAGCTACACCGACACATTCGACCAGTCGGGCAACCTCGCCACGCGCAGCATGCAGCATGACAGCGGCCTGCGCGTCGACACGACCTTCGATGGCGGCAACCGCGCATCCGTCACCGTCACGGACGGCGGCGACATCCGGACATGGAGCAGCTACACGGATACCTTCGACTCCTCCGGCACCCTCTCCACGCGGAGCATGTTGCTGGACAACGGGCTGCAGCTCGACACGGATTATGTCAACGGCAACCGATCCACGGTCACCGTGACAGATAACGACAATTCCAGAGGCTGGACCAGCTACACCGACCACTACAATGCGTCAGGTGCACGGACCATGCAGAACCTCCAACTCGACAACGGGTTGCAGGTGCAAACCGATTTTGTCGGCGGACAAAGGGCCACCGTGACGGTCACCGATGCCAACAACGAAAGACCCTGGAGCAACTACGTCGACACTTACGACCAGCAAGGCAGCCGGGTGTCGCAAGTCATGACCTTCGACGATGGCCGCACGGTCGAAACCAGTTTCAGCGGCGGTCGTGTTGTGACGAAGACGGTGCACGATACCGCCGACAGCTTCTTCTGGGACAGCGCTGCGGATCACTTCGACATGAACGGGGCCCGCATCCGGCAGGTGCTGTGCCGCGACGACGGTGTCGAGATCGACTCCGCCTTCGCCAACGGCATCCGGACCTCCGAAACGGTCAGGGATATGCAGGACGACTGGAACTGGTCCAGCTACACCACGACGTTCGATGCCAATGGTAATGCCGTCCAACGCGTTCTGTACCTGGACAACGGGTTTGAGATCACGACCGACTTCATGGAACCGGCGGTCGAGATCGCCTGACGCGTCCGCACATGAAAAAGGCGGCCCCTTCCCCGGGACCGCCGTCAGGAATACGCAACCGGCGGAGACTGGTCAGCCGGCCTTGTCCAGATCGAACGCGTCGTGCAGCGCCTGAACAGCCAGTTCCATGTACTTGCGCTCGACCAGAACGGAAATCTTGATCTCCGACGTCGTGATGACCTGAATGTTGATGCCTTCCTGCGCCAGCACCTTGAACATCTTCGCGGCGACCCCGGTGTGGGACCGCATGCCGATGCCCACGACCGAGATCTTGCAGACCGCCGTATCGGCGAGGATCTCGTGGAAGTTGATGCTGCCGGACTCCTTGGCGTCGTTCATCGCCTTTTGCGCCCGCGCCACCTGGTTCGTCGGGCAGGAGAACGTCATGTCCGTCCGCCCGTCCTCCGAGATGTTCTGAACGATCATGTCGACGTTCACGCCTGCATCCGCCAGCGGGGTAAAGATCGCCGCGGCGATCCCCGGGCGGTCGGCGACAGAGACGAGGGTCATCTTGGCCTCGTCACGGGAATGGGCCACACCGGCCACGACCTTGCTTTCCATGATGTCCTCCTCGTCGCAGACCAGGGTGCCGGCCGCGTCGTCCATTTCCTCGAAGCTGCTCAGAACGCGCAACTTCACCTTGTACCGCATCGCCAGCTCGACCGAACGGGTCTGCAGAACTTTCGCGCCGAGGCTCGCCAGTTCCAGCATTTCCTCGAACGCGATCCTGTCCAGCTTCCGCGCCTTTTCGCAGATGCGCGGGTCGGTGGTGTAGACACCGTCCACATCCGTATAGATATCGCAGCGCTCGGCGTCGAAGGCGGCGGCAAACGCCACGGCGGTGGTGTCGCTGCCCCCGCGACCCAGCGTGGTGATGCGTCCTTCGGGAGAGATCCCCTGGAAGCCCGCGACGACGGCAACGCGCATACCTTCGCCGAACTTCGCCATGATGTTGTCGGTCGGGATTTCCTCGATCCGGGCAGACGCATGCGCAGAGGTCGTGCGGACCGGCACCTGCCAGCCCTGCCAGCTGCGCGCCGGAACGTCCATTTCCTGCAGGGTCAGCGCCATGAGGCCGGCGGTGACGTTCTCGCCGCTCGACACGACCGCATCGTATTCGCGCGCGTCGAAAAGGGGCGAGGTTTCCTCGACATAGCCGACAAGCTTGTTCGTTTCACCCGACATGGCGCTGACGATGACGATGACGTCATAGCCTTTGGCGACTTCGACGCCGACGCGCTTTGCGGCGCGCCGGATGCGGTCCAGCGTGGCGACGGACGTGCCGCCGAATTTCATCACGAGAACAGGCATGATCTTTCTTCCTTCAGGTCGGAAGGGCCTTTACGCCGCTGCATGACGCTGCGCAAGAGCGGCGTGTCGCATCGGAAGCGCAACCGGCCGTTTGACCGGCTCAGTTGGACTCTCGCCTGGGCCGGAAAGGCAGCGGCGCGATCTGGATCCCGTCCTCGACCAGAGCCTTTGCCTCGTCAGAGCGCGCCTCGCCCCAGATCGGGCGTTCGGGCACGGCGCCGACATGCATCGCACGCGCTTCGCGGACGAAGTCCCGTCCGACGTAATCCGAGTTCTTTTCCACGTGATCGCGCAGCGCCGCCAAGGCCTGCTCCGCCGGATGTTGCGGGGTCCCGGTCAGGGGTTTGGCCTGTTCGGCCTCTCCACTGCTGACGCGCGGGGCCATCATCGCTTTGTCGACCTTGGTGGAGCCGCATATGGCGCAGCTCACATGCCCTGCGGCGTCGAGCCGGTCGAAGGCGGACGCGGATTGGAACCAGCTTTCAAAGCTGTGGCCTTCGGCGCATTTCAGGGCATAACGGATCATACCGTCCTCGATCCCGTAAACATCTTGACTGCAGTATATTAAAGGTAGCGTTTACCCAGTCTCAAGAGTTCCCGAGATCTTCTCGCAAATCGTCTCGATCCCTGCCTCCGGACGCAGCGTTTCGCGGGCCAGAGCCCCCATGCGCGCCTGTTCGCCGGGATCGGCAAGGGCGGCCAACGCCTGTACGAGGTCGTCTGGCTGCGCGATTTCCAGCGCTGCGCCAGCCCCAGCCAGGCGCCCGTAGGCCGCGCGGAAATTGCGCACATCAGGGCCATGGATCAGGGAGGCGCCAAAGGCGGCGGGTTCATACGGCGTGTGCCCGCCCCGGTCCGTCAGGGTGCCGCCGACAAACACGCGCCCTACCGCCGCGTACCACAACGCCATCTCGCCCATCGTGTCGGCAAGATAGACCGTGCCGTCCGTTTCCCCGAGGCTGCGCTGCGCCACCGTCAGCCCAAGATCCTCGGCCATCGCGCGCACTTCCCTTGCTCGGCGCGGGTGCCGTGGTGCGAGAATGAGACGCAAGTCGGGTTCGGCCTCCCGCGCGGCCGCATGCGCTGCAAGAACGATGGCCTCCTCGCCTTCGTGGGTCGAAGCGGCCAACCAGGTATGGTTTCTGGCGAACCCTGCCGGAGGCGTGACGGTGGGGGGTGCGTAGAAGGACTTGAGGTCGACGACCGGACCGCGCGCCATCTCTGGCAGGCCGAGAGCGACCAGACGAGACATGGACCCCGCATCCTGTGCAGAGGCGAAGCGGACCCTCTCCAGCACCCGCCGGGAGAGGCCGGGCACCCGACCCCAGCCGCGTGCCGTGCCTTCGCTCATGCGTGCCCCCAACAGGATGACCGGCCCGGGACAGTCCAGGAACCGGTGCGCCCATATCTCCGCTTCCAGGGAAACATGCGCGGTCACGCCCCAGTCGCGGATGACCTTGCCGGTAACGCGTTGCAGATCCACCGGCGCAAGCCGTGCGCTGACGCGGGGCAATGCCCAGCCTGCCACCATGTCTCGCGCTGTTTCGGTGTTGGCCGTCACAAGCCACCGTCGCTCCGGATCGGCGGCCGTCAACCGCTCCAGAACGGGGCGGACGGAGGCAAGCTCTCCGTTCGACGCACCGTGCAACCAGACGTGCGGCCCATCCTGCGGGTCCGGTATGGTTAAGCGCGACGGACCGCGGCGCAGAAGGACTGCGGTGGCAAAGAGGCTGATCAGCAGTCGGTAAAGTAGCATGCCAGTCTCTCTTGCCCGGAACCGCCCCCGCGCTTATGACGCCGCCGGCACGCTTTGCAAGCGCTGCGACTATCCAGAAGCCGACCGTTTCGACCGCCAGACGGCATGACAAATTCGTAACGTGCCGGTTCGTTTTTCCGGGGTTGCTAAACCAGGAAGAGAGGCGCGCCCAGGGACAAACAGGACCCCTTTTTCGGATCAGATTTTTGACTTTTTGCAACTTAGAACGTCCAAGGTGGCGATCCAGGTCCCATAAAGCATCATATACACTGCCAATCCACAGAGTTATCCACATTCTTCCGGCACAAAATCGGCCCTCCTCCTGGGGACAACTCCTTAAACTGAACAGTTTCAATGATATGCGGGCGGAACTTCGTCAGGCAGAGACTGTCCGGACAAGCGATGAAATACATGTCATTCGCTCCCCGGAAATTCGCCCTTAGCGGGAAAAATGCCCGGCCGGTTTTGAAAAGCCATTTCCCAACCCGCCCGCAATGCTCTATCCCTGCAAGCCGCACGGTCCGAGGAATACTGATCACATGGTGCCCAAAACAGAATCGGAAAGCCGCAAACTTCTTGGCCGGCTGAGGGACACGATGGCCGAGGACGCAGCCGGTCAGGCGCGTCTGGACAAGATCACTCATCTGACCGCCGACAGCATGGGAACCGAGGTCTGTTCGATCTATCTCTTCCGTGACGCCAACACCCTGGAACTTTGCGCAACCCAGGGCCTGAAGCCTGAAGCCGTGCACGAAACCCGCATGAAGCTGGGCGAAGGCCTCGTCGGCCGTGTCGCGCGATCCGGCAAGCTGATCAACACCGCCGATGCGCCCGCCGCGCCCGGGTTCCGATACATGCCGGAGACCGGGGAAGAGATCTATTCCAGCTTCCTCGGCGTGCCTATCCAGCGTCTGGGCGAGAAACTGGGCGTTCTCGTCGTTCAATCGAAACAGGTGCGTGAGTTCTCCGACGACGAGATCTACGCGCTCGAAGTCGTGGCCATGGTGCTGGCGGAGATGACGGAACTGGGCGCGTTTACCGGCGAAGGTGCTGCGCTGAAAGCGCGCCACACGCAGGCCGTGCTGTTCCGTGGCGCGACCGGCCAGGAAGGCACAGCCATGGGCCAAGCCTGGCTGCACGAACCCCGCGTCGTCGTCACCAACCTCGTGACCGACGACCCTGAGCGCGAGGCCGACCGCCTGCGCGAAGCCGTGGACACGCTGCGCGTGTCAGTCGACGAAATGCTGGCCGGTGCCATGGGCGACCAGGAACAGGTCGATGTGCTGGAAGCCTACCGGATGTTCGCTAACTCCAAGGGCTGGCTGCGGCGCATGGAAGAGGACATCGCCCTTGGCCTGTCCGCCGAGGCCGCCGTCGAGAAGGAACAGTCGCAGGCCCGGTCCCGCATGAGCCAGGTCACCGACGGCTACCTGCGCGAGCGTCTTCATGACCTCGACGACCTGTCCAACCGGCTCCTTCGCATCCTCACGGGGCAAGGCCGCGAGACCGGTGCCAAGATGCCGGACGCGCCGATCCTGATCGCCCGCAACATCGGCCCGGGCGAACTGCTGGACTATGGCCGCAGCCTCAAGGGCGTCGTTCTTGAGCAGGGCTCGGTCGGATCGCATGCCGCCATCGTGGCGCGCGCGCTGGCCATCCCGCTGGTGATCCACGCGGAACGCATCACCAACGAGGCGCTGAACGGCGACCACATTCTTGTGGACGGCGATCAGGGCGTCGTGCACCTGCGCCCGGACGAAACCGTGGTGAACGCCTTCCGCGACAAGATGGCGATGCAGGCGAAGGCACAGGAGAGGTACGCCTCCATCCGCGAAACGGATTGCGTTTCGGCCGACGGCAAACGGGTGCACCTGTTGATGAACGCCGGGTTGATGGCGGACCTGCCGTCGCTCGTGAGCTCCGGAGCCGAGGGCGTGGGGCTGTTCCGGACGGAACTTCAGTTCCTCGTCAGGAACCAGATGCCGCGGCGCGACGAACTGGCCGCGCTTTACAAGCGCGTCTTGGATGCTGCCGCCGGCAAGCAGGTGATCTTCCGCACGCTGGACATCGGTTCCGACAAGGTGCTGCCCTACATGAAACCGCAGGAAGAGCCGAACCCGGCGCTTGGCTGGCGCGCGATCCGGGTGGCGCTCGACCGGCCCGGCGTCATGCGCATGCAGCTCCAGGCCTTGCTGCGCGCGGCAGATGGCCGGCCGATGTCGATCATGTTCCCGTTCATCGCGCAATACGAGGAATACGCCCGTGCACGCGCCGAGGTCGACAAGGTCATCGCCCGCGAGAAACGCCTTGGCCATAAGGTTCCGGAACGACTGTCCGTCGGCTGCATGCTGGAGACGCCCTCGCTGGCCTATGCGTCTGACCGGTTCTTCCGCGAGGTGGAGTTCCTGTCGATCGGCGGCAACGACCTGAAGCAGTTCTTCTTTGCAGCCGACCGCGAGAACGAGCGCGTCCGCCGCCGTTACGATACGCTGAACGTGTCTTTTCTGAGCTTCCTCGAACAGATCGTGAAGCGCTGCGAGGCAACGGGCACGGCATTGTCTTTCTGCGGCGAAGACGCGGGGCGACCGGTCGAAGCGCTCTGTTTCGCCGCCATCGGGCTCCGCAGACTGTCGATGCGTCCGGCCTCCATCGGCCCGGTCAAGTCGCTTCTGATGCGCTATTCGCTGACCGAGATCCGCGACGTGATCGAGGAGGCGCGCCTGCGCGGCGAACAGTCGGTGCGGCAGTCGGTCATGGAATACCTCAGGGATTCGAGCTGACAAAGCCATCGGACAAAGCCATTTGACCGGCAGGTGCCCGAGCGGCCAGGCGCTTCCACCGCACGTTTGCGCGCCCGATCGATGCCCGCGCAAAAAACGCCCCGGTCGGCGCGTTTTACACCGAACCGGAGCGCGTTAGTCTCTGACGTCTCATCCGCCCTCCGCCTTCTGGCAAAGAGCCCTGCGCACGCTTCCGCGCGGCAGGAGCCGGTTCCCACATGCAGGTACTGTGTGCTTTCAGGACAGCCTGTCGCGTAGGGTTTTGGGACCGGATTGCTTGGCAGGGCCTTTTGTGCCCCGGATGACCGAGACGCTACATCTTCGGTATTAAGCCAAAGTTACCGAAAATCCGAAATTCAGTTTCGTCGTATCCGCGGCGGTTCAAGCTCCTCGCGCAGCATGTCCAGAAGTTCTTCCCTGGGGCGCCCGCTGTCCTCGGCCAGCCGCATCAGGCCGAAGTGCACATGCGCCATCTGCTGGTAGTACGAGGTATAGGCGTAGTTCACGGCGGCACCCGCCGCAGCGCCGAGCACTGGCACGGTCTGCGCGGCCAGTTTCTGACCGAGCGCAGTCGCGACACGTGGCGCGACACGCGCGATCAGGCCATTCACGCTGGCCCCGGTCAGGGACACCCTCGCCGCCAGAAAGCCGATGTCCGTTCCGTCGTCCTTGGACAGCGGTCCGGCAGAGGCGAAGACGGCAAGGCACTCCTTCGCCACTTCCGGGCTTTCCGGGTCGAACCCGTGTTCGGCGGCGATACCCAGCATCGCGCGCATGAGGACGGTGACCGTGACCGGCAGTTCCGCCAAGGCCGACGGCAGACCACCTACGCCGCCGGCGACCCCCATGGCCGTCGCCATCGCTGTGTTCAGCCATCCTTTCTGGTCCGGGACGATGCCGCGCGTCCGTCCGGCGGCGTCCAGCGCGGCGCCCAAGGCACGCTCTGCCGTGACCTCCAGCCGGTCCTTGGCCGAATCCGGCAACCGTTCCAGCAGGTTCTCCGCCTGCCCCCCGATCAGGTTGAGCAACTGCATGCCGACCGAATTGGCCGACCTGTAGCGCTTCGCCAGCAGGCGCACCTGATCTTCGGGGGTTCCGACGGGTGTGATTTCGGTCATGGCGCATCCTCCTGATGAAAAAGATGTGACCGAACCCGCGACGTTCAAGACGTGGCGCTCACTCCGGCAATGCGCGCTCCACCTCTCCGGTCACGCCGGACCATGCGCCGTCCACCAGTTCCAGCCCGAGGATCCGCGCCGGGTTTGTGGGTGGGGGCATCTCGACCCCCTCCAGCCGGTCAAAGCCGAAGCGCCCGTAGTACGGCCGGTCGCCGACCAGCAGGATCCGTTCGAAACCAAGCTCCGCGGCCTTCGACAGCGTCTCGCGGATGAGGAGCGCCGCCAGCCCCGCGCCCTGCGCGACCGGGTGCACCGCGACGGGCCCCAGCAGCAGGACGTCTGCATCGCCGATCCGGACCGGCCAGTAACGGATGGCCCCCACGACGGTGCCCGATCCGTCCCGCACCAGGCGGCAAAGCGGTGCCACCGGCGGCACGTCATCGCGCAGCCGGTAAGAAGACAGGGCCGTACGTCCCGGTGCAAAGGCAAGGTCGAACAGCGCCTCGACATCCCACCAGTCCTCGGGCCGTTCCTCGGTCGTCACATACACCCGTCGGGGCCTCCCTTCCCGCCTGCACGTTTGCAGGCTGCCTGCGCCGTGAGGCACGTGCACTTCGCCTCCAAACGCCCTATCACCAGCGGGAATCCGCTGCAAACAGGAGCAACACCATGTTCTACCGCCCCGCTGACGGTCACGGCCTGCCACATAATCCGTTCAATGCCATCGTCACCCCTCGTCCGATCGGATGGATCTCGACCCGGGGGGCCGACGGGCGCGACAACCTCGCCCCCTATTCCTTCTTCAACGCCTGCGCCTACACTCCGCCGCAGGTCATGTTCTCTTCCACCTCATCCAAGGACGACCGCGGGGATACCAAGGACAGCGTCGCCCAGATCCGCGAATCCGGCGTCTTCTGCGTGAACATCGTCGAATTCGCCATGCGCGACGCCATGAACGCGACCTCTGCCCCGCTGCCTGCCGGAACGGATGAGTTCATTGAGGCCGGGATTGAGAAGGCCGAGTGCGAGACCATTGCCTGTCCGCGCGTCGCGCTGGCGCCTGCCAACCTCGAATGCCGGCTCACGCAGATCGTCGCGCTGGAGGGCACCAGCAATTTCGCGGTGTTCGGCGAGGTGACGGGTGTGCACATGCGCGACGACTGCCTGATCGACGGCATCTTCGACGTGCTGGCCTACAACCCGCTGTCCCGGATGGGCTACCGCGACTACACGGTGGTGCGCGAGAAGTTCTCGCTCAAGCGCCCCGGCGATTGAGCTGGCCCCGGGTTGGCGGGTGGGTGCTTTTGGCCGCAGGCCAAACAGGTCACCTGCCGACCCGTCATGACCGCCGTGCGGTTTCGCGCGACAAGGGCCGTGGCCAAACTGCCCGCGTCATGCTACGCATCCAATAAAGCCGATGGAGAGCGACATGGACCAGCACCTTTGAACCCCTGACATCCGTTCAGCATTTCAAAGGAGGCACCATGCCTGCACGTTTCTCCCTGCCCGACGCCGCGCGTCGCCATCCGATCACCCTGCCCGACGGTTCCCCGCATGTCGGCACTGTCCACCTGAAGGCCGTGATCGACCATCCAAGGTTCGTCGTCGGCGACTACACCTACGCGTCAGACTTCGATCCGCCCGAGGACTGGGCCGCGCGCCTCGCACCCTACCTGTTCCCGTTCTCGCAAGAGTCGCTCAGCATCGGAAAGTTCTGCCAGATCGCCCACGGCGTGCGCTTCATCGGGTCGTCGGCCAACCATGCGATGGACGGTCTGACCACCTACCCGTTCACCGTGTTCGATCCCGACGCGATGACCGGATACCAGCCCGACACCCGCGATACGACCATAGGCCATGACGTCTGGCTGGGCTACGGCGCGATGGTTCTGCCCGGAGCGCGGATCGGCAACGGTGTCATCGTCGGCGCCGGTTCCGTGGTACGCGGAGCCATACCGAATTATGCCATCGTCACAGGCAACCCGGCCAAGGTGGTGCGCATGCGCTTGTCTGAGGACGTTATCGCGCGGCTGAACGCGCTCGCCTGGTGGGACTGGCCAGCCGAACGGATCGCCGCCGCACGGCCTGCGCTCGAAGCCGGCGATGTGGGCGCTCTGGAACGGCTGGCGCCCTGACCCGCGCCCCGGCATTCACGCACTGGACATGAAAAAGGGCGGCCTCTGCAGGCCGCCCCGTTCCGATCTTCTGCGGGGATCAATGTCCGCCGAGGATGCCGGTCCGCACCCCGTAGTCCACCGCCAGTTCGTAATCCGGATCGTCGTCGGAATCGATCATCAGGTGTCCGGCCTTGTTGAGCAGCCGGTGGCAATCGCGCGACAGGTGCCGCAGTTGCACGGTCTTGCCCACGGCCGCGTATTTGCCGGCAACCGCCTCGATCGCCTGCAGCGCCGACTGGTCGACCACACGGCTGTCGGCGAAGTCGACCACTACCAGCGAAGGGTCCTCGGCCACGTCGAACATCTCGACAAAGCCGTCGGAGGAACCGAAGAACAGCGGCCCCTGCACCTGATAGACCTTCGCGCCCTCGGGCGTCACGTAGGTACGCGAATGGATGCGCCGCGCGTTGTTCCAGGCGTAGGCCAGCGCCGACACGATGACACCAACGACGACCGCGACGGCGAGGTCCTCCAGCACCGTCACAACCGTCACGAGGATGATGACGAAGGCGTCCATCGCCGGGACCTTGAGCAGGATCTTGAGCGAGTTCCACGCGAAGGTGCCGATCACCACCATGAACATCACGCCGACCAGCGCCGCCAGCGGGATCATCTCGATCAGCGGCGAGGCAAAGAGGATGAAGGACAGCAGGAAAAGTGCCGCCACGATGCCTGCGATCCGCGTGCGCGCGCCGGATTTCACGTTGATCATCGACTGGCCAATCATGGCGCAGCCGCCCATACCGCCGAAGAAGCCGGTCAGAACGTTGGACGCGCCCTGAGCGATACACTCCTGGCTGGCGCCGCCGCGCTTGCCGGTCATCTCGCCCACAAGGTTCAGGGTCAGCAGGGATTCGATCAGACCGACCGCCGCGAGGATCACCGCGTAGGGGAAGATGATTTCCAGCGTTTCAAGGTTCAGCGGGACCATCGGAACGTGGAAGCTCGGCAGCCCGCCTTCGATGGAGGCCATGTCGCCGACGCGCGGCACGTCCAGCCCGAAGCCGATCACGATGGCCGCGACGACGGCGATCCCGGCCAGCGGTGCGGGCACGACCTTGGACACCTTCGGCATGAGCCAGATGATCGCCATGGTCAGAGCCACGAGGCCCAGCATCAGATAAAGCGGCAGACCCGTCAGCCACTCGCCGCCCCCGGCGCCATGGCCCGAAATCTCGGTGGAGCCGGGCACTTTGAACTGCGTGAGCTGGGCGAGGAAGATCACGATGGCCAGCCCGTTGACGAAGCCCAGCATCACCGGGTGCGGCACCAGCCGGATGAACTTGCCCCACTGCATCACCCCGGCCAGAACCTGCAGGATGCCCATCAGCACCACGGTCGCAAAGAGGTATTCGACCCCGTGTTCTGCCACCAGCGCCACCATGACGACAGCGAGCGCGCCGGTTGCGCCTGAAATCATGCCCGGACGGCCGCCGAAGAGGGCGGTGACAAGTCCCACCATGAAAGCCGCGTAAAGCCCGACGAGCGGGTGCACCCCCGCCACGAAGGCGAACGCCACCGCTTCCGGCACCAGAGCCAGAGCAACGGTCAGGCCGGCCAGCACTTCGATCCGGAGTCGTTCAGGTGTCAGTCTCTCCTCCGGCATGAGGGACAGGTCAGGCATGGCAAGGCGTTTGGCGAAGTTCGCCAGTACGGTGTTTTTCATCGGGGATCCTCTTCGTCGCGAGGCGGCGGCATAGCGCAACGAGAGCGCAAACACCACCGACAATGCTGCAAAGCAGCGCGTTCGGCTTCGCTATAGACAGGAATCGATGCAGATGCACGGATTTCTTCTGCCCGGCGGCCGGTTTCCCCTTTCGCCACCGTGAAGCCGCAGTGGACGCGGATACCTTGAAGATACACGGCAGACCTGCAAGAGGGACGGAAGGGCAGACCTTTTGGGCAACGGCCTCCGGGTCTCCGCCAATCCGGGTCTCTGCCAAGAAGGAAAACCCGTGCTCGAAACCTCTCTTCTCCTGGTCGCAGCGCTGATCGTCGGCTTTTCCAAGGGCGGGCTCGCCTCTGCCGCGGCCATCGCGGTGCCGATGCTTTCGCTGTTCATGAACCCGGTCACGGCGGCGGCGACCCTGTTGCCGGTCTTCGTGGCCACCGACTGGATCGGCGTATGGCTCTATCGCAAGGATTACTCCCGTCGGAACGTCGCCATCCTGGTTCCGTCGATCCTTTTGGGTGTGGCCATCGCCACGGTCATCACGCCCTACACACCGGAACGGGCGCTGCTGATCTTCACCGGGCTGATCGGCCTTTGGTACATCGCCCGCACCTGGGGACGGGCGCTGCGGCAAAAGGAGACGCCGGAACCAACCAGCGCGGACGTCGCGCCGGGCGTCTTTTGGGGCACGATAACGGGCATCGCGAGTTTCATCACCCATTCCGGCGCGCCGCCCGTGCAGGCCTTCCTGCTGCCGCAACGCCTGCCGAAGCTGGAGTTCGCCGGCACCGTCGCCATCTCTTTCGCCATCGGCAACCTCGTGAAGCTGCCCGCCTACTGGTCCATCGGCCAGTTCGAAGGGCTGCGCTGGGGGCTTGTTGCGGCGCTCTGCGTCACCGGGATGATAGGGACCTACGGCGGCCGCTGGCTGACCGCCCACCTACCGGAACGCACCTACCGGATCGTGATTGAGATATTCCTCCTGATCCTCTCCGTCGTGCTACTCATCAAGGGCGGGTTGGACATCTACGCCTGACCCGGATCGGATGGCAGGTTCAAAGGCACATTTCCCTGTTTCGGAAATTATTCTCGATTTTGCAGAAGCCATACCTTTCCGAAGCTCCCGTGCGCCGCAAGGCGTTGATTTCAAAGAACTGACCGACCCACACCGGTGTCAGCGCCATGCGTGCAGCTTCGCCGATCCGCTGTTGCAGCCATGCCTTGGCCATGGCTAACTGCCCGCGAGACGCCCGATGAACAGCCAGGAGAGCCCAATGACAGAGACCATGATCGCCGTGATCGGCGGCTCGGGAATTTACGAGATCGACGGCCTCGAAGACGCCCGCTGGCAGGCGGTCGAAAGTCCTTGGGGGACGCCGTCGGACGAGATCCTGACCGGGCGGCTGGACGGGGTGAATATGGCCTTCCTGCCGCGTCACGGGCGCGGGCACGTCCACTCACCGACCACGGTGCCCTATCGCGCCAACATTGACG
Organism: Sagittula stellata E-37; assembly: GCF_039724765.1. NCBI lineage: Bacteria > Pseudomonadati > Pseudomonadota > Alphaproteobacteria > Rhodobacterales > Roseobacteraceae > Sagittula > Sagittula stellata. The sequence goes on along the minus strand of NZ_CP155729.1, from coordinate 1,570,481 downwards.
CGCTGAAGCGGCTTGGGGCAACGGACGTGATCTCTGTCTCTGCCTGCGGGTCCTTCCGCGAGGAATACGCACCGGGCCATTTCGTGGTGGTCGACGACTTCATCGACCGCACCTTCGCGCGCGAGAAATCCTTTTTCGGCTCCGGATGCGTAGCGCATGTCTCGGTCGCGCATCCCACCTGCCCCAGGCTGGGCGACGCCTGCTATACCGCCGCAAAGGATGCGGGCATCACTATCCACAAGGGCGGCACATACCTTGCCATGGAGGGGCCGCAGTTCTCATCCATGGCGGAATCGAAGATGTACCGCGCGTGGGGATGCGACGTGATCGGCATGACCAACATGCCCGAGGCCAAGCTCGCCCGCGAGGCGGAGCTTTGCTATGCCTCCATCGCCATGGTCACGGATTACGACAGCTGGCACCCGGACCACGGCGCAGTTGAAATCACCGAGATCATCGCCACCCTGACCGGCAACGCCGACAAGGGGCGCGAGATGGTGCGCCGCCTGCCTGCCCTTCTGGGGGAAGACCGCGCGCCCTGCCCGCATGGGTGCGACCGCGCGCTGGAGTTCGCCATCATGACCGCCCCCGACAAGCGCGACCCTGCGTTGCTGTCGAAGCTCGACGCAGTGGCGGGACGGATGCTCTGAGGGGCGTAGCGGTTGCCGTCGGGCTTGCCCCGCGCGCGTCCCCGGCGCTAGACTTCGGCACGAAGGAGACCCGTGATGCGCCTTGTTGCCCTCGCCCTGATCGTGACATGCGCGTCGCCGCTATCGGCGCAGGTCACATTCAGTTCGACCGACAGCTACGTCATGGGCGCTGGTGGCTGGACCTGTGCCAAGGTGCTGGAGACCTTCCATGGCACGGACGAAAGTCTGAAGGGCCAGTTGGCAGGCTGGGTGCTGGGCGTATGGACCCGGGCGACGACGGAACGGGAGAAGGGCTTTACCGACATTGTCGAGAACGTCGGCGGGCTGAAGATCTACGAGGCCACGCTGAACGAATGCAGGCAGGCGCCGCCGTCGACCTATCTCTACCGCGTCGCATACAAGATGATCGAAAACACCAATCCGCAGAAGTGAGCCGCCTGCCCATGCGTCCCGCCTTTTGCGGCCTCGTTCTGGCCGCGCTTACCGCAACTGCGGCCACCGCCGCAAAGGACTACGTGGAATCCGACGGATGGCTGTCAGACGAGGATTTCTACCGGCTAGTGGCCTGTGCCGCCCCGCCGGGAGATCGCTGCGGCAAACCGATGCTGCACTGGAACGCCGAACGCCCCGTGCGTGTCCGGATCGCCTCGATGGACCGTGCGTTCCTGGGCGGCAAGACCAAACGCGCAGAGGCGGCACTGGCCCGTGCAGTGAAGTATATAAACGCGGCGGGCGCGGGCATCCGGGTCGAAGAGGTGGTACCTGGGGCCGAGGCAGACATCAGCATACACTTTCTCGACACCGACGGCAGCAAGCCTCTGGCGCGGACCGGGATAGACGGCGCGGACGGCACCACGGTCACGGGCGCGCGGGTCATCGTCTGGTCGCGCAGCGATACGAAGACCATCCTGCGGGCCACGATCCTGTTCGGGACGCGGCTGCACATCCAGCACTACGAATCCGCCATGCTGGAAGAGGTGACGCAGGCGTTGGGGCTGCTGACCGACATCCGCAACCCCGTGTATGAAGGCGTCTCGATCTTCTCGCAGGACAGCAACGACACCAAGCAACTGTCGGCGCAGGACGTGATGGCCCTGCGCAGACATTATCCACCGGAGTAAGACCATGGACCTGTCAATTTGGCTCACCTTCGTCGCGGCCTCGACGGCGCTGCTGCTGATACCGGGGCCGACCGTCCTGCTGGTCCTGTCCTACGCCTTGTCGAAGGGCCGGTCTGTCGCGGTGGCCTCTGCCGCCGGTGTCGCCACCGGTGATTTCGTGGCGATGTCGGCCTCGTTGGCCGGTTTGGGCGCGCTGGTCGCGACCTCTGCCGCGCTGTTTACCCTGCTGAAGTGGGTGGGCGCGGTCTACCTCGTGTGGCTTGGCATCAAGCTGATACGGTCGGCACCCGCCGAGGGGCTGTCCCTGCCGCGCGCAGAAGTCTCCGCCCGGTCGGTCTATCTGCACAACGCGGCGGTGACGGCGCTGAACCCGAAGAGCATCGCGTTCTTCGTGGCCTTCGTGCCGCAGTTCCTGGATCCCGGTCGGGCGTTGCTGCCGCAATTCGCCATCCTGATCGCCACCTTCGTGACGCTGGCGACCCTGAATGCGCTGGCCTATGCACTGGCAGCCGACCGGTTGAGACGTTGGATCGCAAAGCCCGCCGCACTGACCTGGATAACACGTGCCGGGGGAGCGACGCTGATCGGCATGGGCGTCCTGACAGCGACCCTGCGCCGGGCCTGACGGCAGACGGTGGGGGTGGCGGCGCAAAGCCCCGCCCTACACCTTGCCGCGCCTAGCCATTGCGTTTCAGGAAGTCCCGGATGAAGCGCCGCACCTCGCGCGATGCGGATGTGTCCATCTCCTTGCAGAGGGCGATGAAATCGTCCCTGTCCTCGCGGTCCAGTCGCAGCACCAGTTGGGCGTCCTTGCCTTTGGCCTTCTTCTTTTCGTCCTTGCCCAACTCGGTCTTCCCTGGCTCCGCCATTGATCTTTCGTTAATACATTGTATATACAAATTACAGCAATAAACTATAAAACCGAGGTATACCGATGAGCCCTTTTCATGCCAAGTCCATCTTCATGCACGACAGTCTCGACGGCCGCCGCCCGCAATTGAGCTGGTTCAAGCGCGCCCTTTACGCGTCCTGGACCCGCTTGCGCTGAGCTTTCCCGCCACTCACGGCAACACGCTTGCGGCACAGCCGCCCCCGCGTTACCGCTGGGGGCGGTTTTTTCTTTTCCGGAGGCCGCATGCCACCCCGTCGCGAGATCAAGGATTATATCCGCACCATCGTCGATTTCCCGCACGAGGGGATCATGTTCCGGGACGTCACGACGTTGTTCGTCGATCCGCGCGGGTTCCGGATGGCCATCGACCAGCTTCTTCTTCCCTATGCCGGTGTGCGGTTCGACAAGGTCGTAGGCCTGGAGGCGAGGGGATTCATCCTTGGCGGCGCCGTCGCGCATCAGCTGTCAGCCGGGTTCGTGCCGGTCCGAAAAAAGGGCAAGCTGCCCGGCGCGGTGATTTCGGAAGAATACCAGCTCGAATACGGCGAAGCGGTGGTCGAAGTGCATGACGATGCCATCGAGGCCGGCGAGAAGATCCTGCTGGTGGACGACCTGCTCGCCACGGGCGGCACGGCGGAGGCAGGTATCAAGTTGGTGGAACGCCTTGGCGGAGAGATCATCGGCTGCGCATTCATCGTCGATCTGCCGGACCTTGGTGGGCGGAAGCGACTTGAGGCGCTGGGGATGGATGTGCACACGCTGGTGGAATACGGCGGCCTTTGACAGCGCTAACAAAAGCCGTCCCCGCTCGGCATCGAGCGCCGCCGGTGGCTTCCTGCGCCAGTTGGCCCAACAAAAAAAGGCGCGCCGTCGCGGCGCGCCTGTCCTGAAGCCCCCACAAAAACCGTCAGAGATTGACGACCTTGGAGTCGGCCTGTTCCGGGGTCCCAGAGTTGGCGTCGATGAAGTCGAGCACCAGAGGACGGATGTTGTTGCGCCAGCTCTTGCCCGCGAAAATCCCGTAGTGGCCCGCGCCCGGCTCCAGATGGCTTGCCTTCTTGGACGCCGGCAGACCCGTGCAGAGGTCGAGCGCCGCGACACACTGGCCGGGAGCGGAAATGTCGTCTTTCGAACCTTCGACCGTCTTGACCGCAACGCTGGTGATCTTGCCGATATCGACCTTGTGGCCGTTCACCACGAACTCGTTCTTGGCGATCTCGCGGTTCTTGAAGATCCGCTCCACCGTCGAAAGGTAGAATTCCGCCGGCATGTCCATCACGGCGAGGTATTCGTCGTAGAACCGGTTGTGGGCGTCGTGGTCCGACGCCTGCCCCTTGGCCACGCGCAGGATCTGGTCCTGGAACGCCTTGACGTGCCGGTCCGCGTTCATGCTGACGAAGGAACTCAGTTGCAGAAGACCCGGGTAAACCAGGCGGCCCACGCCCTTGTGTTTGAAGCCCACGCGCTGGATCATCGTCTCTTCGAGCTGGCCCATGGTCACGCGGCGGCCGAAGTCGGTCACGTCGGTCGGCGTAGCGTCAGGGTCGATCGGTCCGCCGATCAGGGTCAGCGTGCGCGGCTGCGCGTCCGGGTCGATCTCGGCCAGGTAGGCCGTCGCGGCCAGCGTCAGCGGCGCGGGCTGACACACGGCGATGACGTGGGTGTCCGGGCCGAGGTGGCGCATGAAATCCATCAGGTAGAGGGTGTAATCCTCCACGTCGAACTTGCCGCAGCTCACCGGGATGTCGCGCGCGTTGTGCCAGTCGGTGACATAGACTTCGCAGTTGACCAGCAGCGACTTCACCGTGGACCGCACGAGCGTGGCGTAGTGGCCGGACATCGGCGCGACCAGCAGGATCTTGCGCGGCTGCTCCTCGCGTCCGGAAACGTCGAAGTGGATCAGGTTGCCGAACGGCTTTTCCACGACGTTGCGGATGTCGACGAGGTGATCCTTGCCGTCTTCGCAGGTGAAGGTGCGGATGCCCCAGTCAGGCTTGACCACCATGCGTTCGTAGGTGCGCTCGGTCACCTCGCCCCATGCGGCCATCCACTGGATCATCGGATTCGGGGTCAGCGCCATCGCTGGGTAGGATGCCATCGTGCGCGCCGTGGCCCCAAGCCATTGGCTGGTATTGCGCATCGTTTCCATCAGATCGTACGTCGCCATGTAGCGCATGACAGCCACTCCTATTATCATGGGGGTCGACGCAACCACGTCGGCGGTCGGACCCGAGCCATTTCGTCGCTTTGCCCCCCGACCCCGGCGACGGTATTTCTGCGTTCGCGAAGATAGGGGGGAATTCCTTAAATGACAACGAACACTGTTGCCGCAGGGAAAGATAGAGAACGGCTCGAAGAGAACCTCAAGAAGGTCGAAGAGCTGTCGAAGCGCATGGTGGCCGCTTTGACACGGCGCCATCCCACCCCGGACGCACTGAACGGGCCGGACAGTTCCCTGTACGTCAAGGCCGCACAGGCCTACATGCAGGAATGGGTGACCAACCCCGCCAAGCTGATCGAGCAGCAGGTGGGCTTCTGGGGGAAGACCGTCACGCACTTCGTCGAGGCGCAGCAGGCGCTCGCTTCGGGAAAGCTCTCCGCGCCGGAAGACCCCGGCCCCAGCGACAAGCGGTTCAAGAACCCTTTGTGGGACAAGCATCCCTACTTCAATTACGTCAAACAGCAGTACCTCATCAACGCGGACGCGATCCGCGACGCGGTCGAGTCGATCGACGACATGGACCCCAAGGAGAAGAAGCGCCTGCGCTACTTCAGCCAGCAGATCATCGACATGTTCGCCCCGACCAACTTTCTTGCGACCAATCCCGATGCCCTGATGAAAGCGGTGGAGACGGAGGGCGAGAGCCTCGTGAAGGGGCTGGAGAACCTCGTTGCGGACCTGGAGGCCAACAACGGCGAGATGCTTGTGCGGCTGGTCGACGAGAGCGCATTCCAGATCGGCGAGAACATCGCCACCGCCAAAGGCGAGGTGGTCTATCGCAACCGCATGATGGAGCTGATCCAGTACAGCCCGACCACCGATCAGGTGCACGAGACCCCGATCGTGCTGTTCCCGCCGTGGATCAACAAGTTCTACATCCTTGACCTGAAACCGCAGAACTCCTTCATCCGCTGGGTCGTCGACCAGGGCTACACGCTCTTCGTGGTCAGCTGGATCAACCCGGACGGCCGCTACCGCGACGTCGGGATGGAAGAGTACATCGAGGAAGGGTTCCTTAAGGCGATGGACATCGCCAAGGACATCTGCGACGTCGACAAGGTCAACGCCGTCGGCTACTGCATCGCCGGCACGACGCTGTCGCTAACGTTGTCCCTGATGAAGAAACGCGGGAACAAGTCGATAAAGTCGGCGACCTTCTTCACCGCCCTGACAGACTTCAGCGACCAGGGAGAGTTCACCCCCTTCCTGCAGAACGACTTTGCCGATGGGATCGAGCAGGAGATCGACCAGGAAGGAATGCTGCCGCATTTCATCATGGCGCGGACCTTTTCTTTCCTGCGGTCGAACGACCTGATCTACGGACCGGCGATCAAGTCCTACATGATGGGCGAAACGCCTCCGGCTTTCGACCTGCTCTACTGGAACGGCGACGGCGCGAACCTGCCGGGCAAGATGTTCCGCCAGTACCTGCGCGCGCTCTGCCAGCGCAATGAGTTCGCCATGGGCGAGTACGAACTGTTCGGCGAGAAGCTGTCGGTGGCCGACGTGGACGTGCCCCTGATGTCCATCGCGACCGAAACGGACCACATCGCGGCTGCGCGCGACGTTTATCGCGGCGTGCAGATGATGGGGTCGAAGAACAAGCATTTCGTGCTGGGACAATCCGGCCATATCGCCGGCATCGTGAACCCTCCGGGCAAGGACAAGTACGGTCATTACCTCAACGACGACCTGAGCCTGTCCTTCGATGACTGGAAGGCCAACGCCGATCACCACACCGGATCCTGGTGGCCGCATTGGGAAGCATGGCTGAAGAAACGCGCCGGGAAAAAGGTGGACGCACGCGTTCCGGGTGATTCTGGCTACGAGGTCCTCGCCCCTGCCCCGGGCACTTATGTGAAGATGAAAGCGGCGAAACAAATTCAATGAGTTGAACGAATTTTTGCTGCGGCGCAGAAAAACACTTGAAATGCTGCGCTGCAGCATGCATATTCTTCTCAGTTGCAGAGACGCGGGGCGGGCCCGCAGAGCAATACAGAGATGACGAGGAATACAATGGCACAGACTCAAGACTTCACCGCTATGATGAAAGACATGATGGGTTCGTTCCCGGTTGACACCAAGGCAATGGAAGACGCCTTCAAGACCACCGCGACGATGAGCGAGAAGCTCTCCGCAGTGGCTCTGGAAGCAGCCGAGAAGTCGACCGAGCTGTCTGCATCTTGGACCAAGGAAACCCTGTCCAAGATCGCCGAGCTGTCTTCCGCCAAGGAAGAGCCGGCCGACTACGCCAAGGCAATGACCGACTTCGCAGCCTCCCAGGCCGAAGCCGCAGCCGAGCACATGGCAACCTTCGCCGAAATCGCGAAGAAGGTTCAGATGGACACCGTCGAGCTGATGATGGCCGCAGGCAAGGACTTCTCCGAGGACATGACCGCGGCTGCCAAGAAGGCAACCGACGAAATGACCGCGGCGACCAAGAAAGTCACCGAAGCGGCAAAGTAATTCCTGGGCCCTTCAGGGGCCAAGGACCGGTTTTTTGCGCCCTCTCCTCCCATTCAGGCGCAAAATCCTGGGGCGGGTTCTTAGGAGCCCGCCCCTTCTTTATGCGCCTTCCTGTGTGCCGGGATTACCTCGTGCGGCCTGCAGGGAGGCGCAGTCGTTTCCGCGTCCCGAAAGAAGTGGCCGGCTGCCCCTACGACGGTGCAGAGCAGAGGCCAAATCCCGGTTTGCATCACGACATGAAAACGCCCGCGCGACCCTTCGCGCGGGCGTTTCCCGTTTTCATCCTTGCCGGAACAGCCATCCCCCGTGCGTTTTGACACGGTGAGAGGGATCGCCTCAGCGGTCGCCCGGCGGTTCGTCGTCTGGTGACGTGTTTATCGAGCCGTCCAGTGTATCCTGCCGCCCCGCCGTGCCGCCTGACGGCGCAGGACCGGACTTCGGCGACTGTTCGATGGTCATGCGCACCGGTGCCGCAGGCGCACGCCCCTCCTTGTCCTCTCCGAAGTAGATGGTCTGGTGCGGGAACGGGATTTCGATACCGCGCTCGTCGAAGATCCGTTTCAGGATCTCGTTGTAGGCGCGTCCGATGCCCCACTGCTGGCCCGGCACGGTCTTGATGCGGGCACGCACCACGACTTCGCTGGCACCGAAACTGTTCAGGCCGAACCATTGCAGATCCTCCAGGATGTGCTGCCCCCACTCGGGATTGGTGCGCAGTTCCTCGAACCCGTCGAACATCGCCTGCTTGGCCTCGCCGATATCCTCGCGATAGGCGATGCCCATGTCCGCCACACAGAAGGCAAACTCCCGCATGTAGTTCGTCACCATGTCCACCGAAGAAAACGGGATGATGTGGAAGGCCCCGTGCAGGTCGCGCAGGCTGACGGAGCGGATCGTCAGACGCTCGACGGTGCCGGTGGTTCCACCGACCGTCACCACGTCACCCACGTTCATCGCGTTTTCAAGCTGGATGAAGACGCCCGTGATGATGTCCTGAACCAGCTTCTGCGCACCGAAACCGATGGCAAGGCCGAGCACCCCAGCCGAGGCGATGAGCGGCGCGATATCGATGCCGATCTCCGACAGAACGAACATCAGCGTGATGACCACCAACACGATGGTCACGGCGTTGCGCAACAGAGCCAGAAGCGTGCGTTCGCGTGCCGTCGGCACCGACCCGAACTCGGGGTTCAAACGGAAGTCCACCCACGAGTTGACCGCCAGCCAAATCATGAAGGACACCGTCAGGATGACCACGACGCGCAGGACGACAGCGGTCGTGCGCACGCCGATCTGACTTTCCATCCAGCCTTGGACGTCAAGCACCCCAACGGTATGGAGCGTGAACAGAATGACGGCCAGCAGGATCGCGACCTTGAGGATCGTCAGCACGCGCGGCACGAAGGCGTTCAGGCGGCGCTCCAGCAGAGGCAGCCTTTGCGACACGCCGGTCGGCACCCTTACGCCGCGCATGATGGCGCGGCTCACGATGTTAGAGGCGATGAAACCCAGCACGATGGCTCCCAGCACCTTGGCGGACGTGCCAAGGAGCGGGAACAGGATACCGCCCGGACGCGCCAGGACGATGGCCATCACGAAAATCAGGTAGACCAGCGCCGGAAGGTGCCAGTTGCGTGCGACGAACTTCAGAAGCCCGCGCCCCTCGCTTAGCCTGCGGTCACCCAGCAACCAGTCCGCGACGACCCTGCGCCACTTGATGACCATCCAGATCAGAATCGCGACGGCCACGGCCGAAATGAGCGTGGATACGCCACGTCCGGTGGTGAAGTTGACGTTCTGATTGATGATCGGAACCACCAGAAGCTGGCCGTAGCCCAGCAGGCTGACGAGGAACGTCAGCGCCCGAGCAATGTAGCGCGCGCCCTTGTCCGGGACGTTCACCGTGCGCAGTTGCGAGGTGGTGGGCGACATCACGGCGCGGATCAGAACCTTCAGCATCTCTACGATCAGGAAGGCGTTCAGGTACATCGTTTGCCGGATACCGATCTGCCCAGTGTCGCCGAAGGCCGCAAGCGCAAGGGCGTAGCCGGCCCCCCAGGCGATCATGACCACGATCGCATCGATGACGACGGAGGAGACGATGATCAGCATGGTTTGTGCAGGGCCGGCATCCCCGGCCACGGTGCCCATCCGGCGGAACAGCCGTTTCGCGATCCACCGCAGGACATTGTAGAGCAGGACCGTCGCGACGATCACCAGCGCAAGGTCGCGCAGAGATGTCAGGATAATGCCTGGGTCGATCGACAAGGCAGTGCCCAGCGTTTCGGGCGCCCGGCTGAACCCCCGCCAGAACCGTGCCAGACTGCCAGCGACGCTCTCCGCCGTATCCTGTGTGGCGGCAGCGATGCGGCGGCTGAAGGACGTCTCGCCCGGTGCCGTCGCCTCACTTTCCACCGCGGCCGTCACCGCTTCGGTCACGGTTTCTCCGGACGCCTTGCCGGACTTGTCCGCCGGCTCTCCGGTCCGGTTCAGGGCATCGATCAGAGCGCCGCGGGTGGCGTCATCAGCCAGAAGATCGGCCAGAGCCTTGGCCTGTTCGGGAGAGAGCGCCTCGACCCCGCTGACAGCGCCGGTTGTGGCGGTGGCGTCTTGGGCATGGAGGGAAGCCGGTATGGCAAGGACTGCGAGTAAGGCGACAAGGCAGGATATAAGGGCCTGCCGAATGTGAACCCTCATTTAGAGCTCCTTGTTCTTGTTCTGCTCAACGTTCCGAAACCGCGCTGCCGCCGAGCCCGTCGTCCCGGGCCGCATGGCGCACTCAGCGCAGGAAGACCTAGTGCCGCGGGTGCGAGGTCAAGGCAATCCGTCCCCCGGCGCGCGGCGGAGGCGAGGTTTCTTCCCGATCGGGCAACAAAAAAGGGCGGCCCCGGACAGGGCCGCCCCACCTTGCGGTAGATATGAAATCAGACGAGGGTCGCGTCGGTTGCGGCGCGGATGTCGTCCTCGGTCACGCCGTCCGCACATTCGACAATCCTCAGACCGCCCTCGACCACGTCGAGCACGCCGAGGTTGGTGATGATGCGGTTCACCACGCCTTTGCCGGTCAGCGGCAGGGTGCATTCCTTCAGCACCTTGGACTCGCCCGCCTTGTTCTGGTGATCCATCACCACGATGACCTTGCCGACACCGGCCACGAGGTCCATCGCGCCGCCCATGCCTTTCACCAGCTTGCCGGGGATCATCCAGTTCGCGAGGTCGCCGTTTTCGGCCACTTCCATCGCGCCAAGGATCGCCGCCGCGATCTTGCCGCCGCGGATCATGCCGAAGGACATGGCGCTGTCGAAGTAGGACGTCCGCGCCAGTTCCGTGATCGTCTGCTTGCCCGCGTTGATCAGGTCCGGATCCTCTTCGCCCTCGAAGGGGAACGGACCCATGCCCAGCATGCCGTTTTCCGACTGGAGCGTGATGTCCTTGTCACCCACGTAGTTCGCCACCAGCGTCGGGATGCCGATGCCGAGGTTCACATACATGCCGTCTTCGAGTTCTTCCGCCGCGCGTGCGGCCATCTGGTTACGATCCCAGGGCATTACGCTTCCTCCCGCTTGCGCGTCGTGCGCTGTTCGATCCGTTTCTCGTGTTCACCCTGGATGATCCGGTGCACGTAAATGCCGGGCAGGTGGATGTGATCCGGGTCGAGCGAGCCACGCGGCACGATCTCTTCCACTTCGACCACGCAAACCTTGCCGCACATGGCGGCCGGCGGGTTGAAGTTGCGGGCCGTCTTGCGGAACACGAGGTTGCCCGTGTCGTCGGCCTTCCACGCCTTCACGATGGACAGGTCGGCAAAGATCCCGCGTTCGAGGATGTAGTCCTCGCCGTCGAAGGTCTTCACTTCCTTGCCTTCGGCAATCTGCGTGCCGACGCCGGTCTTGGTATAGAAGCCCGGGATACCTGCGCCGCCGGCGCGCATGCGCTCGGCCAGGGTGCCCTGCGGGTTGAACTCCAGCTCAAGCTCACCGCCGAGGTACTGGCGCATGAACTCCTTGTTCTCGCCCACGTAGGACGACATCATCTTCTTGATCTGCCGGGTCGCCAGAAGTTTGCCCAGACCGAAATCGTCGACGCCCGCGTTGTTCGACGCGACCGTCAGGTCCTTCACGCCGCTTTCCACCAAGGCGTCGATCAATAGCTCGGGAATGCCGCAAAGACCGAATCCGCCCGCGGCGACCAGCATGCCGTCACTTAACAGGCCGTCCAGCGCTTCGGACGCCGAACCGTATACCTTCTTCATGAAACACCCCTCCTGTGCGGTAATGAAGCAGGTTGTCGCCGCTCTGCAGCAGAGAGTCAACGCGGCGGAGCCATGGTAGCGCCCCAACTCGGAGGGGGCGGCCCGACAGACCGCCCCCTGCATTGGTCACTGCCCCTTGATGACACCGCAGGCAACACGGTCGCCCGCCCCGCCAATGGGTTGGGACATGTGGTCGTCGCCCTGTGCGTGGATGATGAAGGTCGAACCATCCTCGTCCAGCAGTGAGGCCACGTCGACCAGCGTGGAATAGGCCTCCATCTCGCCGATGCCGTCCTCGCCCACGAAAATGTTCGGCAGGTCGCCCGGCTCCGGGCCCGCGGGGTTCAGGAGCCCATGGCCGCCCTCCACCTTGCCGACGTGGCCCGTTGCCGTCGTAAAGCCCTCGGACGGCTCACATGTGCCGACCGCGTGCAGGTGCAGACCGTGTTTGCCCGGGGTCAGCCCTTCGACGCGGACATGGATCAGCACGCCCGCCGGACCGTCGGTCAGGGTGGCCGTGCCGATGCTCTCGTTGTCGGTGTTGATCAGGTCGGCCGAAGCGGTCTGCCCCGGCTGGTCCATCCCGGCCCCATGGCTTTCGGCCATGGCCCCCGATGCAAGCATCGCTGCCATGGCCGTCGTCAGGATTAGTCGTGTCATGAAATGTCCTCCTCTGGTTCGGTGGGCGTCCCGGCGCGGGCTTCACAAGGAAGCCCGCGCGATGCGCACCTTGGACCAACGCCTGCATTGTCGGGGCGGTTCGGAAGACGGAGCGAAAAAGAGCAGGCCCGCTCAGATCAGGCGGACCTGCGTGCCGATGGGCGTGATCTCGAACAGTTCGGCGATCTTCTCGTTGTACAGGCCGATGCAGCCGTCGGACGACCTGCGCCCGATCTTGCGCGTGTCGTGGGTGCCGTGGATCAGGTAGGCGGGCCAGCTCAGGTACATCGCATGTGTGCCAAGCGGATTGTCCGGCGCACCGCCCGCAACCGGCTTCCAGTCGGGGAAACGTTCCATCTGGCTGGCGGTGGGTGTCCATGAGGGACCGACCTTCTTGCGCACGATCTCGGTGTAGCCGCGCTTTGTCAGCTCATCGGACTTCGGGACGGAGGTCGGGTAGATGCGATAGTCGACGCCATCGGCCGCCCAGTAGTGCAGCGCGCGGCTTTCGGTATCGCAGACGATGCAGCCTTTCCCGATCTCCGAGAAGTGGTCGCGCCAGTCCTGCATCACAAAGCTGGATACGTTGCGCCGCACGTCTGCCGCTCGTGCCGTGGCCGGGACGATCAGCGCCGCGGCCCCTGCCACAAGACCCGAGTTCAGCAGCGCGCGACGGGTGATGCTCGACTTCGTCATGAAGGTGGCCCTCCTTGTTGCCTGTTTCGATACGGGCAACATGGAGGCGGGTGTACGCTATTGGAAATCACACATTCTTTACCGCGAATGTGATTGCTTTTGCGCAACAGATCAGGGGGTTGGAGGCAGGTTTCCGCCTCCTTTTCCGGCCCGTCAGTCCTTCTTCGCGGGCTTTTTGGCCGCAGGTTTCTTGGCCGTGGTCTTCTTGGCGGTCGACTTGGACGCGGCCTTCTTCGCCGGCTTCTTCTTCGCCTTCGCGGCGATCAGCTCCAGAACCGTTTCCATGGTCACATCCGCAGGTTCCACGTCTTTCGGCAAGGTGGCGTTCACCTTCTCCCATTTCACGTAAGGACCGTAGCGGCCTTCCATGATCGAGATCTTGCCACCATCGGGATGTTCGCCCATCTCGCGCAGCGCCTTGGCAGTCTGCCGCCCGCGCCCGGGGTTTGCCCGCTTCTGCGCCAGCAACTCGACCGCGTGGTTCATCCCGATCTCGAAGACCTCCTGGAATTCCTTGAGGTTGACGTAGACCGGTTTTTCCTCATCGGGCAGCTGGTGCATGATGTAGGGGCCGAAGCGCCCGAGGTTCGCACTGACGACGCCGCCATCGGGGTGCATCCCCACCTCGCGCGGCATGGTCAGCAACGTAAGCGCCTTTTCCAGCGTCATGTCCGCCGGGTCCCAGCCGGGAAGATAGGCGCCGCCTTTCTTGGGCAGGGAGGCACGCGGCGGCTTCTTGTTCTCGGGCGTGGGCTCTCCGCGCTGTACATAGGGGCCGAAGCGGCCCGCCTTCAGCCAGATCTCGTCGCCCTGGTCCTCGCCCAGCAGCTTTTCCTCGCCCTCGGCCCCCTCTCCCGCGATGGGGCGGGTGTAGGTGCATTCGGGATAGTTGCCGCAACCGACGAAGCCGCCGGTGCGCGATGTCTTCAGGTGCAGACGCCCTTGCCCGCACTTCGGACAGATGCGCGGATCGCTGCCGTCATCGCGCGGCGGATAGAGCTGGGGCGCAAGCGCCTCGTCCAGCACGTCCAGCACCTCCGAAATCCGGAGGTCGGAGGTTTCGGCAATGGCCGCACTGAAATCGCGCCAGAACTTCGCCAGAAGTTCCTTGTAGTCCTCGGCGCCCGCGCTGACCTGATCCAGCTCATCCTCCAGCGCGGCGGTGAAATCGTACTCCACATAGCGCTTGAAGAAGTTCAGCAGGAAGATCGTCACGATCCGGCCCTTGTCCTCGGGGAACAGGCGGTTCTGTTCCTTGCGGACGTATTCGCGGTCCTGAATCGTCGTGATGACAGAGGCATAGGTGGACGGACGCCCGATGCCCAGTTCTTCCATCTTCTTGACCAGCGTCGCCTCGGTGTATCGCGGCGGCGGGTTGGTGAAGCTCTGCGTGCCCAACGTCGCGCCGTCACCGGACAGAACGGCGGGCTTGCCACGGTCCGTGCCCTTCTCCATCGCCTTCGCATGCTCGGACTTCATGGCGCCGGCTTCGAACTTCGCCGGATCGCCCTGCATGATTTGCGGCAGGCGCTTGTCGTCATCTTCGGCCGGCTCGTCGCGGCCTTCCTCGTAGACCTTCAGGAAGCCGTCGAAGAGCACCACCTGACCGGTGGCCCGAAGGCCGACCTGACCGTCGTCAGAGCCGATCTCCACCGTAGTTCTTTCCAGTCGCGCCGCTTCCATCTGGCAGGCAAGCGTGCGCTTCCAGATCAGATCATACAGTTTGCGCTGGTCGGATTCGGAGAGGCGCAGGCTTTCGGCATCCTTCGTCATGTCGGTGGGGCGGATGCACTCGTGCGCTTCCTGCGCGTTCTTCGCCTTGTTCTTGTAAACGCGCGGCGAGGACGGCACGTAGTCCTTGCCGTAACGATCGGCGATGGCATCGCGGCAGGCTGACACCGCCTCCGGCGCCATGTCGATCCCGTCTGTCCGCATGTACGTGATATGGCCGGCCTCGTAGAGCCGCTGCGCCGCATTCATCGCCGCCTTGGCGCCCATGCCGAACTTGCGGCTCGCCTCCTGCTGGAGGGTCGAGGTCATGAACGGCGCCGACGGATTGCGCGACGCAGGCTTCGCCTCGACGCTCAGGACCTTCAGGGCGCGCTTGGCCACGGCATCCACAGCCATCTCGGCCTGCGTGACGTTTTCCAGATCGTAGCGGTCGAGCTTCTTGCCGGCGAGACTGACGAGCCGCGCCTCGAACGTCTGGCCGCGCGGCGTGGCCAGTTGCGCCTTCACCTGCCAGTATTCGCGCGGATTGAACGCCTCGATCTCCATCTCCCGCTCGACGATCAGACGGAGGCAGACGGATTGCACACGTCCCGCCGACCGTGCGCCGGGCAGCTTGCGCCACAGCACCGGCGACAGGTTGAAACCCACGAGGTAATCGAGCGCACGGCGCGCCAGATAAGCCTCCACCAGCGGTGCGTCGATGTCGCGGGGGTTCTTCATCGCTTCGGTGACGGCCGCCTTGGTGATCGCGTTGAAGGTGACCCGGCTGACCTCGGTCGTCTTCTTGATCGACCGGCGCTTGGTCAGCGCCTCCTTCAGGTGCCACGAGATCGCCTCCCCCTCTCTGTCGGGGTCGGTTGCGAGGATCAGCTTGTCGTCGGTCTTCAAAGCTTCGGCGATGGCGGCGACGTGCTTGCGCGAATCGTTCGCGACCTCCCACTTCATCTCGAAATCATGGTCGGTATCGACCGATCCGTCTTTCGGAGGCAGGTCCCTCACGTGACCGTATGAAGCCAGAACCGTGTAGTCGGATCCCAGATACTTGTTGATTGTCTTGGCCTTGGCGGGCGATTCGACGACGACGACGGGCATCTGGGACTGCTACCTCTCCTGGTTTCTTGGCGGCCTCGCGCGGCTGCTTTCCGGGCGGCGTATCGCGGCGCTAGATGTGGGGTGCAAGGGGTAATTGTCAATGCGGGCGGATGAGCCGCGCTTGTGTCGGCGGTGTTCGGGCGTAGGCTGAACGCCACGAAACGGAGCCCCGGACATGCGATTCCTCGCCCTCTGCCTGACCCTGCTGCCCCTGCCCCTAGGCGCCTGGGAAACCCCTCGGATCGGTACCGCCCTGCGCGCCGACCTGATGGACGCGATGCGCCCCCATGCCGAATGGATCTTCGGCGCACCGCTGGTGTTCCGCGTCGACGAGCTTCGGGTGGATGGCGATGTCGCCTTCGCCATGCTGGAACCGCTGCGCAAGGACGGGCGCGCCATGACACCCGCCGATCTCATCCCGGGACACAGCCGCGACATCTTCGAGTTCGACGGACCGGCGATGCAGGCTCTGTTCCGGCGCTCGGGCAACACCTGGGTCGCGGTCCACTGGGCCATCGGGGCGACGGACGCATGGTGGTTTGGGGACCCCTACTGCAGCGACTGGAAAAGCGTGATCCCGGAGGCGTGCTGACTCAGCGGGGCACAAGCGAGAGGAAACCGCCCGGCTGACGGCGGATGCGCCCTTCCAGTTCGAGATCGGTGAGCGCGGGCGAGACATGGGACGAGGCCGCGCCAAGGTCACGGATCAACTGGTCCTCCGCCAGCGGCGACGGCCCGAGCCGGTCGAGGATACGCGTGTGCAGGTCCGCCGTCTGGCGCAGGGTCCGCGTTTCGGGCTCCGGCGCTTTCACAGCGTCGACGGCGGCGCCCTCTGGATCCGGCAGGCCAAGTTGCGGCTGTGCAGGGCCCTCTTTTTCCAGCGGCGGCAGGGCCTGCAGGACATCTTCGACATGCCGTACGAGGTGCGCGCCGTCGCGGATCATCATGTTGCAGCCCGCCGCGCGGGCGTCCAGCGGGTGGCCCGGCACCGCCAACACCTCCCTGCCCTGGTCGAGCGCGCCACGCGCCGTGATCAGCGATCCGGATTTCGCCGCTGCCTCCACGATGACGACGGCACGGGCCAGCCCCGAAACGATGCGGTTGCGCATGGGGAAGTGGCGGGCGAGCGGCTGCATGCCCATCGGCTGTTCGCTGATCCGCGCGCCGTGACAGGTGACGATATCGTCGGCCAGCCCCGCGTTTTCAGCGGGATAAAGCACATCGACGCCACCGGCCAGGACGGCGACCGTGCCGGTCTTGAGCGCGGCGTGGTGCGCCGCCGCATCTATGCCGCGCGCCAGACCGGAGACCACGCAATAGCCCGCCTCTCCCAGGCCTTCGGCAAGGCTGCGCGCCATTCGCAATCCCAGCGATGACGCATTGCGTGCGCCGACAAGGGCCACCATCGGCCGATTCAGCACGCGCGCGTCGCCCTTCACCCACAACGCCGGGGGCGCGTCGGAGAGGTCCGCCAGGTCCTTGGGATAATCCGTATCGCCCCTCAGGATCAGGCGTGCCCCGGACATCCGTGCGGCCTTCATCTCTGCAAGAATCACATTCTCGGGGCATATCGTGTAACGCTCTACCCCCGCGGCCCTGGCCACTTCGGGCAACGCTTCGAGCGCCGCGCGGGCCGAGCCGTGTTCGCCCAGAAGCCGCCAGAAGGTTGCCACGCCGACGCGGCGTGAGCGCAAGAGGCGGAGCCAGTCCACACGAGCATCTTCCGTGGTGGGTGGGAGTGGGGGGTGAGTGGAAGAGTAGCTATCGTCGCGCATCCTGTCCCCGCCGTCTTGCACCTTCATCCATAGCTTGAGGGTGGTTAATTGCAGGTAAACTCTGGCGAGAGAAATGCGCGTGCTGCACTGCCATTCGGTGCCGCGCCTTTCGGGCGTTTCACGCCGATGTGCCGCGGCGCGGCAGGGCCTGCGTATTGCGCCCGACAATCGCACGCAGCAGAGCGAGCTGCAGCACTGCCAGAAACGGACCCAGCCCCACGGTCAGCCCCGTGCCGACAACCGGTCTGAGCACCGCTCCGATGAAAAAGCCGCCAAGCATCGCCAAACCCCAGCCGCCGAGGCCGCGGATCAGGGCCGCGTGTAGGACGAAGGCCCCTGCGAGGTGTCCGATCCAGGTGAACGCGACCGAAAAGATCAGGACGTATCCGACGAGGATCATGGCCCCGGCCGCTGAGGTCGAGACTGCCTCCACCATGAACGCCAGCGTGACGACCGAGATGCCGGCGCCCAAGGTGGTGGCGAGCGTCGCCAGAATGGCCAAACCGTGCTGCCGCAGCGTCGGTCGGATGGCCAGGGCCTTCACGGGATGCCACCAGAGCGGATTGTGCTGCGCGTCAGGCACCCGCACCGCCGACCGTCAGGCCACCGATCATCACCGTGGGCTGCCCGACGCCGACCGGAACCCATTGACCCTGCTTGCCGCAATTGCCCATGCCCGGGTCCAGCGCCATGTCGTTGCCGAGCGCGCGGATCTGCTGAAGCGCGGAGGCGCCGTCGCCGATCAGGGTGGCCCCCTTCACCGGACGCCCGACCTTCCCGTCCTTCACGCGATAGGCCTCCGTGCAGGAAAAGACGAACTTGCCGTTGGTCACGTCGACCTGTCCGCCACCGAAGCCCACCGCCCAGATCCCGTCTTTCAGGTCGCGCACGATGTCCCGCGGATCGGCGTCGCCGCCCAGCATGTAGGTGTTGGTCATGCGGGGCATCGGGATATGCGCATAGCTCTCGCGGCGGCCGTTGCCGGTGGGCGTCACGCCCATCAGTCGCGCGTTCTGGCGGTCCTGCATGAAACCGACCAGCTTGCCGTCCTCGATCAGGACGTTCTTGCCCGAAGGGGTGCCTTCGTCGTCCACCGTGATCGACCCGCGCCGGTCCGGGATGGTGCCGTCGTCCAGCACGGTCACGCCCTTCGACGCGATCTGCTGGCCCATCAGGCCCGCGAAGACGGATGTGCCCTTGCGATTGGCGTCGCCTTCGAGCCCGTGCCCGATGGCCTCGTGCAGCAGGATGCCGGGCCAGCCGGGGCCGAGGACAATGTCCATGACACCCGCCGGCGCGGGCTCCGCCTCCAGGTTGACGAGCGCGATGCGCAGCGCCTCGCGCGCCTTCGATTGCCATTCGATGGGTTCCAGCAGGCCCTCAAGCGTGACCCGACCGCCACCGCCGGCAGTCCCGGCCTCCCGCCGCCCGTCCTGCTCGACGATCACCGAGACGTTCACGCGGGTCATCGGGCGCACGTCGGTCACGAGCCCCCCCTCGGGGCGGAGAATCGCGACCTCCTGCAATGAGGCGGCGATGCTGGCCGTCACCTGCACAACGCGACGGTCGAGACCACGGGCGAAGGCGTCGATCTCCTTCAGGGTGTCCACCTTCACCGGAAAGCTCGCCCCGGCAATCGGGTCGGCGTCGGTGTAAAGCGTGCGGTTCGTGCCCGCAGGCGGCGCGGCCATGACGCCGCCGCCATCACCCACCGCGAGCCGCGCCGTTTCGGCCGCACGTTTGAGAGAGGATTCGCTGATCTCCGTGGCATGGGCGTAACCGGCCACCTCGCCTTTCACCGCGCGCAGGCCGAATCCTTCGGAGGCGTCGTAGCTTGCCGTCTTGAGGCGCCCGTCATCCAGAACAAGCGATTCCGAGCGCCTCCGCTCAAGGAAAAGTTCGCCGTCCTCGGCGCCCGAAAGGGCCTCCTTTACCAGCGTCACGGTGCGATCGAGGTCCAGATGCGTCTTGAAAGGGCGGAAAAGTGCGTCGGACATATGGACCTCTGGATTGATCTGGATCAAGTAAAGCGGCGCTTTGCCGCAAGCTCAAAGCTTTCACGGGTGGAAAGAATATGGTTTCTAGACCGCCAGAACGCAACGGTATGCCGCGGAGGAGGACGGGCGCCAGCCTGCGCTTCCTTTTTGCATGTATATCAAGTCATTCCGGGTCGGCGGGCCCGTGCACAACTCGAATCGATCAGGGTGACATATGACCTTCAAGACGATGATGACGGGCCTTCTCAGCGCCTTTGTCGCCGCGCCGGCCTTGGCGCAGGACCTGCCCGTTGTGGGCCGCCCGCACCAGGGTGGCATGGGTTTCCAGCCGGCCTCCACGGAACTGGCGCGTGACCTGCAATGGCTCGACGGCATGATCCTTGTGATCATCACCGCGATCTGCCTGCTGGTCGTCGCCCTGCTTGCGTACATCGTGGTGCGCTACAACCAGAAGGCCAACAAGACGCCCGGCACCTTCACGCACAACTCTCCGCTGGAGATCGCGTGGACCATCGGGCCAATCGTGATCCTCGTGTTCATCGGCGCCTTCTCCCTTCCGGTGCTGTTCAAGCAGCAGGAAATCCCGGACGGCGACATCACCATTAAGGTCACCGGTTACCAGTGGTACTGGGGGTACGAGTACGTGGGTGAAGACCTGGCCTACGACAGCTACATGATCGGCTCTCCCGCGACGGGCGGCGACAATCGCTATTCCGACGACGTGCAGACCATGCTGACCGACGCGGGCTACACCAAGGACGAGTGGCTGCTGGCCACCGACACCGCCGTGGTCGTGCCGGTCGGCAAGACCATCGTGATGCAGGTCACCGGCGCCGACGTGATCCACTCCTGGACCATTCCGGCCTTCGGCGTGAAGCAGGACGCTGTCCCCGGCCGCCTGGCTGAGCTGTGGTTCACGCCGGAACGCGAAGGCGTCTACTTCGGCCAGTGTTCCGAACTCTGCGGAATTTCCCACGCGTACATGCCGATCACCGTGAAGGTTGTCAGCCAGGAAGCCTATGACGCATGGCTCGCCGCGTCCAAGGACGAAGGCTGGTACACAGACGTGCGCGCGGCACTGACCAACTGATCGCTTCCGGCGACCGAAAGATGATACGCAGGCCGGGACCTATCCCGGCCTGCGCCGCACCAAACCGACCTTGGCATTTCAGGCAGGAGCCGACATGAGCGACGCCAGCTTCGAGACACGCGCCCGGATGGGCACCGAGCTGCGGACCGACGCGCAGGAAGCGCAGTTCGGCGACTATTTCGCGCTGCTCAAGCCGCGTGTGATGACGCTTGTCGTTTTCACCGCCTTCGTCGGCCTGCTGGCCGCACCGGTGGCTATTCACCCGTTCCTCGGCTTCTGCGCGGTGCTGTTCATCGCCATCGGCGGCGGCGCATCCGGCGCATTGAACATGTGGTACGATTCGGACATCGACGCGCTAATGAAGCGCACGGCAAAGCGTCCGATCCCTTCGGGCAAGGTCACCCGCGACGAGGCGCTGGCCATCGGCCTGACGCTGTCAGTCTTTGCCGTCGTTTTCCTGGGCCTCGCGACCAATTGGCTGGCCGCGTCCCTGCTGGCCTTCACCATCTTCTTCTACGTCGTGATCTACACGATGTGGCTGAAACGCTCGACACCGCAGAACATCGTGATCGGCGGCGCCGCCGGGGCCTTCCCCCCGATGATCGGCTGGGCCGCCGCAACCGGCGAGATCTCGACCGCTTCCGTGCTGATGTTCTGCCTCACCTTCCTCTGGACGCCGCCCCACTTCTGGGCGCTCGCGCTTTTCGTCCGCATGGACTACGACAACGCCACCGTGCCGATGCTGACCGTGACACACGGGCGCAAGTCGACCCGGACCCACATCCTTGTCTACACTGTCCTGCTGGCCGCCTTTGCTATCGGGCTGGGCTTTACTCAGGTCGGCGGACCGGTCTACCTCGCGACGGCTCTCGTTCTGAACGCATTGTTCCTGAAGGGCGCCTGGACCATCTGGCGCCGCGACGAAGCCGCGTCGGAGGCCGACAACTTCAAGGCCGAGAAGGCGTTCTTCAAGCTGTCCCTGCTTTACCTCTTCGCTCATTTCGGCGCGATCCTCGTGGATGCAGGGCTGGACCGCTTTGGAGTGCTGTCATGAGCATCACGCGCGAACACGATCTTCACAAACGCCGCAAGTCCCGCAATATCGGCGTCGGGCTGGCGCTGGGGGCATTCATCGTGATTGTCTTCGGGATGACCGTCGTCAAGGTCGAACGGGGCGACTTCCAGATGCAACCGGCTGCGGCAACTCAGGGAGACGGCAATGGCAATTGATCCAAAGACCAAGACCCTTGTACAAACGCTCGGCGTCGTTTTCTTCATGGGTGCGATGGCCTGGGCCTCGGTGCCGTTCTATAACTGGTTCTGCCGTGTCACCGGTTTTGGCGGCACCACACAGGTGGCCGAGGCGTCGACCCGGCGCGACATCCTCGACCAGACCATCAAGATCAAGTTCGACGCCTCGAAGGACCGCGACATGCCGTGGGACTTCAAGCCCATGCAGACCGAGATGATCGTCCGCATCGGCGAAGAAGGGCTGGCGTTCTACGAAGCCTACAATCCGACCGATCATCCGATTGCGGGCCAGGCCACTTACAACGTGGCCCCCTACCAAGCGGGTGGGTTCTTCAACAAGATCGAGTGCTTCTGCTTCACCGAACAGGTGCTGATGCCCGGTGAGCGGGTTCAAATGCCCGTCAGCTTCTTCGTCGACCCGGAAATCGTGGACGACCGCGACGCGAAGTACACAAAGCACATCACACTGTCTTATACATTCTACGAGATCGACCTGCCGGAACAGACGCAGGCCGCGCTCGACACCACTGGCGATGCCCCCGGCATCGACGATCAAGACGATGCGAAAGCATCCGTGAACTAACGCCTAACGAGGGATTGCCATGGCGCATGCTAAGAACCACGACTATCACATTCTGAACCCCTCCATCTGGCCTTTCCTGGGTGCAGTGACCGGGTTCATCATGCTCTTCGGCGCGGTGCTGTGGATGAAGGACATCACGATTTGGATGTTCCTCATCGGCTTCGTCGGCGTCCTCTACACCATGTTCGGCTGGTGGAGCGAAACCGTGAAGGAGAACCAGGTCGGCGACCACACGCCGGTCGTCCTGATCGGCCTGCGTTACGGGTTCATCCTGTTCATCATGTCGGAGGTGATGTTCTTCTTCGCGTGGTTCTGGAGCTTCTTCAAGCACGCGATCTACCCCATCGACCCGAACGGCATGAGCCCGGCTGTCGATGGCGTCTGGCCGCCGGCGGGGATCGAGACGTTCGACCCCTGGCACCTGCCGCTGATCAACACGCTGATCCTCCTGTGTTCCGGCTGCGCAGCGACCTGGGCGCACCACGCGCTGGTCCATGGCAACCGTCGCGACGAGATCAAGCAGGGCCTGATCATCGCGGTCATCCTCGGTCTTCTGTTCACCGTTCTTCAGGCGTATGAATACAGCCACGCGGCGTTTGGCTTCTCGGGGAACATCTATGGCGCCAACTTCTTCATGGCGACCGGCTTCCATGGTGCGCACGTCATCATCGGCACGATCTTCCTGTTCATCTGCCTGATGCGCGTCTACCGCGGCCACTTCACCCCGGAGAACCACCTCGGCTTCGAAGCGGCGTCCTGGTACTGGCACTTCGTCGACGTGGTGTGGCTGTTCCTCTTCGCGGCAGTTTACATCTGGGGCGGCTGAGCCCCCGTCGATGGCCACAGGGCTTGCGCCCGACGCCTCACAAGGTAAACCAAGGCGCGCCCCACCGGGCGCGCCTTTTCCGTTTCCGGAGACGCATGTGACACGCTACCTCGCCCCCCTGCTGATCGGTATTGCCGGATGCGCGATCCTGCTGTGGCTGGGCACGTGGCAGATTCAGCGCCTGGACTGGAAGCAGGGCCTCCTCGCGGATATGGAGGCCACGATCTCCGGCCCCGCCCAACCCTTGCCCGTCATGGTCGACCCCTCGGCGCAGCGGTATCAACCCGTGGACCTGTCCGGCGAGATCGGCGACGAGTCGCTGCACGTGCTGGTCTCGGCCAAGCTGCGCGGGGCGGGATGGCGGGTCATCTCCCCCTTCACCACCGACGACGGGCGCCGGCTGCTTGTGGATCGCGGCTTCACCCCCATCGACCGTAAGGACGCCGCCCTTTACGCGGGGCCCGTCCGGCTGACCGGCAACCTGCACTGGCCCGACGACCGCAACTCCTCGACGCCCGACAACGACCCGGACAACGACACCTGGTTCGCCCGGGACATCGGCCCCATGTCCGAAGCGCTGGACACCGAGCCGCTCCTGGTCATCGCCCGAAGTGTCGACCCGGTCGACGAGGCCATAGATCCGCTGCCCGTGGACACCTCCGGCATTCCCAACGATCATCTGCAATACGCCATCACGTGGTTCTCGCTGGCCGCGGTTTGGCTCCTCATGACCGGCGTATGGCTGCGCCGTATCGCGAAAGGCACCGACTGACATGCGTTACATCTCTACCCGAGGCCAGGCCCCGGCCCTGTCATTCGAAGAGGCCATGCTGTCCGGCCTCGCCCGTGACGGCGGGCTCTATGTGCCCGAGACCATTCCCCAGATGTCCGCCGACGACATCAGGGCGCTGGAGGGCCTGAGCTACGAGGACATTGCCTTTCGCGTGGTGCGGCCCTTCGTCGGCGACGGCTTCACCGACGAAGTCTTTGCCGACCTGATCGCCAAGGCCTACGCCGGGTTCGGGCACAACGCGCGCGCGCCGCTGGTGCAACTGGCGCCGAACCATTTCCTGCTGGAACTGTTCCACGGGCCGACGCTGGCCTTCAAGGACTTCGCGATGCAGCTCATCGGCCAGCTCTTTCAGGAGGCGCTGGAGCGGCGAGGTGAGCGGGTGACCATCGTTGGCGCCACCTCCGGGGACACCGGCTCGGCCGCAATCGAGGCATTCAAGGGACTCGACAACGTCGACGTCTTTATCCTCTACCCGCACGGTCGCGTGTCCGAGGTACAGCGCCGCCAGATGACCACACCGCCAGAGGCAAACGTGCACGCCCTGGCGCTGGACGGACATTTCGACGACTGTCAGGCGCGGCTGAAGGACATGTTCAACCACTTCGAGTTCCGCGACACCGTCCGGCTCGCCGGCGTGAACTCGATCAACTGGGCGCGTGTCCTGGCACAGGTCGTCTACTACTTCTCGTCCGCCGTCAGCCTCGGTGCGCCGGACCGCACCGTCAGTTTCACCGTCCCCACCGGCAACTTCGGAGATATCTTCGCAGGCTACATCGCCAAGCGCATGGGCCTGCCCATCGACCGGCTGGTGGTGGCGACGAACCAGAACGATATTCTGCACCGCTGCCTGACGTCGGGCGACTACCAGACCTCCGAGGTTCATCCCTCGATCAGCCCGTCGATGGACATCCAAGTCAGCAGCAACTTCGAGCGCGCCCTTTTCGACGCTTACAACCGCGACGGCGGGGCCGTGGCGCAACTGATGGACGAGCTCAAGGCAGGCGGTTTCAATGTGAGCCAGGGCGCCCTGCAGGCCTTGCGCGAACACTTCGACTCCGGCCGTGTGTCAGAGGACGAAACACTGGACACCATCCGCCTTGCGCAGGCCACGATGGGCGAGTTGCTGTGCCCGCATTCCGCAGTGGGCGTCCGTGTGGCAGAGGCCCTGCGGGATCCGAAGACCCCGATGATCACGCTGGCCACCGCGCATCCGGCGAAGTTCCCGGATGCCGTCGAAAAGGCCACGGGTATTCGCCCCCCCCTTCCAAATCGCATGTCCGACCTGTATGAGCGTGCGGAACGGTTGACCCGCGTGGCCAACGATTTGTCCGCCCTCGAAAACCTTATTCAGGAGCGTATCACCAAGTGACCGTCCAGATTTCCACGCTCTCCAACGGGTTTCGCATCGTCACCGAGAAGATGCCCGGCCTTCAATCCGCCGCCCTCGGTCTTTGGGTGACAGCGGGTGGACGGCACGAACGCGTGGAACAGAACGGCATCGCGCATTTCCTCGAACATATGGCGTTCAAGGGCACGACGCGGCGCACCGCGCTGCAGATCGCCGAGTCCATCGAGGATGTCGGCGGCTACATCAACGCGTATACCTCGCGCGAGGTGACGGCCTACTACGCCCGCGTCCTGAAGGCCGATACCGCCCTGGCGGTCGATGTGCTCGCCGACATTCTGCGGAACCCGATCTTCGACGAGAAGGAGATCGACACGGAGCGGCATGTCATCCTGCAGGAAATCGGCCAGGCGCATGACACGCCGGACGACATCATCTTCGACTGGCTGCAGGAAAAAGCCTATCCCAACCAGCCCATCGGCCGCACTATCCTGGGCGAAGCGGAACGGGTCGAGGCGTTCTCCCGCGCCGATCTGCAGCAGTTCGTGCACGAGCATTACGGCCCCGGCCAGATGATCCTGTCCGCGGCTGGCGCGGTCGACCACGACGCGCTGGTCAAACAGGCCGAAGGCCTCTTCGGCGATCTGTTGCCCCGGCCGGGCCGCAACGCCGAAGGCGCGCTGTTTCATGGCGGCGAGATGCGGCGGGTCAAGGATCTTGAGCAGGCGCACATGGCGCTCGCCTTCGAGGCGCCGGGCTACAGGGACCCGGGGTTTTACACCGCGCAGATCTACGCCATTGCACTTGGCGGCGGCATGTCCTCCCGCCTGTTCCAGGAGATCCGGGAAAAGCGCGGCCTTTGCTACACCATCTTCGCCCAGTCGGGCGCCTATGCCGACACCGGCATGACGACGATCTACGCCGGCACCTCGGGCAGCGAGATGGGCGAATTGCTGGATCTGACCGTGGACGAGATGAAGCGCGCGGCGGACACCATGTCGGATGCCGAAATCGAACGCGCCCGTTCCCAGATGAAAGCCGGCCTGCTGATGGGGCTCGAAAGCCCCTCAAGCCGGGCCGAGCGCATGGCGCGCATGGTGCAGATCTGGGGAAAGGTGCCGCCGATAGAAGAGACAGTGGCCCGCATCGACGCCGTCACCCGCGAGGGCGTGCTCGCCTTCGCCGAGGCGCAGGTCGCGCAATCCGCCGCGGCACTGGCGCTTTACGGACCTGTCGACGGCGCGCCCTCCCTGGAAAAACTGCAGGCACGGCGGGCTGCGTGATGCTCTCTTTCCGGCGGAAGCTCCGGATCGAGACGGAACGTCTCACACTGCGCCCTCCCATGCATTCCGACTACACGCCCTGGCAGACGCTGCGTTCGGAAAGCCGGGGCTTCCTGGTACCTTGGGAGCCGACATGGGCCGCGGATCACCTGTCGCGCAAGGCCTTCACGAACCGCGTCTACTGGGCGTCGCGCTCGATCAGCGGCGGGACCGCGGTGCCGCTGTTCCTGATCCGACGCGAAGACGACGCGCTTGTGGGGGCGATCACGCTCGACAACATACGGCGCGGTCCGGCGCAGGCTGGCACGCTCGGCTACTGGACAGGCCAGCCCTACGCGCGCAACGGCTACATGGCAGAGGCCATCGCCGCCGTCACGCATCACGCCTTCGAACGACTGGGGCTCAGCCGCCTGGAAGCGGCCTGCCTGCCCGAAAACACGGCGTCGCGCGGGCTGCTAGAACGCTCCGGCTTCAAGTACGAGGGCGTCGCGCAAAGCTACCTGCAGATCAACGGTCGCTGGCGCACCCATGTCCTGTACGCCTGCCTGCGCAGCGACCGGCGCGGCAAGACGACCGTCGGCTAGTTCACCCGCAGTTCAACCCGTTGTGAACGCAAAGCCCCTCTGAGCGGGCTCGGCACGCTTTGGTGAAAACGCGTGTCGCGCTAGGCTGACCTGCGGGTCGGTGCCGTTCCTGCCTTTCTGGCGCCGGCCCCGTGTAGGTCGGAGTTCACTCCGACTCCCTTCCCGGAGCCAGGAGACGTCCATGATCCGCCTCGCCCTCGCCTTCCTAGCCGTTGCCGCCACATCCGCCACAGCGCAGGACCAGCGCCGCCCGTCGCATTGTATCGCCATCGCCGATGCGGCGCCGGGTCTCGAATACCTGCACAAGGCATCCTGGACGGACCCCGTCCCTGACTACTCCGTCCGTCTGCACTACATCTCTCACGCCAGTTTCCTGCTCCAGACACAGGGCGGGATGACGGCGGTCACCGATTTTACAGGCTTCATCGGCAACGTGCCCCTGATCCCGGACGTCGTGACGATGAACCACGCACACAGCACCCATTGGACAGCGAACCCCGATCCCGCCATCCCGCACGTCCTGCCCGGCTGGGGCGAGCCGTTCGGAACCGGCATCGACCACTATCTAGACCTCGGAGAGATGCTGGTTCGCAATGTCTCAACCAACATCCGGTCCGGCTATGGAGGGATGGAGGAAAAGGGCAACTCCATCTTCGTCTTCGAGGTCGAAGGCCTTTGCATCGGGCATCTCGGGCACCTGCACCACATTCCCACCGACGAACAGTTCGCCGCACTTGGGCGGCTCGACGTGGTCATGGTCGCGGTCGATGGCGGTATGACCCTGCCTCTGTCGCGCGTGGTGCCCATGCTGGAACGGCTGAAGTCTTCGGTCGTGATCCCGATGCACTGGTTCTCGGACTACGGGCTTGAAACCTTTCTTTCCCAGATCGGCGAAACCTTTGCCATCGACAGGCGCGACTCCCCGTCTATGGAAGTGAGCCTGCGGACCCTGCCCGCGCGCCCGACGGTGGTCGTTCTGCGGCCCCAATGGCTGCGCGAATGACACCCGCCCCTTGATTAACCCACCCGTATGAGGGACAGGAAATGGCGACGACGGAAGGAAAACACCATGCCCCTCGCCCCCGCCGATGACGCCCTTGCCGATACGCTGCGCCCCCTGCTGCCCGACGACACCTTGCGCCGGGCCGAGCCGCGCTACCTGGAGGAGCCGCGCGGCCGCTGGCAAGGGTCGTCGGCATGGGTTGCCCTGCCCCGCAGCACCGAAGACGTTGCCGCCATCGTCCGGCACTGCGCCGGAAAGCGCACCGGGATCGTGCCTTATGGTGGCGGCACGGGGCTTGTGGGCGGGCAGATCGCCCCGGAAGGTCAGCCGCTCTTGCTGTCGCTCGAACGGATGACCGCGATCCGCGCGACCTATCCCGAGGAAAACACGCTGGTTGCCGAAGCCGGCGCAATCCTGAGCGACATCCACGACACGGCAGAGGCGATGGACCGTCTGTTTCCGCTTTCGCTTGCGTCCAAGGGATCTGCGCGGCTCGGGGGGCTTCTGTCCACCAATGCCGGCGGGATCAATACACTGCGGTATGGCAACGCCCGGAACCTTGTCCTGGGGCTGGAGGCCGTTCTGCCCGACGGATCGGTCTGGCATGGGCTCAGGCGCTTGCGCAAGGACAACACCGGCTACGACCTGCGTCACCTGCTGATCGGCGCCGAGGGGACATTGGGCGTCATCACGGCAGCTTCGCTGGCCCTGTCGCCGCGTCCTGCGGCCACAGGCACGGCTTTTCTGGCGGTTAGCTCACCGCGCGCGGCGCTCGACCTGCTGGCCTTGGCACGCGACCAGCTGGGTGAGACCGTATCGGCCTTCGAACTGATCCACCGGCAGGGCCTGGACTTCCTCGCAGCAGAGCTGCCCGACATCCGCCGCCCATGGGAGACGCCCCCCGAATGGTGCGTGCTGATCGAGATCGGGCTGGGACGTGGCGCAGACCCGGTTGCCGCGCTGGAGACGCTCTTTGCCGAAGCGCTCGACCAGGGGCTTTCGGACGACGGTCTCATCGCATCGTCAGAGACCCAGGCGCAGCAGTTCTGGGACGTACGCGAACACATCCCTGAAGCAAACCGCCGGATCGGTTCGATTTCGAGCCACGACATCTCCCTGCCGCTCTCGGCGATCCCCGACTTCATCGTCGATGCGACGCAAGCGCTGAACGCTATCGGCTCGTTCCGCATCAACTGTTTTGGCCACCTGGGCGACGGTAACCTGCACTTCAATGTTTTCCCGCAGGACGGCCAGACCCGCGCGGACCACGCCCATCAAAGGGAGGCGATCAAGTCCTGCGTGCACGATCTGACACATGGGATGGGCGGCTCGGTCAGTGCGGAACACGGGATAGGGCGCCTTAAGACCGACGACATGACACGTTACACCGATCCGGCAAAGCTTGCAGCGATGCGGTCAATCAAGACGGCGCTCGATCCGGCAGGCATAATGAACCCCGGCGCCGTGCTGCCCTAGCGCGCCGCCACCTGGAAAACGCAGCCATCCGACGCCAGTTGCGGCGGTGTCAGGCACAGGCCACGGGCGACCTCGAAAGCCGCCAGCACCTTCGGGACGTAGTCGCGGGTCTCAGCGTAGTCCGGCACACCCTGATTTGCACCGATCGAGTTCTCTCCGGCGTTATAGCCCGCGAGGACAAGGATCGGGTCGCCCTCGAACTTTTCCATCAGGAAATCCAGGAAGCGGACGCCGCCCTTGATGTTCTGCACCGCGTCCAGCGAGTCCTCGACTCCGAAGCGTTTGGCCGTATCGGGCATGAGCTGCATGAGACCCTGCGCACCCGCGCTGCTTTTTGCATCGGGACGGCCACCCGACTCGACATAGATGACGGCCAGGGCGAGCGCCGGCGAAACGCGCGTTCCCACCGTCTCTCGCAACAGATCCTTGCCGTGACGTGCAGCGATGTCCTGAAGGGCCTGCAATCGTGGAGCGGCCACACGTGCGCCCCCCGGCCCCTTGCCCAGCGTGGCAAGCGCCGGTTCAAGACGACCGGGTCCGCTGTCGGTTTGCGCCGGAGACACTGTGTCCCAGAACCACGCATAACTGCCGGTACGCGGCACCGCATCGGGCGCCGATGCAGAGACAGACGCCTTTTCCTCGGACGGTCTGGGCAAGGGCAAAGGCGGCACGGCGGGGTTCGCCCGTGGGGCCACCTGAACCGTGATCCGTTTGGACGCTCCGGCCTTGGGGGGCGACACGCGCCGTGCAGAAAAATCGGAAAACGCCTGTTGCGCCATGCTGTCGGACGCAAAGGCGCATGTTGCAGCCACAAGGACCGCCGCGAAGAGTTTCTGTGTCATTTACTGCTCGTCCCCGGTTCTGTGCCGTTTTGGGGGGTATTGCAGTCAGTCTGGCACAGTCCGGTGAAAAAAACCACTTTTGTAAACGGATTGCGGCATTGTCTGCCGCAGTTGCCTGTCCGTTAGGATATATTTGCATTCATTCACAGGCAGCGCCCCATTACTTTTCCTTTTAAATTCAGACCTCTATCACGGTGTTTAAAAAAATATGAACGACCGTGAAATTAATGCAAAGCGGCCAAAATCTCGCCGCAAATCACGTGCTTTATAGGGTCATACCAACGAGGGACAGGGCAATGAGAGAGGCCCGCTACCGACCCCAAGCTGGTGAACGTGAGCAACACATTACACACTACGGAGAGAGACCATGATCAACTTCATCAAGAACTTCCGCAATGACGAATCCGGCGCCGTGACCGTTGACTGGGTCGTTCTGACCGCAGCCGTCGTGGGCCTGGCCATCGCCGCCTACACCCAGATCGAGACCAACGCCAACGCGCTGATCAACGCAGCAGCCGGCGAAGTCGCCGCAGAGCAGGCCCTGCTCGAAGCGAAGAAGCCTTAATCGCTTCTCGCGTCGGACCGCCCGGCACAGGGTGGTCCGCCCCGGCGCGGCAAATGCTTGCCGCGCCTTTTTCGATCCAGGCAGAAGCGCGCTTCACACCCGCTTTCGCCACCACATGACCACCGAACGATACCAAGGTATCCCGGAGCTTTCGGATGCGCGCAGAAGCATCTGTCGGCATGTGCGCCACATGAACGACTGCTGCTGCAGAACGCGGCCGCCCGACGAGACGGGAAAATCCGCGCAACGTGGATAAGGCTAAACGCGAGAGGCACTCCGGATGTTTACCAAGATATTCACCACATTCCTCACAGACGAAACTGGCGCGGTCACGATAGACTGGATCGTACTGACCGCGGCGATGGTCGGCCTGTGCCTGTTGGCCACAACCATCATGGACAGCACCACGATGGAGCTTAGCGAAGGGATCGGC
The DNA here is from genome assembly GCF_039724765.1 of Sagittula stellata E-37. Classification (NCBI taxonomy): domain Bacteria; kingdom Pseudomonadati; phylum Pseudomonadota; class Alphaproteobacteria; order Rhodobacterales; family Roseobacteraceae; genus Sagittula; species Sagittula stellata. The sequence continues at coordinate 1,538,854 of NZ_CP155729.1, read as the reverse complement.
CAGTTCATGCAGGACACCGCGCCCGAAGGTAAGTGATGCCCTACGTTCTGTCTCGGATCCCACGCATCCGCTTCGGCCACGAGATCGTCATGATTTCTGCCTGAGTTAACCTTTTTCCTCGGCTATCCCGGTGTCCAATGACCGGGCTGACGCCCATTACAGGAGAACCCACATGCGACTTGTATTCGGACTCGTCCTTCTCGCGGGCATCGGACTTGCCGGCTTTGCCGTCTACATGGCGCAGAACTACATCGGTGCTTACGAAACGGCGCTTGTCCAGGCACGGCAGCAGACACATGTTTCCGTGCCGACCAAACAGATCTACGTGTCCGCCAGACCCATCGCCTACGGCCAGGAAATCACGGAGGAGGACATCCGCCTCGCGCCGTGGCCGGAAGAGATCATGCCGGAAGGCATCTTCGACGAGGAAACCCCCCTCCTGACAGAGAACATGGAACCGCGAGTCGCCCTGCGCGCCATCGACGCGTTCGAGGCCATCGTGCCCAGCAAGGTGTCCCAGCCTGGCGGATCCGCCGGCCTGACCCATTATCTGAAGCCCGGAGAAAGCGCATTCGCGATCCGCGTGGACGTGGCTTCAGGTGTGTCCGGCTTCCTGCGTCCCGGCGACCGCGTGGATGTATACTGGACGGGTCGCGTGGACAGCCGCGATCCCAACATGCCGCGCGGTGAGGTGACAAAGATGATCCTGGCCGGCATCCGCCTGATCGCCATCGACCAGAACTCCGAAGCGGACACCAGCGGGACGTCCATCGCTCGGACCGTCACCGTCGCCGCCACCCGCGAACAGACGCTGGTCCTGACCCACGCACAATCGACCGGACAACTGACGCTTTCCCTGATTTCGCAGAACGAAGACGGAGAGGCGATCACCACCGAGGTCGACCAGATGTCAATGCTTGGACTGACGCGCGCCGAACCTGCCGCCGCCCCGGAGCCGGTCCAGCGTGAGCAGGTCTGCAGCACCCGGGTTCGCCGCGGCGCAGAGGTGGTCAACATCCCGATCCCCTGCACCAACTGATACAAGATAACATGTGACTCTGTAACCAAGGGGCCCGCAACTCGGGGCCCCTTGTCGTTTGGCCCACCGAAAACCTGTCTGTTGCCCCTTATCCACAGAAACTACGTGCTCAAAGCCCTTGATTCTTGATTAATTTCCCGAACTGAACCAAACTCATTGCAAATGCAGGCGACAAGACCTGCGGATGAGGCGTGATCGAAAGGCAGGTCACATGACATTTGACGGCTATCTGAAGGCGGCTCTCTGTGGGCTTGCCTTGGGCATTGCGACCATGTCGCCGCCGGCGCACGCGGATTCCATTCGCGTCGTTCGAACCGGTACGGAATCTGTCCTTTCTGTTCCCATGAACCGGGCCGTGGTGGTCGAGAGCGACACGCCATTCGCGGAATTGTCCATCGCCAACCCCTCCATCGCGGACATCTCGTCCTTGTCGGACCGCACGATCTACGTTCTCGGCAAGCAGCCGGGCACGACCACCTTGACGATCCTCGATCCGCAGGGGCAGCTCATCACCAATGTCGATGTCCGCGTCGCGGCGGATGTGACCGAGTTCAAGGAACGCTTGACGCAGATCCTGCCGGAAGAGAGGATCGAGGTCCGGACAGCCAACGACGGTATCGTCCTTTCCGGAACGGTGTCTTCGATTGCCCGCATGGAGCGCGCGCTGGACCTTGCGCAGCGCTACGCACCCGACCGCGTGTCGAACCTGATGGTGGTTGGCGGCATCCAGCAGGTCATGCTCAAAGTACGCTTCGCGGAAATGCGGCGTTCTGTCTCCAAAGCCCTGCGCGCCTCGCTCGCCACCGGCGGCTCGACCGGCGATCTGGGTGTCGAACTGGGGACGGGCAATGCCGGCACACTCGCCGAACGGGACTTGGTCGCCGACAAGCTGTTTCCCCGCCGACTGGGCACCGAGGGTGCAGTGCTCTTTGGCTTCAACGCCGGTGGGCTCGAAGTCGGGATCCTGCTTGAAGCCCTTGAATCCAAAGGTATGGTCCGGACACTCGCGGAACCGAACCTGACCGCCCTGTCCGGCCAGGAGGCCAGCTTCCTCGCTGGCGGCGAATACCCCGTGCCGACGGCGCAGGGCGACAACAGCGTGACCGTGGAATTCAAGCCGTTCGGTGTGGAACTGGCCTTCGTACCCCGCGTCATCGACGGCGACCTCATCAACCTCGAACTGGAAGCGGCCGTGTCCTCTGTCGACTCGGCCAACGGCATCACCTTTCAGGACGTGACCATCGCGGGGTTCGCACGCCGCGAGGCAAAGACAACGGTGGAACTGCGGGACGGCGAAAGTTTTGCCATCGCCGGGCTGCTGCAGGAAAACTTCGCCGACCTCAATGGCCAGGTACCTTGGATCGGCGATGTCCCCATCCTCGGCGCGCTGTTCCGGTCGACGGAATACCAGCGTGAACAGTCCGAACTGGTCATCATCGTCACCCCGCACCTCGTGACTCCGACCCGGGGCGAAGCGCTGGCCCTGCCCACCGACCGCGTGACCCTGCCCTCCGAACGCCAACTGTTCCTGAATGGCAAGATCGATGGCAACGGACGCAGGCCACGGTCTGGCGCTGCCGCCGAGGTCGCGAACCAGGACTTCAACGGCTCCTACGGCTACGTGATGGATTGAGAGAGACCATGGCCCAAAGACCCCTCCTCCGCCTCACCCTGACCGGGCTCGCCGCAGGGCTTCTGGCCGCCGGCTGTTCCAACGACACGCAATCCACGATGACACGCGGCTTCAACAACGAGGTTGGCGTCAAGGTCGATCCGGGCAACTTCGGCGACGCCACCATGAACAACCACCAGTACATGACCGGCGAAAAGCAGTACGTCTACGACCTGTCGCAACGGTTCGCCGCCGAGGTCATGACCACGGTCAACTTTGCGTTCAACTCCGCGCAGCTCGATCAGGGCGCGATCGACACGCTGCGCGAACAGGCGCGTTGGATCCGCCAGTTCCCCGAGGTCCGTTTCCGCGTCTACGGCCACGCCGACAAGGTCGGCAACCAGGCCTACAACAAGTCGCTCGGCCTGCGCCGCGCCAACGCGGTGGTCAATTATCTGGTGAGCCAGGGCATTTCCCGTTCACGCCTCGAAGCCGTGGTTTCCTTCGGCGAAACGCAGCCGCTGATCGTGACCGAAGGGCGCGAACGCCGCAACCGGCGCACAGTGACCGAGGTGTCGGGTTTCGTTGCCGGACACCCTCAGGTTCTGGAAGGCAAGTACGCCGAGATCATCTATCGCGAGTACGTCAACAGCGCCGCGCCGGAATCCAATCTCGATACACAGTCCGGGTCCGAGCTTCAGATCGGCAACTGACGCCAAGTCGGGACTGACATGCAACGCGCGCCGCGGTCCCCCGGGTCGCGGCGCGCGTTACATGTGTGGCGGGCCGGTCTGCGGTTTCCGACCGGGTTTTCCTGTGGCGCGAACAATCTTATGCCCGCCCTCAAACTTCGCACAAATTCGGAAATTTAGCCCCATTGTCGCCGCCTTTCGGAGTGATTCTGGAACGGAACCACCCGTGCGCCGACCCGACTCGGCGACCGCGTTCACCGGAGGGCGGGCAGAAGCCCGTCGATGTCCGGAACGCGCGAGAAAAGGACGAAAGAGGCATGACCAGTACACCGACCACGCAGGCAGATCCCGCGCCGATCCTTGCCTGCACGATCAGCCGGGACGTGCAGAACTTCGACCTGCTGATCGAGGACATGGAAACAGTTCTGGGGGAAGCCTGGGGCGATCTGGGTTTCGACGAAGCTCTGGCTTTCATGTCCCAGCCGGAGGCCGCATCACTGGAATTCGTGGCCATGGCCATCGACGCCATTGACGAAGGTGAAATCTCGCAATTGGCGGCGATCATCAAGGGGACGCGTTCACGCGGCATCAAGGTCATCCTGATTGCCGAAGACGTCACGCCCGCCTCCCTGCACCAGCTGCTGCGCAGCGGCGCCGACGAATTCATCCCCTACCCTTTGCCCGAGGGTGAGCTGGCCGAGGCGGTCGAAAGGTTGCGTGCACCGGAACCCGAACCCGCGCCACCACAGGAGGCCAGCGCACCTGCGAAGGTCAAGCTGTCTGGTGGCGGCGACGGCGTCCTGATTGCCGTTCAAGGCCTTTCCGGCGGGTGCGGCGCGACCACCTTGGCGGTGAACCTGGCTTACGAACTGACCGCCGTCGGCGGCGACAAACCACCCAAGGTCTGTCTGATCGATTTCGGACTGCAGTTCGGATCGGTTGCGACCTATCTGGACCTGCCGCGCCGCGAAGCCGTGTTCGAGACGTTGTCCGACATCGAGTCGATGGACGGCGAAAGCCTTGCGCAGGCGTTGGTTTCCTTTGAGGACAAGCTTCAGGTCTTTACGTCGCCCGCCGACATCCTTCCGCTCGACCTGATCGGTCCGAGCGATGTATCGAAGTTGCTGGATATCGCCCGCGACCACTTCGACTACGTGGTGGTCGACATGCCCGGCACGCTTGTCCAGTGGACGGAGACCGTCCTGACAGAGGCGCAGATCTACATCGCGCTGGTGGAACTGGACATGCGATCTGCCCAGAACACGCTGCGGCTGAAGCGGATGCTGCAGTCCGAGGATCTGCCGTTCGACAAGATCCGTTTCGCATTGAACCGTTCCCCGAAATTCACCGACCTGCAAGGCAAGAGCAGGGTCAAGCGCATGGCCGACAGCCTCGGTATTTCTCTGGATCTGCAGTTTCCCGACGGCGGGCGCGCCGTGATGCAGGCCTGCGACCACGGGCTGCCACTGGCCGCGCATGCCGCCAAGAACCCGCTCCGCAAGGAAATCGTGAAGCTGGCGCAACAACTCAACGCAATCGGTGCCGACGACGCCGAGGCTGCCTGATCGCGAAGGACCAACTGAATGTTCTCACGCTACAAGAAATCCGGCCTGAAGGAGCCACCCCGCCCCGCGGCCAGGGTGGAAACCGTTGCAGCCCCGGAATCGGCGGACCGCAAGGTCGAGGCGCGCGCACCGTCCGCCGTGCGCCGCAAGGGGGCACCGAAGGCCGCCGCGCAGGGCGCCAATGTCGACAAGGAAAAGAAGCGCAAGGAACGCCTGGGCGAGGTGAAGCTGGAACTGCACCGCGCCCTTCTGGAGAACCTCAACCTCGCCGCTCTGGACCAGGCCACGGAGGCCGAGCTGCGTGAGGAGATCTCACAGATTGCGACGGAGTCGCTGACCGAACGCGGCATCGTGTTGAACCGCGACGAGCGACGCTTGATGATGACCGACCTCTACGACGAGGTGAAGGGACTGGGTCCGCTTGAAGCCCTGCTCAAGGACGAGACCGTCTCGGACATTTTGGTGAACGGCCCGCATCAGATCTTCGTCGAACGGTCGGGCAAGCTGCAGCTTTCCGACATCACGTTCAAGGACGAGAAGCACCTGATGCGGATCATCGACAAGATCGTGTCCGCCGTCGGCCGTCGCGTCGATGAATCGAACCCCTATGTCGACGCCCGCCTGATGGACGGATCGCGTTTCAACGCCATGGTGCCTCCGATCGCCATCGACGGCAGCCTTGTCTCGATCCGGAAGTTCAAGAAGGACAAGCTGGGCATCGACGACCTCGTGAATTTCGGCGCCTTCACCGAAGAGATGGCCGTGTACCTTCAGGCTGCGGTGGCGACCCGTCTGAACATCATCGTGTCGGGCGGTACGGGTTCGGGGAAGACGACCACGCTCAACGCGCTATCCAGCTTCATCGACGACAGCGAGCGCATCCTGACGATTGAGGACACCGCGGAACTCCAGCTTCAACAGAGCCACGTGGGCCGCATGGAAAGCCGCCCGCCGAACGTCGAGGGCAAGGGGGCGGTAACGCCCCGCGATTGCCTGAAGAACGCCCTGCGGATGCGCCCTGACAGGATCATCGTGGGGGAAACCCGTGGCGAGGAAGTCATCGACATGCTCCAGGCCATGAACACGGGCCACGACGGCTCCATGACCACGATCCACGCGAACTCTGCGCGGGACGGTGTTGCGCGTCTGGAAAACATGATCGCCATGGCCGGGATCGAGATGCCGCTGAAGGCGGTCCGCTCGCAGATCGCATCGGCCGTGAACCTCATCGTGCAGGCCTCGCGTCTGCAGGACGGCTCCCGCCGCATGACATCGATTACCGAAATCACCGGCATGGAAGGCGACGTCATCTCCATGCAGGAAATCTTCCGCTACCAGCGGGTCGGCCTGACGCCGGACAACAAGATCATCGGTCACTTCACGGCGACCGGCGTGCGGTCCGCCTTTTCGGAGCGGTTCCGGATGTGGGGTTACGACATCCCGGCCTCGATCTACGAACCGTTTCGCCCGGATTAACTGAAAGCGAGTCACGAACATGCTCTCTGCAGCACCGATCATATACGGCCTGATTTTCGTCGGCGTCCTCGTCTTCGTGAACGGCATCTACCTGGTCGCCTTCGGCAAGTCGATCTCCCTGTCCAACAAGGTCAACCGGCGGCTCGAAATGCTCGACCGTGGGGACCGGCGCGAGGACGTCCTGGCCAAGCTCCGCAAGGAGATGGACCAGCACATGGAAAGCCGTTCCCTGCCGATCTATTCGCTGCTGGCGGACAAGGCGAACAAGGCGGCCATCGCCTTCACGCCCCAGCAACTGATGATGATCATGGCGGGCGCGTCCGTTGTAGCCTTCGTCGGCCTCAGCATCGGGACGGAGACCGGGCTGGCCATCCGCGTCGTGCTTTCGGCGGGTATGGGTATCGGGGGCGTCTACATGTGGGTCGGCACCAAGGCCAAGAAGCGCCTCTCCATGATCGAGGAACAGCTGCCCGATGCGGTCGAACTGATGGTGCGGTCGCTGCGCGTCGGCCACCCTTTCACCTCGGCGATCACCATCGTCTCGAAGGAGATCAAGGATCCCCTGGCCACCGAATTCGGCATCATCGCCGACGAATCCGCCTACGGCAGGGACATCGGCGAAGCGCTCAAGCATATGGCCGAACGTCTCGACATGCAGGACTTGCGATTCCTTGCGGTCGCCGTGGCGATCCAGCAGCAGGCAGGCGGCAACCTCGCCGAGATTCTCGAAGGCCTGGCCAAGGTGATCCGCGCCCGCTTCCGCCTGTTCCGCAGGGTGAAGGCGATCACCGCCGAAGCACAGTGGTCCGGCAAGTTCCTGTCCGGCTTCCCCGTCATGGCGCTGATCTTCATCCAGGTCGCCAAGCCCGATTACTACGACGAAGTTCTGGACCACCCGTGGTTTATTCCGGCCTGTTTCATCGTAGGCATCATGCTTGCCCTGAACATGATCGTCATGCGCTGGCTCGTGAACATCAAGGTCTGAGGAGACACCCATGCTCGACCAACTCAACACTGCAATCACCGATCTTCTTGGTCCCGCCGGTCCGTTGATCCTGGTTGCAGGTCTCGCGATCCTGCTGATCCTTGCGACCATTCCGATCATGCTGAACACGAAGCCGGACCCGCTGGACAAGCTCAAGGAGACCTCGCAGAAGAAGATGGACGCGCAGGCGCGCGCCGTCCTGCGCGACAAGCGCCGCAACGAGAAACTGAACAAGTATGCCCAGTTCCTCGAACCGCAGGACGCCAAGGAGCTGTCCGAAATCAAGCTGAAGCTGCTTCAGGCAGGCTACCGCACGAAAGACGCGGTGCAGGTCTATTACTTCATGCAGTTCGCGCTTGGCCTCGGGATGCTGGCGGCGGGCACCGGGTATTACCTCTTCTTCGTGAACCCCGAAGAAGCGGATATGACCACGAAGCTGATGTACATCCTCGGCCCGGGCTGCGTCGGCTACCTTGCCCCGAAGTACTGGATCACCAAGCGCATGGAGAAGCGTAAGGAGGAGATCCAGCAGGGTTTCCCGGACGCGCTCGACATGATGCTCGTCTGCGTGGAGGCCGGGCAGTCGATGGAACAGTCGATCATCCGTGTGGCCAAGGAACTGCGCGCGTCCTACCCCGCGCTGGCCGATGAGTTCGAGATCATCAGCCACGAGATGAAGGCCGGCAAGGATCGGAGCCAGGTGCTGAACGACATGTCGGAGCGGTGCGGCTCGCAGGACGTGTCCAGCTTCGTCACCGTGCTGAACCAGGCCCAGACCTTCGGTACGTCGATTTCCGATGCTCTGCGCGTCTATGCAGGAGAGATGCGGGACAAGCGCGTGATGCGCGCTGAGGAAGCGGCCAACAAGCTTCCTACGAAGATGACGCTCACAACCATGATGCTGACAGTGCCGCCGTTGCTGATCATTCTTGTCGGCCCCTCTGCCGTGGGCATCACGCAGATGGGTGCCATGGCCGGGAATTGAGCCGACCTACATGAAGAACAAGCGTCGCGTCCGAAAGGGCGCGGCGCAATGCATGGCACAATCAAGGGGATGTCAGCCGGCGGCCTGCCCGTAGAAAAGGCCGAGGCCGAGGTAAATCGCCATGGTCCCGCCAAGGGCGAGCCCCATGGGAAACTTCGACCCGGCGTTCCAGCTTTCCCAGTTCGGGGCCAGCCGCCTTATCGGAGTGAACTTGGCTATCCGGTGCGCGACGAATGCGGCCAGCAGGTTCGCCGCGAAGAGGATCATGAGGAACCGCAGGTCGCCGAGGGCGATGAAAGGCGCGGCCGAGGCCGCCCACTTGGCATCACCGGCTCCGACGGCCCCACCGGCATTCAAGGCGATACCGGCAACCAGTACCACGATCAGGTGCACGTAACGCCAGAGGTAAGCATCGAAGGGCATCGCGATGAAACCGACGACCACGAAGATGATGAACATCGCCAGGACCGAATGGTTCGGAATGCGCATGCCCTTCATGTCCGTGTACATGATGTACAGGCAGACCGGGAGGACGAAAGGCAGGAACCAAGCGGCTTCAGTGACCGTTATCGACATCTCCGACGCCCCTCAGGCGCCGTCTTCAAGCGCGGAGAGGGCACGGGCGGCAGCTTCGAAGTGCTGCGGATGGGTCTCCACCGCTTCGCGCAGCAACCCCTTGCCGATCTGCACGTCGCCGCGTTTCACCGCCGCTAGACCCAAGGTGTAGAGCAATTCCGCGCGTTCCGGCTGGGTCATCGGGATGACCGGCAGGGTGTAGTTGCCCTGCGCACCGCGCGCCATGACGAGGTTGTTCTTTGCGGTGAACATTGTCTGGTCGGCGTTGATCGCCTCGCCGAACAACCGCTCCGCCTCGCGGAAGTCGCCGCGCGTCAGTTTTGAATAGCCCCAGTTGTTCATAACCGAAGCGGGCTTTGTCGTCAGTCCCAGCGCGACCTCATAGAAGGCATCCGCCTTCTTCCAGTCCTTCTTGCCGTCCGCGATCATCGCCTCGAGCCGATAGCGCTTGAAGGACTCGTGGGTTGGCGGGATCGACATCAGGACCTTTTCCGCCTGGTCCCAGTCGTTTGTGCGGATCAGCGCATCGGCCAAGGCCACCCGATCCTCGTTGGTCGCCTCCTCATGATCCACCACCTGCGCCCAGGCAATTCGCGCTTCGGGGAAGCGTTTCGCCCGGATCAGGCTGGACGCCAGCCCGCGTTGGAAATCGATCCGGTCCGGCTCCGACGTCGACGAACGCTTGAAATAGTCGACCGCTTCGTTCGGGTCGCCGACTGTAAGCATGACTTCGTTAAGGTTCGTCTCGTCTATGACGTTGACGCCCTGGAACTTGCGGTCCATTTCGACCTTGTCCCCGGTCTTGTCGCACGCGGAAAGCGACGCCGCCACGGCCACGCCCAATGTCACACGGATCAGATGGCGCATGTTGCCTGCGTCCTCTTGCTGCTCTGCCTTTTCTCCACCTTGCTGGCGGATGTTTTTATGCCTCTGCCACCGCGTTGGGCGGCCATACGGCTCCTTTATACGCCGTTTCGCCGGATATGATACGATCCGCTTCCACGCCGCACGAGCCTGAATTCTTCTTCTTGCCCCGGATCATACCGGCTATTTTCCAATTTTGCGAGCGCCAAGCGAAGATTATCGCGAATTGAGTCGTTTTGGCCATTGTCGAGGGCATAGGCCTTTTTAAAGACGAGGCTTGCCTCGGATGTTTCGCCCTTTTCCATCAGCAGCACGCCGAGGTTGTTCCACGCTTCAGCCCAGTCCGGTTCAAGCTCAACGGCCCGGCGCAGCAGGCCTTCTGCCTGGTTGAGGCGGCCCAGGGCAAGGTTGACGGACCCGAGCGCCGTCAGGGTTTCGGCGTTTATGCCCTCTTCGCCCGCCGCGCGCGTGTACGCTTCGAGCGCGAGCTGATACTCCCCCGCTTCCATGAGCCGATGGCCGACGATCATCCCGTCGACGGCCTGTCCGTTCGGATCGACGGATGGTGCGAACGGGTTCGGGTCGTCCTCGACCTCTTCGCCCGGCGCGCATCCTGCAAGCGTCAGGAAGAGAATGATCGCGGCAAGCGACCACCACTTGGAATTTGGGGTCACCTGTCGCCCCCTTTTGAAAAGCTGCTCGTTTATTGAAGTCGCGTGAAGCGCCCGCCACGTCAAGACGTTTCGCGGAGGCACAGCGCAATCGAAGAGGTTTCGACGCGGGCGCAAGGCGAAGGCGCCCCTCTCCAAATGTCCCAAAGCCTGCCCTAGCCCTGCCACAAACCATTGTCACTCTGGCAACCAACAAACGGGCAATCCGGGCAGGACCTTTCAAATGAACATGCAAAGCAGCACCGTTATCGCGCCCCCGGCGCCGCGCAGGCTCGAAGACATGAGCCTGTCGACCGTGATGATGCGCGACATCGTCCTCAAGACGCTTTTTCGCAAGAACACGAACAAGGTCACGCAACTGGCCCGCGCTGTCTGCCTGCCCGTCCCCGTTTGCCAGGAACTTATCGACATGGCCCGTGGCCAGGGCCTGATGGAGGCGATGGGCACCCTTGGTGCCGCGGGACAGGTCGCCAACGAAATGCCGTACCAGTTGACGGACAGCGGCAAGGCCCGTGCCCTCGATGCGCTGGCGCAGTCGGAGTACTTCGGACCGATGCCCGTCCCGCTGGAGGTCTACCGCGAGCAGGTCGAACGTCAGTCGATCCGCAACATCCAGATCACCCGGGAACAATTGACCTCGGCGATGGGGCACCTGATCCTGCCGGACGATCTGATTTCCAACCTGGGGCCCGCTGTCTCGTCGGGTCGCTCCATTCTGATGTATGGCCCTCCGGGCAACGGCAAGTCGTCGATCTCGAACGGCATTCGTGACGCCATGGGCGACCGCATCTACGTGCCGCGTGCGCTGGAGTATTCCGGACAGGTCATTACAGTCTATGACCCGATCGTGCATTCGAAGGCCGAAGAGGATGCAGAGGACCCCAATGCCCTGCGCCAGCGCGCCCGTTTCGACCGCCGCTATGTCATGTGCAAGCGCCCGACGGTCATCACGGGGGGCGAGCTTTCGCTGTCTATGCTGGACCTCGTCTACAACTCCACGGCCCGCACCTATCAGGCGCCGCTGCAGCTCAAGTCCACTGGCGGCATCTTCATCGTCGACGACCTGGGACGCCAGGCCGAACCGCCGCAGAGCCTCGTGAACCGCTGGATCGTACCGCTGGAGGAGGGCAAGGACATCCTCGCCCTCCAGTCCGGCGAGAAGTTCGAAGTGCCCTTCGACACGCTTGTCATCTTCTCGACGAACTTCCACCCGAACGAGATCTTCGATCAGGCCGCGCTGCGCCGCATTTTCTTCAAGATCAAGATCGACGGACCCAGCCAGGAAAACTTCCTTAAGATCTTCGCCCTCGTGGCCCGCAAAAAGAAGATGCAGCTCGACGAGGCTTCGCTGGTGCACTTGTTGAAGACCAAATATCCGACGATCAAGAACGTCTTCGCCAACTACCAACCCGTCTTCCTGATCGACCAGATGATCGCCGTTTGCGACTTTGAGGGCCTGCCCTACAAGATGACGCCTGAACTGATCGACCGGGCGTGGAGCAACATGTTCGTCAAGGATGAGAAGATCGTGAAGTGACCGCCACCGCCCGTCGAACGGCGGCCGGGATCGCGCTACCCAGGTTCAAACGAGATCCGACTTGCCCTGGCGCCCGGAAACCAGCGGCACCCGTCCAGCGGAAACGGTCCGTCCACCACTCTGGCGCAACCTCCCGCACGGCAGGGGAAAACAATCTTCACATTCGCTCGGGTTTTCCGCTTGACGCCAACTGCGCCGTTCCTTATCCCCCGCCCACGGTTCGGCGCGGTAGCTCAGTTGGTTAGAGCGAACGACTCATAATCGTTAGGTCGGGGGTTCAAGTCCCCCCCACGCCACCAACCATCCTTCAAGCAACTGCAAGATGAATAACACGCGATTATGAAATCGTGTCAAATCAATCCTGTAGCCTGAAACACACAACTTTAAGGTGTATTTAGTCCCGGGTAGTCCCAGCCGATGTGGCACGCGAGTGTGGCACGCGGCGCCTTCCTGTGGCACGCGGGAGATGCAATGCTGCGATTCTAAAATTGCCTCATTGTCAAGATGCGAAGGAACTCATGATGCCACTGAGCAAACTTCAATGCGATCATGCGAAACCTGGTGACAAAAACTACTCATTGGCTGACGGGGACGGGATGTCTCTCAGCGTCCGAAAAACGGGCAGGAAGGTCTGGGAATTCCGCTACCGTTTCGACGGGAAGGAAGAACGCCTGATGATGGGCGACTACCCGGCACTCCCTCTCAAGTCGGCCCGGGCGATGCGCGCCCAGATGCGTGAAGCCCTCGCCAAGGGTCTCGACCCACGCGCCCTGGACGATGCCTCCTTCAAGTCGAAGACGTTCAGTCACGCCGCCGAGTTCTGGTTCCACAAAGAACAGGACAGGTGGTCCCACGGCTTCGCCGGGCGCGTTTGGAACCGTGTCGCCCGTGACCTGTTGCCCAGCCTTGGCCACACACCCCTCACCGAGGTCACTCGGTCCGACGTGATCGCAGCCCTGCGGTCAGTTGAGGACCGCGGGGCCATCGAAACCGCGCGTCGGATCGGCGGCTATGCTCGCGACATCTTCTCGCTCGCCATAAGTGAGGAATGGTGCGACGTGAACCCGGCCATGGACCTCACCAAGTCGCTCAAGCCGAAACCGAAGGTGCGACACAACCCGCGTTTGAAACTGGACCAACTGCCCGAGTTCTTCAACAAGCTGAACGACTATGAGGGTGAGGAAGAAACTAGGATTGCGCTCAAACTGATCCTGCACACATTCGTCCGCACGAAGGAACTGGTCGGCAAGACCGACGGCGGCGTGCGGACCCACGGCTTGCGGGCGGAAGAAGTGGATCTCGTGGGGAAGGTGTGGCGCATCCCGGCTGATCGCATGAAGATGGGGACCGAACACATCGTCCCCCTGACTGACACGACCGAGGCCCTGTTCCGCCGCCTGATCGAAAGGGCTGAGCCCGGCGAACCGCTGCTGAACATGAGCAACAACACGATGATCTTTGCTCTGTACCGAATGGGCTACCACACCAAGGCCACTGTTCACGGCTTCCGCTCTACGGCCTCCACCGCCCTTAATGAATGCGGCCTGTTCCGGGGGGAGGTCATCGAAAAGCAGTTGAGCCATGAGGAAAAGAATGAGGTGCGCGCTGCCTACAACGCTGCCGAATATCTGAATGAGCGCCGCACCTTGATGCACTGGTGGTCCGCACTTCTGGACAAGGCCGAGGCAGGGGGCGAGGCCGAACCTTATATCGACCTGCTGGGAACGGGACCGGCAGAACCCGCCGACCCTGACAAATTTGTGGACCTGCTGAGCTAACCTCTGCCTGCTTTCTTCAACTCGACTGATTTCGAAGCTGGCCATCGCCCGGCGTCCATCGCCTCCTGCACCCGATCCCACGGGGTCAGCTTCGGATTACCCCGAAACGTCTTCTCACGACCGGCGGGGTAGATGCCACACATGGCCAGCCAGATGGGAACCTCCACGAACCCCTGTGCCGCTACCATCGGCGCAATCTGGATTGCCATTTGTCGCGCGCCTGCCAGCTCCCGAACCCGCCCTTCGTCGTGAAGTCCGGCGGCGGATTGGTGGACGGCTGTTTCGAGCTCAACGACAAGATTTACGCACGCCGTGGCGAGAAGCCGATCCGCGCATTCGCGGACTCCTACGCCTATATCGCAGCATACGCGACGGCCTCCGTCGCTGACAGCATCACCGTGACCCGTTCGGGAGGGGTCGGCTCCATCGGAGTCATCATCACCCACGTGGAATACTCGTGCGCCCTCGATACCCGCGGCGTCACGGTGACACCGATCCGCTCCAAACCTCGCAAGGCTGAGAGTGGACCCTACCAAGCTCTGTCGAAGGCCGCACAAGCCAAGATGCAGGCAAGCGTGGATTTCTCACACTCCGAATTCGTCGCCCTCGTGGCGCGGAACCGGGGGATGTCGGAGGCGGATGTCGATGCGACTGACGCCCTGACCTTCCTCGCACACGAAGCCGTCGAAAACGGTTTGGCCGATCAGATCGGCAGCACCGACGACGCACTCGCGGCCTTCGCGGCCTCCTTCAACGACCCTGATACAGGAGAAGAACCCATGGCCGATAAAAACGTGGCCGATACCCTGCCCCTCGCAGATCACGAGGCAGCCGTCGCCGCGGCCCGCGTGGAAGCCGAGACCGCAGGCAAAGCGGCCGGTGCGGATGCCGAACGCGCCCGCGTCGCAGCGATCCTCGACTCTGCCGAAGCGAAGGAGCGGCCGGCAGCCGCTCGCATGATGGTGGATCGCGGCGTGGCCGCAGACCAGGCGCTCGTGCAGCTGGCGAAGTTGCCGGTGGAAGCGGCGACCCAGACCCCCACTGGCACGCCCACTGGCGCCGGTGCCCCCGCCGGGATGCTGGAAGCCGCTATGGACGGCACCCCGCAACCGAAAGTCGGTGCCTCCGACGATTCCGAAAACGATGTCGATCCGAAGGAAGCCCGTCGCGCCGCTCGCGCAAAGGCAGCCCGTGAATACTGCCTCGCGGGCTTCAAGAAGCCTCAGGACTGAACAAAACCACCCCGCCCAGTCAGGGCTGAACAAAGGAGTGTTTGCAAATGGCAAACGTGACCATCCCCTATGCTGACCCGGGCCGGGCGGCATTCGAAGAACTCGACACCTATTTCAACGTCGAACTGCTGGCCGGAAATCACCCCGAGCTGAAACCGGCGTACCACTTCGACATGGAGAACGATACTTCGTTCGAACAGTTCTCCGTCGTCGGTCTGGATGCCAACAACAAGCTGGCCCTCGCCCACGGGCAACGTGGACCCGGCGGACGACATCAAGCCGATTGGTGTCCTCCCGCACGCTGCCGCCCTGGCTGCCACCGGCACCCTGAAAGCCGCAGTCTGGTACAGCGGTCACTTCAACATCGACACGCTGGTTTGGGACGCTTCGTACGCGACCGACGAGCTCAAGACCATGGCGTTCCACGGCGCGCTGTCGCCCACCACCATCCTCGCCAGCAAGGCGTACGCGAGCTGGACACAGAGATCGGGTTCTTGTCGGCCTCCCAGTATGAGCAAATCCGAGCGATGGAGGACTCGGGGGGACTCGGCGGGCGCCCTCGCCGTCGATGCCCGGGCGCTAGGCGACCGTGTGCAGGACGCCAAGGGCGAGACCGAAGGCTGGTAGGCTGCAACTAAGGAACTCGGCAACGCTTGGGATGCGCTGATTTCAGCACTTGCCGACAGCAGCGCATTGCAGGCCGTCGCGGCCGGATTCCGCGATCTTGGCACCTCTGTCGGCCGCCTCGCCAAGGATTTTGCGAACCTGACCGGCAGCGGCGAGATTGTGACGCTTCTGCCCGAAGTGAAACTGGACCTCGCTATTGATGACGCACGTCTCGCGGCGGAAATCGAGACCGCTCGTGCCATGGTCGAGGCAGGCCTCCGCAACCCCATCCCTGACTCTCTCACGGACTGGCTCGGTATTGAGCGGATGCAGGAGGTGACCTGAGACCCGACTCTCCTCCGGCCAATCGGGGAATCCGCGGGTTGATTTCTGGGGCTACGCGGCGCGCATTTCCAGCCCCTCATTGCCATGAACTCAGCCGGGGTCATGTTCCCGAGGCCGGAGTGCGGGAGGTGGTGGGTGTAGTCGTCCTGCCAGGCACAGATTTGCTGCCGGGCCTCGCCGCGGGTCGAGAACAGTGTCTCGTTCAACAGCTCGTCCCGGAAGCGCCCGTTGAAGCTCTCGACGAAGCCGTTTTGCATCGGCTTGCCCGGCGCGATGTAGTGCCATTCGACGCCGGTGCGCTGGCACCACGACAGGATCGCCATCGAGGTCAGCTCCGTGTCGTTGTCGCTGACCACCATGGCAGGGCGCCCCCGCCGGGCGATCACGGCGTCGAGCTCCCGGGCGACGCGATGTCCCGACAGCGACGTGTCCGCCACCAGCGCCAGGCACTCGCGGCTGTAGTCGTCGACCACGGCCAGCACCCGGAACCGGCGTCCGTCCGTCAGCGCGTCGCTGACGAAGTCGAGGCTCCAGCGGATGTTCGGCGCATCTGGCAGCAGCATCGGCCGACGCGTGCCGAGGGCCCGCTTCCGGCCGCCCCTGCGACGCACCTGGAGCTTCTCCTCCCGATAGAGCCGCCGCAGCTTCTTGAGGTTCATCACGATCCACTGCCGCTCAAGCAGATGTGGATGCGGCGGTAGCCGAAGCGCCGTCGCTCTGCCGCCACGGCCTTCATCGCTGTCCTTGCCCCGGCATCGTCAGGGCGGACGCTGCGATAGCGCACGCTCGACCGATCCACGGCCAGGGCCTGGCACGCCCGGCGCTGGCTCACCCCGTGTGTCGCAACGACGTGGGCCACCGCTTCCCGCTTGACACCGGGCGCTACCATTTTTTTGCCGCGACATCCTTCAGGATCGCGTTGTCCAGCATGGCCTCGGCCAGCAGCTTCTTGGGCTTGCCGTTCTCGTCCTCGAGCGCCCTCAGCCGTCGCGCATCCGACACCTCGAGCCCGCCATACTTCGCCTTGTATTTGTAGAAGGTCGCAGAACTCACCCCGTGCTTGCGGCAGACATCGGCCGTCGCCATGCCGGCCTCCTGCTCCTTCAGCATCGCGATGATCTGCTCCTCGCTGAACCTCGATCGCTTCATAATCCGTCTCCTCGTTGGAGCGGACTCTACCTCAAACTGCAGGAAGATACGGGTCTCAGGTCAGAGGCCGAAGCCTATTTCAATGAACGGCTCCGCCTCCTGCAACAGGAACAGGATCGTCGCCGCAGCATCGCGCATGAGGCGGACAACCAAGCGAAGCTGGAACAGGACATCCAAGACATCGTGGACGAAACGGTGGAGGCCCTGCGCAAATAGGTTGAACAGGCTGGTATGACTTCCCGCGAGCGCGAGATCCAAAAGGCACTGGATCAGGCCCGCGAGGAAGCGTTGCAGCGCGCAATTGAACTTGGGACCACCTTCCTCGGGCTTCCATGCTGCGCCCTGCGGCTGCCCATCGGCGATCTGCTACCCCTCCCATGCTGCGCCCTGCGGCTGCCCCTCGGCGCCCCGCCGCCTGTTGCCCCCGCCCCCTGAGGCAATACCCGCCCCCGCCTTTCGAATAGTGCCCCCTCGCGCATTGCGTAGCCGAGTCCCTGCTCCGCCGAGGACGGGGCAGGGTTGCGGGGGCGCGGTTTCGCCTGTCGCCTGTCGCGGTTTCGCCGCATCGAATGGGAGGCATTTGGCGCCCCCTCGCATCATGGCTTTAGGTACTTTGGCGGTTTCGCGGGCCTGGGCGGGGGGCGCCGACCGCGGATCTCGCGCAATCTGAGAAGTCTCTCAACAAGACTGGACTAATTATGAGGATGGCTCACATTCGAAGATGCCAATCCAGCCGCAGAAAGCACGTCAGTCACTTTTTTAAATTTACAATCTCATATTAGCCCACTTTATGCGAGTCGGCACCGCCCGCGGGGTCACCGCCCTCAACTCCATGGAAATTTTAGAGAAAACCTGATTTCGCCCTAACCTTCGCACCGCCAAAGCCGACAGAGGCCACGATCTGCCGAACTAGAGAGGTTGTGGAAGACTTCACCAGCAAAAGAACGGGTCGGCCCACATCCACGCGCATTGGCGATGGCGGGACCGGGGGCCAGCCCTGCCAGCGGGGATTAGCTCGAGGATCGAAGGTGAGAGTCCCGGCTCCCATGGGACTCATATGACGTTAATCCGATGCAGCTCAACTCCAAGAGTGCGACATTCAACTAGTGCATGTATCCTGCTCGTTTTCCACCCAGCTCAATCTTGGCACACAATCACCCTTCTACCACGGCGCGGGATGTAGTCACATAACTAACTGATTCCACGACATAAAAACCCTACGTAGCCGCCCGCCCAGGGGTGACTACATAGGCGACTACATCGTAAGCTACTGAAATAAAACACTTTAATCCTTATGTAGCCTTGTAGCCCTTCAATACTATAGAGAATTGATAGAGATAAGCGGGGTGGAGGTGTGAGATAGAGGCAAGCCCACACCCCCTGGACAAAAAAACCCCTACGGGCGAGGTTTCTGGCACGGGGGTCACCTCGACTACAAATGGCCCAAAATTAGCATTTTTTCATTTATATTCAATTATTTACAATGTAGCCCGCTATGTAGTCGAGGCGACTACACGACTACATACCTAGTTCGCCCAAGCCTACTCAGAAATCCACTCTGCCTTCAGCCGCACCATAGTCCGTGTTGCATCTTAGATTGGTTTCAGTTTTGCCCGACATCCTTATACAGGTTGCATCATGCGGCTTGTCGCAAGTCGCGCATAACGTGATTATCTTTCATCGTGTGAATAAAGGTAAGATGCGTTCAACTGCAAGATGGGAGTGGGAATCAGTGTGCGGAAGGACGGAGTTGTCATAACTTCACGCCCTAGCCCATCGAGATTTGGGACGCATGGTAATCCCCCCCCGATCTTAGAGGGATGCGGAAGTAGAATTTTCTCGGCAGGATGAACGAGGAGATTCCGATGAAGAAGACACGATTTACCGAGGCCCAGATCATGGGTGTGCTGCGCCAGATGGAAGGCGGAGTGCCCGCTGTCGAGCTGTGCCGCGAGCACGGGATGAGCAGTGCGACGCTTTACAAATGGCGGGCTAAGTATGGCGGGATGGACGCCAGCCTCATCAGCGAGATGAAGGCCATGGCTGAGGAGAACCGGCGCCTTAAGCGCATGTATGCCGACGTCACCATGAAGAACGACTTGCTCAAGGAGGCCTTGAGAAAAAAGTGACATGGCCAGCGAACCGTCGCGCGCTGGCCGAGAAAGCGGTGGCAACAAGGGGCGTCAGCATCGCGCTGGCGTGTCGAGCCTTCGAGGTCAGCGAGACCTGCTATCGGTACAGCCCGAAGCTGGACGATGAAAACGAGCAGATCGCCGACCTGCTGCTTGGGCTGACGAAGGCGAAGAAGACCTGGGGCTTCGACCTATGCTTCCTGTACATGAGGAATGTCCAAGGTCATGGCTGGAACCACAAACGCGTCCACCGCATCTACCGCGAACTGGAGCTGAACCTCAGGATCAAACCGCGCAAGCGGCTGAAACGGGAGAAGCCTGACGCGCTGGCGGTTCCGGAGGCTGCGAATGAGGTCTGGTCCATGGACTTCATGGCGGATCGCCTTGGAGATGGGCGCCAGTTCCGGCTGCTGAACGTCTTGGACGATTTCAACCGTGAGGGTTTGGGCATTGAGGTCGACTTCTCGTTGCCCGCCGAACGCGTTGTCCGGGCCCTGAACCAGATCATCGAATGGCGTGGCGTTCCGAAGAGGATCAGGGTCGACAACGGCCCTGAGTACGTCAGTGGAACCTTGATGGAATGGGCCGAACACAAGGGCATCGCCCTGGCCCATATCCAGCCCGGGAAACCGCAGCAGAACGCTTATGTCGAGCGCTACAATCGGACGGTCCGGCACGAATGGCTGGACCTCCACATTTTCGAAACCATCGACGAGGTGCAGCAGATTGCCACCGAGTGGCTCTGGTCCTACAACAACGAGCGCCCCAACATGGGCAACGGCGGCATGACGCCCGCCCAGAAACTGAGAATGGCCGCGTAGATTCTACGCCTAAGCCCCCGCACAAATGGGGGGATTACCGTCCCAGTTCACTTCCTTCGCCTGGACGGACCGGCTGCGCCGATCAGCGGTGCGGATCTCGATGGATGGGAAGGGCCGCTTCCTCGACAACATCTTCATCGAGAGGTTGTGGCGCACCCTGAAATACGAATGCGTTTACCTGCATGCTTGGGAGACCGGATCGGAGACGAAAGCGGCGATCCGGAAATGGATGACCTTCTACAACCACCAGCGCCCGCATTCAGCCCTGGGCGGCCAACCTCCGTCGCTGGTCTATTGGCAAAGAAATGATATCAACCAACCCCATCAGCAGGTGCGACGAGTAGCTTAAATTACGCCAGATCCTGTCCAAGAGATGGGGAGTAGCTCACCTTGCCAATACGCAACTTTGCCTTCCAGATCTGAAACCCAAACTTGTTGAACAGTACAGTCTTTTAGCAGATCATGACAGCGGCTTACCGAAGGAATTTTCATTGCAATCAAGGGTTTCAACATTCCCAACCGAGTCTGATGGCAAGCTTAGTGTCATTCAAATTCAATTCAGGCCAGGCGACGCGGTAGCCGAAGGCGACTTCATCTTGTCTATCGCAGATCAGGCCGGGCGCATGTTTCAGGTGCGAGCGGCTCGAGACGGATGGTTGCAGTTCGCCCCCAGGCCCGGCGACGCTTGGGATAAGCACGCACCACATTTCTCGTTGGCTGCGCCTCTTGCCCCGCCAAAGAAGGAGTCTCACGTCGATATCGCGGCGCCGGTGTTCGAAGGCAAGTTTTATGCTTCGAGTGGAGAACCAGCCGTTGGCTCTGTCTTGCGCAAAGGCCGTGAAGTTGTAACCATCGTAAATCCTGATCAAAACATTTCCCACACTTTGCGTATGCCGGTTAACGGCAAGATCATTTGGCGCTGTGCGGCGAATGAACTTTTGAATTCGGAGGCGTTGCTTGCGGTGATAGATCCGACGGGGATCGCACAGGATATTCCTCCACAAAGTCGGCGATTGGCCAGTCCGGGGCAGGACTATCCAATGCAAGTCGTATCCATCGCGGCGCAGGAGGATGACGTCTGCGTGCCGGGCCAAGAGATCGCGCAACTCATGACGCGTACCGGGCAGATTCTGCGGCTCAAATGTCCGTCTGATGCCACCGTGGCGAAAATCTTCTTGCGCGCCGGCGACATTCTTCACGAGAAGACCCATCTCGTCACACTTAGCGTGGGAGGTGAGCGGACCAGCATCGAGGAGACTTATCTACGGGACAATCAGCCACCTGTTGTGATCAGCCTGATGAACGATGCGGCGCGCAACGTATCTTCCAAGGATAGCGCGCAGCCTGGGCTGAAGAGCGACCCGACTGATGCACCGGCCAAGTCAATGAAGCCGAAGCCAGATCCTGCGCCCGCACCGGGCGAGAAGACAAGTTCCGCCAGCCCCTTTGTCTATATGCAGCCAGACCGCAGGCCTGATCCAATGCCCGCCGAGACGGAAGCAGCACCTACCTCTTCTGCTTTCGATGCGATGCAGCCAGACCCAAAGCCTGATCCGACGTCCGCCGAAACAGAGGCAAGGCCTGCCCCTGCCGCGCCCGCTCCAAAGGTTGCACCTCGCCCGATCGTTTTCGATGCGATGCAACCGGACAAGCCCCAACCAAAACCAAAAGCTGCGCCCGCCAACCGCAATCGAAAAACACCGGTCCCAGGCTGGAGCGCCGCCACGGAAACCTATGGTACGCATAAATCTCCGACGCCTTCGAACTCCCCAAGATGGAACGCAAAGTCGAAGGAGGACCAGTCAGACCACGTTGCCCTTCTTACTGGACTGGGCACAGCGGCCTTCGTGGCGCTGTACGATATAATTCTCAATGAAAACATTGGATTCTCGCTCGGTGCGGGCGCGATCTTCGGAGTCTCGGGATGGTTCCTTGCCGGGTTGCTGGCCCGGACACCGCGGGTGAGTTTCCTCCTCGCCGCCGCCCCGGCGCTCGCCTTCGTGGTGATGTTCACGGAGGAGATAAACGAGATGCTCGTCAACTTCTCCGCCGAGGTCATGGCAGTTGTGGACCCATCCTCCGTCGAGCAGGCACCGCCCGTGATCCTGAGAAACGGCTCCGCTCCGCCCCCGGTCAAGAAAGTCACACGCGTGACACCTCCGGAGGTGCCTGCGAGCATGACCTCCCGGACACCCATTCAACTGGTCGACCTTGACGGACTCGACACCGGCCGGACGCCGGAATTGGTCCAGAGCCAGCAAAGTGCTTTCGAAAGGTATCTCAGAAGTGGCCAGTGAACGATTTTTCGCCCGCCTGACATGCGCCCTTGGCCTGATCTGCGCGACGGCCTTCCTCATCGGCACCCAGCCTTCCCCGGCACAGGCGCAGCAATCCGGGAGCTTTCACCCCGGCGTGTTCACCCATGATTTCAGAGGCTCCACGACCGTCCTCGGCGAGGCTCGACCCAATCAGTTGGGCACGAACCTGCGCGTCAACTACGAAGGTCAGATGCGCCTTGGCCTCGTTTTTGGTGACCCGGTCCTGTCCGTGCGCATTCGCAACGAGGTGGTCGGCGGCACCGTCACGGTGCCCAGCTTCGTACCGGGAGGAAATCGCTACGAGACCGTGAACTTCAACGCGCTGCCGAGCGAGGCGCGCGATCTCATCGACATCTATGATATGGATGTGGAGTTCCATTTTGCGCGGGCGCTTAACACCAGTGTACGCATCGTTGCCGACGGCGGCGCGATCATGCGCCAGAAGCAATGGTCCTTCAACACACCCACGGGGCTGGACTGGGACAAAACCTTCATCACCACGCCCAGCATCAATGAACCGAACCGCGCCTACATGAGCAAGGCGCAGGCGCAGGACTTCTGGCGGTCAGGGCTGAGCATCGTCGATGTGACGATCAGAAGCGCGGACCTCAATCTCCACGATCTGCATTCATGGTGGGCCGACAACGATCGCACCGCGCGCATCGAAACAAAGCTGAAGGCTTTTGCGCGAGTGACCGATGGGGTGAAACGATCCTATGGGTATCTTTTCGGAAATTATCAGAGGTCGATCTCCTACAAGGCGCTCGGGAACGCCCTCCGGGACTACGAAGAGGCCGTCTCCAAACGCAAGGGCGGCTCGCCCTATCACAACTTCGGCGTATGGTTCGACGAGTATCGCACGCCTTTGGAATACAAGCCGAATTACTTTGCCAAACTGGCCGAGGTGGAGGCACTGCTGGACGCCCAACTCGAACGCCTGATGTCCCTGCCTGAGAATTTGCGGTACGGGGACAATCATGCGCCCTA
Organism: Sagittula stellata E-37; assembly: GCF_039724765.1. NCBI lineage: Bacteria > Pseudomonadati > Pseudomonadota > Alphaproteobacteria > Rhodobacterales > Roseobacteraceae > Sagittula > Sagittula stellata. The sequence continues at coordinate 1,515,484 of NZ_CP155729.1, read as the reverse complement.
CGAGCAGACCGTGCTGGAAGCCCGGGCCATGACCGCTCAGGTCGACCGCTGGCAGCAGGGGTTCCGCGCCGAAGACCGCAACCCGGGCAGCCTGCCGGTCGGGCGCGACGTGACTTTCGATCTGGCTGTCGATGAAAGCGGCCTCGAACCTGTGACCGCCTCGGACATCACGTCCATCGGTGTGCGCGATCATGGCGACGTGGACGGGGATCGGATTTCGATCAGTGTCACCGAAGCGCGCAGCGGGCGCGTGGTCTATGCCGAACCCAACGTGTTGCTTGAGAGTCGCTTCAAGGAGTTCAGCCCCGCAGGCGGGTTCCGGCCCGGCGTCTACACGGTTTCGATCACCGCCCTGAACGAGAATGTCGGCTTCAACACCGGGGAGATGCGGATCAAGGGGCGCATCCTCGAAGGTCTCGCGGTCCAAAGTTATGACCTGAGCACGGGCGAGTCGGGTGCTCTCCTTGTGACGGTGGTGGAGTGACCTGTGGTGTCATTCCGAATTGCATTCGTGCGTGGACGCGCATGGTTCGGGAAGCCGGGGACCGATGTGGACGAGACTGGATAAACTGGTAGTTTTCGATCCATGACCCAAGGCCCCTATTCCTCCGAGCTGATCTGCCTCTCCGCCATGCGTGGTGCGCGGGCCGCGTTTTTCGATGCCGTGGTGGATCACGCCGAGGCTTGGCGGGCAGAGCATGGCGGGCCGGAGCTGGCGCAGGACGAGCGCAGGCTGCTGCGCTCCGACGGGCTCGCGCAACTGGCGGAGTTCTTCTATGCGCTGCGGGAGGCGAAGCTGTCCGATCCGGAGCAGATCAAGGGCTTCATGCGCCGCCACAACGATGACATGCGGGCGCTTCTGGACAGTTGCGAGCGCGGCTATACGCGGTTCGGCCTCTCGGCGGCGCGGATCAAGAGCGCGTTTTTCACGCCGCAGCAGATGGACCTCGTCGCCCATGAAAGCGCCAACGGGCGGGTGACCTTCGATCAACGCTCCATCGGCAAGATCATGGTGCAGATCATGAGTTTCGAAAGCTGCCGGACGTTGCTCGTGCTTCTAGCCAGTTGCGGATTGCTGACCCGAAGCGACTTCCGCTCCATCGTATTGATCAGCAGCGGCGGGCAGTTGGAGGATCTTTACGGCGCGCAGATGCGTGCCATCGTCGCCAGCCTGCGAGCCGAGTGAAGGGGGTGAGGATGCGTGTGCCTTTCGGGATTTTTGTGGCAGTGACCCTCGGGCTGGCGGGGACTGGCGTTGCTGAACAGCACGGACAGCAACGGCCCGCGACACAGCTGGAGAGCGTCCGGTCCGACGAGGCCCCTCCGACACCGCCTGCGCCGGAACTCTGTGCGGCCCTTGAGGAGGTCGACCGCGAAACGGTTCGGGACGCGGCGTCGCAGCAGGCCTATGATTACCTTTCGCTGCGCTGCCTCGCACCGGGACCGCGCGTGCCGCCGAGGTCCTCGGCGGGGGATAGCGCAACGCGGGCCGATCCGGCCCCGCCCCGCAGTCAGACCGCTCTGGAACGCTGCAACAAGGGCGGCTTTCTCTCCACGGGCAGTTATTTCTTTGCCACGCAGGCAGAGCAGGACGCCTGCGAAGCGCTTTATGAACGGCGCAAGACCGCGCTTGTGGACCTCGAAGCCCTGCGCGGCACGCTTGAAGAGACGCAACCCGCATTGGCGGTCCGGATCGACGAAATCATCGACACGGCAGCGAACGATCCAAGTGCGGCCAATGACCTTCTGCGCCGCCTTTTGGGCGGTGCCCCGCCCCCCCGCTGAGCCCCGTAGGCCAGACTGCCTTCGACACCCGGCCCTGACACCCGACCGCGAGACGGGCCCCTTGATCGGAAGCCGCCCGTAACGGCACCGGGTCACACCTCCGCCGCAACTGGCACGAAGCGCGCCCAGTCGTCGAGCGGCGCGCGCTCCGTGCGGAAGCTGTTCTCCGGCGCACTTTGCTCCGCGTGGCCAAGGGCAATGCCACAGACGAGGATTTCGTCCTCTCCCATGCCGATCTCCGGGCGGATGACCTTGTGAAACGGGGCGAAGGCCGCCTGTGTACAGGTCGCCAGCCCGCGCGCCTCCGCCACCAGCAGAAGCGTCTGCATGAACATGCCGAGATCGAGCCACGAGCCTTGCTCCAACCGGCGCGAGACGGTGACGAAGATGCCCACCGGCGCGCCGAAGAAATCGAGGTTGCGGCGGAAGTGGGTGCGCATCGCCTGCACATCGCGGCGCCCGATCCCCAGCGCGCCATACAGCGCGGCCCCCACGGCACGGCGGCGGGCGTTCAGTGGCGCGGGTATCTTGTCCGGGTAATAGCGATAATCGTCCCATTGCGCCTTTTCCGGCGCAACCCCGCAGGCGTCGATCTTCGCGGCGATGCGGGCGATGGTGGGGCGGGTAATCACATAGGCCTGCCACGGTTGCATATTGGTGCCGGAGGGCGCGCGGGCGGCCAGTTCGAGGATCTCGCGGATCTGCGCGGGATCGACCTCCTGATCTGTGAAGGCGCGGGTGGAACGGCGCGCAAGCACCACGCGGTCGACCTCCGGGGCCCGGTGCGGCCGGGTGACGGCGCGGGGCAGAAGGGCGCTTAGGGCGCTGTCGAAACGATGGGTCAGCATGGTCATGTCATCCTCCGGAAAATGTGGCAGCGGACTGGGACGGCGGGGGCGGCCCCCGCCGCGGCTTGAACCGTTGGGCTCAGTAGTCGTGCACGAGGTCGTCCATCTTGAAGGCGGCGATCTCCGCGTGGTTCACCTCTTCCGCATGGGCCGTGACGTGGGCGGCCACGGTTTCGGGGGCATCGAAGAGCAGCGCCCATTCCACCAGCCGCAGGTAGAGCACCATGCCCTGACGCGCGCCGAGAATGAGGTCGTCCACGTCCTCCGGCTGCAGCGCCGCAGAGGTCAGCGCCTCGATGATCTGATCGCCGTGCGGCAGGGTTTCATGCTGGTGCAGCACCAGGAACTTGGTGTTGGAGCGGTCGAGGAAGGGGGCGGAGAGCGCCTCCTTGACCAGCGGACGGGCGACACCGTCCGAGATATTCTCGAGGATCATCGCGGCACCGGCCCGGATGAAGGGGTTGCTGTCGGTGACGGCCTCGAAATAGCTGTGCCAGAGCGCCACATCGAAGGGCATCGGCAGGATTGGCTCGCCCAGGGCCTTCAGATCCGAAGCCGCGACAAGGTAATGCAATTCCTCCTCATTGGCGAAATCCGTGAAGAACTTGCGCAGGGGGCGCAGGCGGGAGAGCTTCGGGCTGGCCGCCACGCGCATGAAGTAGCGGTTCACGCCGCGGGTCATGTGGTACTCGAAGGAGAGGAAGCGCTGGTAGGCCACGCGCTTGTCGCTGTCGGAGGTGATGTAGCGCTGGAGGATTTGGGCAAAGCGGCCCTGTGCCTCTTCGATGATGGCCGCCATCTGGCTGAAGTCGCGGCCGCAGGTCCATTTGGTCTCGAGGTTGGTCATGGTCTTGTCCTTTCGGTTTGATCTGGAGTGGAGGGGGCAGTTGAGGAGAATGCGGTCATGCACGGGCAGCAGCGGGCTGCGCATGGCGGCGAGGTGCGCCCGATCGTGCAGATCGAGGCGCATGAGGTGCTGTTCGCTGGAGTGGCGGCAGGTGTAGGTGCCGGAGGCTACAAACCCGATCTTGGTGAAGAACTTCAGATGCGCCCTGGAGCAGGTGAGCCATGCGATGCGACCACCGGCGCGCAGGTTTGCCGCATAATTGGCGCGGAACAGGGCATAGACATCGCGCAGGTTGGTGCTCTCGCCCTCGGGGGTGAAGAAGCGGGTCATCAAGACGTCGCCGGGGCTCGCTTTGGCGGCGAGCAACGGGTGGAAATCCGTGTAGTTTTGGTTGCGCAGGGCGGTCAGCGCGTCCTGCATGCGGATGGCGTAGCGCACCTTGCCGTCGCGCTTCACCCAGGAGTGCATGGCGTGGAAATCGCAAGGCTCGATAAAATGCGTGGGCGTCGGAGCCATGTTCTCATAGGCGCGCTGCCCTGTGCCGACGAAGCGCGCGGCGCGAAGGGCGAGATAGCGGATCATATCGTTTCGGGTGTTCATGCAGGAGACGGTGGCCTCTTCATCTCCAAAGCCGGCGGAGGCCGGGAAGGCATCCTGTGTCTTGAGAAGGAGGTCGGTGAGCCCGTCGAGCTTGGCTGCCGGGGTTGCGCGTTCAACGGGAAGGATCTGTTTCAGGCGCTTGAGGCAGTTGGCGTTTTTGCAGCGGTAGCTGCAGGGAGAGGCGTTGGTGTTCGTCATCTGTCTGTCCTCGTCTGTGTCGTTTTGGGCGACGTTCGATGAAGCCAAACTGCGGGGGCCAAGAGTTGGGACCAGCTTCAAGTTTTGGGTAATTGTTTCACTTTTCAGTCGTTATACCAAAATTTGGTATGTTCTCTTCGAGCTTCACGCTCTGTCCCATTTGACTGAGACGAGGATGTCGCCCATGCGCCGATTGCCTGTCCAGGAACGTGACTGGAAGTGGCCTGTACGGTTCGGCACGGTGCCGGGAAGTGCTGATTTTCCTCAGGCTTGGAGAGTCGTGGGACCGGTGCTCCCTTCACATGCTTCCAACGCCTCTAGGCGACGGTGAACGACAGCGCCGCCGAAGGCGAGGCTTGCTGAGACCCCCTTCAGGTTCCCAAGCACAGTAGCCCAGTGAGGTATGAACATGTAGCAAGACGTCTGGCGGTCGACGGTACACTGGCTCTGGCCCGACGTCCGCTTCCATGATCTCGCCGGGCTCGGTTTGCATGCGCAGAGAAGGTCTGCAATCCGCCGGCCCCTCTTGTCGATCAACGCTTCCGGCCCATTCCGGCCATTGGGAGGCTATATGAATGCTGCGAGGCCGTCATCCGCATTGCCGACGTTGGCTTCTGCGTTCAACGATCCTTCATGGTCGCCCTGAGGCGCCGCTGAAGCGTCATTACAACGCCATATCAGCGCCCGATGATCTCCACGCGGCGGTTCTGTTCGCGACCTTCTTCTGTCTCGTTGCTGGCCAGCGGATTGGATTCGCCCCGACCTTCGGACGAAATCGACACGTTGGTTAAAACGTCCATGCTGGCGTAATAGTCCCGCACAGCTGCGGCACGCTCCTGCGACAGTGTCAGATTGTAGGCGTCGCTGCCGGTGGCATCGGTATGGCCGACAACGCGGAAGGCAGAGAGATTGGCGTCGGCGATCTGCGCGGCCAGTTCGTCGAGAGCGGCCTTGGCATCAGGCATGAGGTCGCTGCTGTCATGAGCAAAGAGCACAGCGCCGTCAAGCGTGAAACGCAAGGCGGAACCGATAGCCGCGACCGCATCGACGTCCGCCCCGGCAAATGAAGTGCCACAGTCCTCTCCGTCATCGGCAAGACGCACAAAGCGGAAATCAGCCCCGTCTTGCGCGGCGTCTGCGATGTCTACTTCGGCACGCCCGCCGGCAATCGCGCCGATGTCTGTCCAATCCATGCCATCGGTAGAAATGGCGAGCGACATACCCTCGACTTTCGGCCCGACCTCAAACACGTATAGGTCCGGCCCCTCCACATCGACCAGCGCGTTGTCGGCAAACTGCAAGACCACATTCCCGTTGCAACCGAGTGATAAGAAGCTGCCGTCATTCACATTCCCGGAATAATTCGGTGCGCCCAGCGTGGCGGCGGGGTCTGCGGCCGAAGTCTTGATCGTTCCGCTGCCGACTGTGCGCGAGACGACCGCATCGGCAAAGGAATGATCGCCCTGAGGGAGAACGACAGTCCCACGGGTGGCGTCGCTATACTCGGTCTGCTGTGCGACGGCAGGGGCGGCGGCGAGGCCGAATGCGAGAGCGCGAATGATATGGGGCATGAATAGTCTCCTTCTGAGGGGAGGGAAAACGATGATTAAGTCATGGGTCAAGCCCGGCTTTGGCAGGAAGAAAGACTGTGGCGCCGGACGCCAAGCGGTGCGTGGCGACTGATGTTCGATGCGGGGTTTCCAGCGGGTGGGCTCCACGTTGAACAGCCTATACCGGCCTTGACCTACCGTTCGCTTCCTAGCTGGACGCTGCAGTGCAGCTTCACCTGAGCGGCCATTACTTCATCGCGCAGCACTTTCGGAGAGCTAAGGATGGCAGCGAGCGCGGGACAAAGGGTGCATTCGCGGTTGAAGCCAGATGGTTCGCTCTCACGCGATTAACACTTGTTAAACGAAGCGCTTCACTCTTGCTCTTTGGCCTCTAGCAGGCTGCTGAAGAGAGACGGGCCCAGTTAGTCCACGCTGAAAACGAGGGCATCACTACAGGTCAACACCTTGTTGCGTTTGAGGATTTTGAAGAGCGAAATGTCGAATTCATAGATAAAACTATCCAGATTGTTCACACCGTGTATCAATTCGCATTGCTCCCTAGCATCGCTGGCAGCGAGGGACTTCCTCTGTTTTGGAGCAGACACAGCCCAACCTCCTGCTGGCGAGTTCGAAACGCCAAAGTATGTAGTTGCATTTTTGTCTGCAGGGTAAGAAATGTCATTTATTGTTGCGTCTAAATTTGCAACGAGTTGAGGTAGTTCCTCAATGACAAACAAAACCAACTCCTGAGGGAAATCGCCGAGACTGCTTGCTTTTGCACCGCCGACGGGGCGGACCGCCTCGTAGATTTTGCATTCGGTATTTGGGCGGTTGGAGGTCACGTGACACCCCGTTTTTGCAATACGATGGGCAGCCTCCATGCTGGACGTGTTGTCAATCCAATAAAAATAGTCATTGTTCAAATCGATGGCGAAGGCGGCGAAATATCTTGGATTGGCGTTTTTAAAGCTACGATAGCCAAGCTGTTGACGCTTTCCAAGCTCGACGGTCGCTGTTTCGTCTTGGTACCTTATAGGTTCTGCAGTCGGCACCAAATCAAAAGGAAAAAGACCTTGGTCTGCGGCTGCCGACGTTGCTAACATCAACGAAAATCCAATGATTGATCTGGATCTTAGCATGAATCAACCCCCTTATCCACAGATCTACTGTTAACAAGTCTAATTGAAGGGCTGAGTGCTTACTGCATAAATGAAAGGTAACTCGTGCCGATAGCGGAAACATTGATGCGAAACTGCAACATCCTAAATGCGGCGGTATTGGCACGTGTGGGCTCGAACCCGACTTGCGGCGGCGCCGCGAGCGGAGCACTTGGCGCGCCGCAGCCATCGTCGCTCACGGCCCAAAGCTGACTATTGAAAAGGTTGAAGATGCCGCGTTACAGCACACTGCGCCAGACATTCGTTGGCTATAACAAGGAAGAATGTAATTGGGCAACTCTATGCCATGTATGGTTACATCCAACTAGAAAGTTTACATGTGAAAGAAGATTCCAATGATCAAGATGAGAGATTTATATTCCGGCTTTACATATCGCTCATCGTGGACTGGCTATGCAAAGGGCCGAGGCTTGAATATTTGCAATGCTCCAGTGCTGCACAGCGCACGCATCCATGCCAACCAGGTTTACGACGATCCCTTCAAGGGCCCTCGTCACGGTTTTTCAAAAAAGTACGAGCAGTTCATAGAAGCTCTTAAAACAAGTGAGTACGCCATCGTCCGACATGGCGGAAAAGATGAGAATCAAGAAATAATCGGGTCGGGCAAGCTGATTGCCGTTTATGAGGTTATTTCATACCAAATTGACGAAAGCGGCGGCGTGAAGATCCAACTCGGGAAACGGGTCGCGTCTTAGACCGGAGTGTTGCGTGATTGGCTTCAAGCACCGCCTGATTTCCAGGTTTGCCATCTGTCGCAATAGTGACAGGCCCTTCGCTGCCCTGCGGCTCGACCCTGCACACAGCAGCGCAGCTTCGAGGACCGGACAAAGCTGTCGTCGGCAGTACCTTAACCCGAAGCACCCAGAGGGTAGCGTCCTCGGACGCTACCTACTAAGGTGTATTTCAGCCAAGGAGCAGAGTACAATGAACTACCAAGAAACGCCTCTCCCTGCCCTGCAGCGCATCAATGAAAACGCCTACCGGCAACTAAACAAGAATTCCGAGGCCAAGGCGGTGTACGAGCGGACCAAAGCACTGCTCGATGAGCGCGCCGACTGGGATGTCAACTTGGCAGTTGAGTTGCTGCGCAAGGTCGCCTCTAGGTTCAGGACCCATTGATTTGGTTGAGCGAGCGTGATTCACCGTTCGAAAACGAGCGGTGAACATGTCTGATCTCTACTGGTTGAGCGATGCGCAGATGGCGCGTCTGGAGCATTACTTCCCCAAGTCGCACGGCAAGCCCCGGGTTGATGACCGGCGCGTTCTGAGCGGTATTATCTTTATCAATCGCAATGGATTGCGGTGGCGAGATGCGCCAAGGGAATACGGCCCGCACAAGACACTCTACAACCGCTGGAAGCGGTGGAGCGATAGAGGCGTCTTCGCCCGGATCATGGCCGGGCTGGCGGGCGAGCATGGTGAGGAGACGACCGTGATGATCGACGCAACTCATCTGAAGGCCCATCGCACGGCGTCCAGCCTGGGCGTGAAAAAGGGGGGCGTGGACGGCTGATTGGCCGGACGAAGGGAGGCATGAACACGAAGTTGCACGCCGTCTGCGACAGCCATGGCCGGCCCATCGACCTGTTCCTGACTGCCGGCCCCGTCAGCGACTACATCGGGGCGCGTGCGCTGGTCGGCGGGCTGCCAGACGTGAAATGGCTGCTCGGAGATCGCGGCTACGATGCCGACTGGTTCAGAGAAGCCTTGCAAGACAAGAAGATACGCCCTTGCATCCCGGGCCGGACGAAACGGAAGACGCCCGTCCCGTACGACAAGCGCAGGTACAAGCGTCGCAACCGGATCGAGATCATGTTCGGCAGGCTCAAGGATTGGAGACGGGTGGCGACCCGTTATGACCGATGCCCAAAGACCTTCTTCTCAGCGATCGCACTCGCTGCGACCGTGATCTTCTGGCTTTGAGAGAGAACGAGTCCTGACCCTAGGGCAGAGCTGATTACCTACACGGATCTGTGGGCTCAGGTGACCACCAAACGCTTCCCAGGCACTTCAATCCGAAACTACATGCAGGGCGTTCAGCGTGAGTGTAAGGCTAGGAGCTGGCCTATACTGAGTTCCATTGTGCATGCCAACGGTGATGCTGAGGGGCTGAAGGCCGCAGAGGGGCACTTTGAGGGGGCCAAGGCCGAGGGCTTGGATACTGGCACCGATACCCCGCTCATGTACCTACGCAGGCAGCGGCATGCGTGCTGGGTATGGGCGAAGGATGGCAACGATGAAGATTGTGTCCCATGATCAAACAATAGAGGCGCTATCAAAAGGCACCCTTATTGCCAAACTTGTCGGAGCGTCTGGGGCGACACGCCGACAGAACTGCAGAACATCGCTTCGCTGACTTGACGTCGCTTCCGGTCCTCTCCAGACATTCGCCGGGCAAGCTATGGCTGCAGTGCAGCTTCCCCGAACCAGCCATCCGAGGAGTCGTGCAGCATGGTCTGGCAGTCCAAGGTCAGCAGCGCGGACAACCGGCGAGCCGCAGCGCAGTCTCGAATGACCGCTACAGGTTCTGCGAATCTCGAACGTGCTCATTGCCGATGAGGATCATATCCACCTTGTCAGATCGGCAACTCCGACGTGGCCTTCTCTGTCGACACCACAATGGACGTTCTGAACTTGCGGACGTTCTTGTCGGCAAAGAAGAACCGATGCGTGAACGCCTCGTAATCCGCCATGTCTGCGGCCATCACGACAAGAACGAAGTCCGCGTCCCCAGCAATGCAGTAACAATGAGTCACCTGCCGATCTTCCCGCGCCTTGCGCTTGAAGGTGTCGATCTGGTCGAGCCGATCACGCTCGAGCTCGATCGCAACGATGGCCGTGATGCCAAGGCCCAAGGGTTTGGGATCGAGGATGGCCACTTCGCGCTGGATTACGCCGGCCTCTCGTAGCGATCGCATCCTCCGCTGCACGGATGCGGTCGAGACCCCGATCGTGTCGGCAAGAGACTGGATCGATACCTTCGAGTTCCGCTGCAGCTGATCGAGTAACTTCCGGTCCGGCGCGTCCATGATTCCCCCATGCAACATATACCGTATACATGATGCGATCCGATCATCAATTTGCCAAGATCAGTATACTTCGCATCAGCTGATCCACCTATGTTGAATGGCATGAAACACGGTGCCCTTACCATCCTTCCCCTTGCCCTCGGCGCAGCCGTCTACGGCTTCGCATTTGGGTTGCTGGCGGCGCAGGTCGGCTTTCCGTCGTGGGGCGTTGGCCTGATGAGCGCGTCCGTCCATGCCGGGTCGTCGCAGATCGTAGCCGTCGAGCAATTCGCCACGACCGGCACGGTCCTGGGAGCGGTGCTGGCCGGGGCCGCGCTAAACCTGCGCTACGTCGGCATGATCGCCTCTCTCTCGGACGTGTTGGTCGGGCTTTCATGGCGGTGGAAGATCCTCGCGATCCACGTCACGGGGGACGAGAACTGGGCCCTGACCATGGCAGAGCGCGCGAAGTCGACGGATGTCGGCGCGGCGTTTCTGTTGGGGTCGGGTTTCGTCATGATTTCTGTTTGGACCGCGTCGACCGTCGCGGGCGCGGCAACTGGAGCCGTGTTACCCGACCTCGAACGCTTCGGCCTCGGCTTTGCGTTCACAGCCGCCTTCATTGCCATGGCGCGCGGCGTGTGGCGGGGCCGGTCGCAAGCTCTGCCTTGGGTCACTGCCGCTGGGGCGACGGTGGCCACGGTCTCCCTCGGGGTGCCGCAGGCATACGGGATCGTTGTCGGGGCACTTATCGGGCTGGCGGCCTGCGCTCTGATGCGACGCAAAAGCGTAGCCGTCGCATGAGTGGGCAATACTGGGCGGTGATCGGGCTGTTGGCCATCGCGGCGTTCGCGATCCGTGTGACCGGGCTTATCGCGGGCGGGCGCATCCGGGAGTCGCGTCACACCTGGGTGCTGGATGAATTGCCCGGGCTGATCGTGGCCAGCCTGGTCGCGTCGTCGCTGGCCGGACAACCACCGGCGACCTGGCTCGCGGCCGGTATCGCGGTTGGCGTCGCGATTGGAACGGACCACGTTATTGCGACCATGGTCCTCGGCATGGCCGCCTTCACGGGGTTAGGGTGGCTGGGCGTGTAAGCGTTCCTGCCAGAACGCGCCTCATAGACCGTAAAGCAAAGCCAATGCAATCTGGACTGGTCGACAGGGACAACCGAGAACGGCCGAACCCGTCGTTCAAACACCCCGCAGCATCTGGTAGTAAGGGCTCGAAGCGGTCATGCAGCAGCACGGTGTGAAGGACGCCCGGATGAGCGGGTCTGCCCGGCAGAGACGGCCCTGACCAGG